>JABDFK010000004.1:0-90468 GCA_013286585.1 Deltaproteobacteria bacterium
TCGCGATCCTGATTTTGTTCGCAGTCAGTTAGGAGAAGAGCGAAGCTCCTTGGAAGGATATTTATTTCCGGAAACATATAAATTCACGAAGTACACCGACTACAAAACTATACTGATGCAAATGGTGGCGCACTACAAGGCGGTCTACCAAGAGATCGAGGCTCAATCAGCACTTCCCGCCAGTGAGAACTGGAGTCGGCATAAAATCACTACATTGGCCAGTATCGTAGAAAAAGAAACTGGCGCTCCAGAAGAGCGGCCACTGATATCTTCAGTCTTCCACAATCGTTTGCACAAAGGCATGTTGCTGCAAACCGACCCCACAATCATCTACGGTAAAGCCATGGAAGCAGGAAAAATTGAAATCAATATCACTAGGGCTGACATCACAAGACCCACGGCCTACAACACCTACGTGATTCGCGGGTTGCCGCCAGGGCCCATCGCCAGTCCCGGCCGAGAAGCGCTGTTGGCGGCGGTTCACCCAGCCACGTCTAACTATTTATTCTTCGTCAGTCACAATGATGGCACTCACCAGTTTTCGGAGGACTATACCTCCCACTTGAAAGCGGTGACTAAATTTCAGTTAGATCCCAAAGCCCGCGCCGGTAGAAGTTGGCGTGAACTCAGCAAAAAGCTGGGCAAAACAAAGCCGGACGCCCCCGAACCCTCAAATTGAAATTAAAATTTTGAAATCGGGCTCCAAAATCACCAGATATCGGAAAAGCTGATTGATCGTCAAATCGTCGGTTTTGGCGCGGATCACGCGACTAACACACCCCTGTGATGTGCCAAGCAGCAAGGCCAACTCCTTATGGGTCCAACACCTGCGAATCGCGCTCTGACGAATCATTCCGCAGAGATAAATCATGGTTTGTTCCAACTGTGCCTCATGCCGAAATTCCAATTTAATTTTCTTGTATCCCATTTTCGGACTCCCGGACCGTTGTGGACAGGCCCTGGGTGTACTCACGGCCAATCTTTCCCAGTTCAGCAAAATCGATGCCGCTGTGAATTTAACTAGAGATCAAGTTCTCTATATTGTTTGCGGAGTGGAAAAAACTGAACTGAGCAACATTTAGTTTTTCAGGGCGTCGGGTGTGATCGTATCCAGCGAGCTGGTCATGTCGTTGAATTTGTAGATGTGCAATCGCGGCACCAGGTTTTCATCGAAACTAGGTGCAATGATCTCAAGGCCCTTGCTGTTTTCTACGTCTAGAAGTAGCAGATTGGTGGCGCTGCCTTTGTATTTAAATAGGCCGTCACGGCGTTCGGGTAGAATGGCCCGAGCTTTGAAAAAAGTTTTTCCAGATGCCGGATCGTTTTCGTAGACTTCAATATTGATGTTGTCTTGGTTTTTTACCTTCAAGACCGTGAAGGCACGGCCAGTGCCCAGAAGGTCGCCGCTGGCTTTGGCCAAAATCTCGCGTTTGTTGGGAAGCAGATGCTCACGGATCTGCTCGCGCCACTCGTCATTGAAATTAATCGCAGCTAGAGAGACGGAAATCGCCATCAAGGTTGAAAATAGAATCCAAAAACGCGATGATGCGGACATATTGCGATTCTACAGACCTTAGAGCGGAGATTTCAATGATTAGTGCAGAGGAAAGAGAAAACTTTTATAAGCTCGTCGAGTCAAGAAAGTCGATTCGCCAATTCAAGCCTGATATGCCACCGAAAGCCACCATCGAAAAAATTCTGAACGCCGGAATGCACGCTCCCAGTGGCAAGAATCGACAGAACTGGAGATTCTTCGTCGTCACCGGAAAAAAGCGCGAGGAGTATCTGAAATATTCGCAGAAATCTTGGCTGGGAATCAAAGATGTTTTGCAGCAGCGGCTGAAGCCTTCGTTGTATCAGTTCACTGAAAGGTTTTTCTACACCTTGGGCGATGCACCGGTGGTGGTTTTCTGTTACTCGCAGAACTCGCCGGAGGAAAAAGATCTTACTAGTATGGGAAGCGTTTATATGGCTGTGCAAAATATCAATCTGGCCTGCGTTGCTGAAGGACTTGGGTGCTGCACCATGGGGGCACCGTTAGAAATCAAAGATGAAGTGAATCAATTTCTGGGAGTGACTGACTTAGAGCTGCTCTGTGCAGTAGCGATTGGCTTCCCGGATCACGAACCCCCCAAGCCACTGCGGCAGTTGGAGGGGCGTGTGACTTGGTTTTAGTTATTAATTGTGATTAGCAATAGACCGCTGCCACCTTGGGTGGGACTACTCGAACTTCCGTTCCCACCAGTTCCAGCGCTCATTCCCGAACCATAGGTCGCATAGTTTGCGTCAGAGAAAGCCACCGCCGCATTGCCATTGGCTTGGGTCGTTCCACTCTGGGTGCCCGCATTGTATCCGGTATAAAAGCTAGATCCACCACCACCGCTACCACCGGTACCTGAACTTCCCGCACCGCCACCGCCGCCGCCGCTAATTCCGCCGCCTCCGCCCGCGCCGAAGCCCATTCCGGACATCCCGCCACCACTGCCACCTCTACCGTTGTAACCAAAATTGGCGGTCGAACCGGTTCCGGACATTCCAGGATTGCCGCCGCCGCCTGCGATGCCACCTCCGGCAAATGCTGCGGTAGCACCGCCGCCGGCGTTAATTCCATTACCAGTAAAACCGGGGTTACCGACAGAGACTCCGCCGCCGCCGCCTGAACCACCATAGGCACTAACTGTTTGCCCTCCGCCGCCACCGCCACCTGCAACGATCAACGGTTGAGCACTCACCATAAATAATAAAGCAGTTGCTCCGCCACCACTGGCTGCCGATGAGCCACCACCATTGTTGTAGCCATTGCCGCCGTTACTGTTTCCGCCTCCGCCGCCACCATTATTGGCAGCCGATCCTCCGGAACCGACCGCTGGCATGTAAATAATGTTCGGGTCGTGGACTGTGAATGTGGCCGTGGAATAACCGCCGGCGCCGCCGTTGGCTCCGGGATTTGAACCGCCTCCGCCGCCAGCTCCCCAAGCTTCGACGGTGAAAGTATGACAGCCCTGAGGAATTTGAAACCCGCCATTGCCGTTACTCGCATAAGCGAAAATAGTACCGACGGGACAAGCAGACAGGAGCGCCGGGGTGGACGAGGCTTGCATCTGCCAAAATCCGCTCGTGTTGGTGCAAACCAGTGTCAGGCTATCGTTTTTACTGTATGAGGTTTGTGAAGTCATCCCCACACCATCTTTAGACAGGAGATGGCCGGCGCTTGCTGTGACTGTCCATGGAAATGCGCCGCCGCCAATAAGAATTATGTGATCGCCCAGAGAGCATGCGCCCGGAAGAGTCACAGTCTGGGCGGCACCACCGTCCGTCAATAGGTATCCGGTTCGTACCACAGCAGCGACTGGCCCGGTTAGGCTGGACCATGCCATTGTCGCTGTTGTGCTTTGCATTGTTCCATCTGGAAATTTATAACCACCGGCCATGGACTGAATTGTTCCATTCACACTTAGCGTGCTTGCTGGCACTGTAGTTCCGATACCGACGTTTCCGCTGGAGAAAATCGTCTTACCCGCACCTTGAGGTGTCAGAGTAATATTGATATCCGTGTCGGAACCGGTTGCCTGAATCACCGGCGAAGTGCCAGTGGGGGCCCCTTTGACGGAGATATGATTCACTGTCAAAGGACCACCGTCCAGGACTGCGAACTGAGCCCCGTTTCCATTATAGGTCATCACGGCACCATTGCCAGAAGAGCTTAGGTTAAGTACTTGATTGGTGCCACCAGCAGTTACGGTCAATGCGCCATTGCCAGAGATTGCGGCGCCAACTCCTGTGATATTCTGCGAGCTCATCGCCAGAGCCCCTCCAGAAATGGTGGCTCCGCCGTTCATGGCGGTGGCACCGGCCACTGTTTCGGCGCCGGTGACCGATAAGGTAGGAAGTATTGTCGCTGGTGCCGACCATTGTGTCACGCCTGCGCCATTGGTGCTAAGCACATAGTTGTTGGAGCCAAGGCCAAGGGGAAAAGTAAACGTGGTGGGCGGTCCTGATGGTGCCATCAAAGTTACTGGTCCCGAGCCGGGCCCTGAAACGACGAAACCCGTATTTGGAGAGGCAGTGGCCGTCTGTGCTAGCACGGCATTCAGTGCCAACGGAGAAGCCGTGACAGCTACGGTTCCCATTGCCGTGCCATTGAGGGTGATTGCAACCACCCATTGAGCAGAGGCGCCGTTCACGGTGCAAGCTCCGCCGCTCATTGCGGGAGTGGTAAATCCGGGAATGAGCGTGTTTGACAAATTCAAAGCATTGACTAAGTTGGTCACCCCAGCTTGGGGGCTGCCGGTGCCCACTTGCAGCGAAAAATAACCATTGGCTGCAGCCAAAATATTGATGTTCTGGGTTTCGCTGTAAACATAACAGCCACTACCAGAGATATCTTCCAACCATAAAACGATGGTCTGTGGGCCTACTGCGGGAATACCACTCGATGCCAGATATCCGTTGACGCTAAATATAGAACTAGAAGGGCTTCCCACGGCCAATGCAGGTACTGCAAAGCTAAGAGATATCAATGGAACTAAAAATTTCCTTAGGATTGAAAAACTCATCGCACCACCTCCACGACCAGTGTGTATCCGCCATTGGCAAGGATTTGTTGCCCTTTTCCACTCACTTGTACCGTCATTGCATTTGCGCCGTTCACCAGAGTTGAGCGACTTCCGCCGACCTGAAAATAAGGGGGAGCCGTGGCCTGAATGCCACCAATGGCCTTAAGGCCGCTGACAGAAACCTTGGCATCACTACAGGCAATCAGAAAACTAGAAGCTATAAAGATCGCGGTTATTAGTTTCAACATACAGGCAATGTATCGGTCACCGCTGGACCAAAGTTGAAGGAATCTTGTTATGAGACGAATCAGTTCAAAAAAATGTCACGGTGATGTCAGTTTGAAACACCGTCACGAATTGTCTTGGAAGTGACCCCAGGATCACCGAGTTTCCTCCATAAAAAATCGCAGTTTTAAGCCACACTTTCATGTCAAAAACCCACAGACGAAAAATTCTTAGCCCGAATGCTGAACGATCGAAATCACGATTTGAATGATTTGAGCAGCCAACAGAATTAATGGCAAAATGCGCTCAAGTTTTTCAAACCAGTTCCGATAGGTACCACATCTTGTTTTTGACATGGTAAACTCCTCTCTTTAAGCGAGAGGAATCCGTTCCGGACGGCGATCCCAGGGTCGCCGTTCCCTTTTCAAGACCTGTACCGGCCCGGGGGTCTGCCAAAGCGGCTCCTGATGCCTTCAGCGACCGAAAATCGAATGATAAAAATCACACAAAACACTGATCTTTGAAACGCGGCCTTTTCTTTCAGGAATCAGCCTGTTAGAACCCGTGCTCGCATGCAAAATATCACCCGCTCGCTTTTAGAAAATCCGGTCCAAGCGTTGAAACAAAATCCCTTTGTTTTGGCGCCGATGGCCGGGATTACAGATCATGCCTTTCGCTCTTTTATGCGCGAGATGGGTGCGGGAGTCGTGATCAGCGAACTGGTTTCAGCCACCGGCCTTGAATACAAATCCAAGCGCACCGAATCGCTGATGAGTTTCGATGATTCACAGAGACCTGTCGGCCTACAGCTTTTTGGTGAAAAGCCTGAGCACGTGGCCCATGCCGCTCAATTTGTCGAGTCTAAGGGCGCAGACTTCGTTGACTTGAACTTCGGCTGTCCAGTTCCCAAAGTCGTGAAAAAAGGCGCGGGCTCTGCCATGCTGAAGGATCTGCCGGCGATGCGCACTCTTCTCAAAGCTGTGGTTGCCGCGGTGAAAATTCCGGTGACCATCAAAATCAGAACCGGCTGGGATCAGTCTTCGCGGAATGCGATCGAGGTGGTGAGATTGGCCGCCGATGAGGGCATCGCCTGGGTCGCGATTCATGGCCGCACTCGTGCTCAGGGCTATGAAGGACTGGCGGATTGGGAGTTCATCGGCAACGTCAAAGCTCACGCCACTCTTCCGATTTTGGGAAATGGCGATATCGTGACGGCCGAACAAGCCAATCGACGACTGACGGATTACGGTTTGGATGGGGTCATGATTGGTCGGGGAGCCCTCAAAAATCCCTTCATTTTCCAGGATTCTTTGGCCTTGCGAGGGGGCACCGCCCCGATTCCGGCCATCGATCGCGATCTAGAAGCCACTTTTTTACGCCTCCGACAGTACGTTGTGGCGCATTGTGAGCCCGTTCTGGTCGATATTCAGCTAAAGAAGTTTGCCGCCTGGTACTCAACCGGGTATTCTGGCGCCGCTCAATTTAGGAAAAGTATTTTTCAGGCCAAGTCGACAGAAGATATTTTGCAGACCGCCCTTATATTTTTTAAAACAATGAAACAAAACCAAAATGAGCTATCGATGAATCCATCCAACGATGGCTTTTTAATGGGAGGACATGGCTAATGCTATTTGACGCGAAAAAAATCCGAAATATCGCAATCATCGCGCACGTCGATCACGGAAAAACCACCTTGGTCGACTTTCTTCTGAAACAAGCCGGAACTTTCCGCGACAATGAACACGTCGACGATCGTCTGATGGATTCCATGGACCTTGAAAAGGAGCGCGGAATCACGATTGCTGCGAAGAACGCTTCGTTCATGTACAAAGATTATAAAATCAACATCGTCGATACTCCGGGACATAGCGATTTCGGCGGCGAAGTCGAACGTATTTTGAACATGGTGGATGGCGCAATCTTGCTGGTGGATGCTTCCGAGGGACCACTTCCGCAAACGCGTTTCGTTTTGAAAAAAGCGTTAGAACAAAATCTGAAGGTCATCGTCTGCATTAACAAGATCGATCGTCCAGATTCCCGTATTCAAGAAGTCTTGAATGAGATTTTCGATCTGATGATCGATTTGGATGCTTCGGAATCGCAAGTTGAGTTTGTTCCTGTTTATGCCGTGGCCCGTGAAGGCTGGGCGACTTTGGACCCGAATGTTAAGACCACCAACTTGAATGCGCTCTACGAAAAAATCATCAACGAGGTTCCGCCTCCTAAAATTGCAGAGAACGAGCCTTTGCAGCTGATGATCTCCAATTTGTCCTACAACACTTTCGTGGGTCGATTGGGTATCGGTCGTATGCGCGCCGGAAAAATCCGCGTGGGTGACGAAGTTCTTTGCGTGCAAGAAAAAACTAGCAAGAAAGTCAAAGTCTCTGCATTGTTCCAGTACCAAGTGAATCAGCAGGTTCCGGTTCAAGAGGCCGGTGCTGGTGACATCGTCATCGTGGCTGGTCTCGAGGATTTCGGTATCGGCGATACGATCACTGATCCATTGGATCCAAAACCACTGCCACGCATTCGTGTGGAAGAGCCCACGGTCGGAATGATTTTTTCTGTCAACGATGGTGCCTATGGTGGTCGTGATGGGAAAAAAGTCACTTCACGCACGATTCTAGAGCGTCTTGAAAAGGAAATGCTTCACAACGTGGCATTGCGCCTAGAAAAAACCAACACCAATGAGTCTTTTAAAGTCGTTGGTCGTGGAGAACTGCAACTGGCCGTTCTGATCGAGCAAATGCGCCGAGAAGGATTTGAACTCTGCGTTTCTAAACCTCAGGTTATTTTTAAAAACGTCGACGGCAAGAAACAAGAACCGTTCGAGATCGCTATCGTCGATATCGAAGACGCTTACACGGGCATTGTGAGCGAAAAAATGGGCATCCGAAAAGGCGTCATGATGAATATGAACAATAAGGGTTCAGGGCGTACTCGCTTGGAATTCCGTGTGCCGTCGCGTGGTTTGATTGGTTATCGTTCGGAATTCTTGACGGACACTCGCGGAACTGGACTTCTCAACACTCAGTTTGACGGATGGGATGACTATCGTGGAGAGATCAGCTCTCGCAACACCGGTGCCATGATCAGTGATCGCCAAGGCGTGACGACAGCGTACGCAATCTGGAAATTGCAAGAGCGCGGCCGCATGTTTGTTCATCCAGTGGCTGAAGTCTACAACGGCATGATTGTCGGAGAGCACGCCAAAGAAAACGATTTAGAAGTGAACATTTGCCGAGAGAAAAAATTAACCAACGTTCGAACTTCAAGTGCTGATGAGGCGATTCGCTTAGTGCCGGTGAAGCCACTGACCTTGGAACAAGCCATGGAATGGATTCATGATGAGGAACTGATTGAAGTGACCCCAAACCACATCCGCTTGCGCTGTCGGGCTTTGGATCCGCACAAACGCAACCGCTCTCGCGTAGATAAGATCAACGACGATTGAAAACCGTTATAGAAGCCAAAGGCCTGATTAAAAGATACGCCGACAAAAATGTGGTCGACGGAGTGGACTTCGAAGTCCACCAGGGTGAAATCTTTGGTTTGCTTGGCCCCAACGGGGCGGGTAAGTCTTCGATCATGAAAATGATGTATGCCTCGTCGACGATCACTGCGGGGGAACTTTTCATCATCGGTCTTAACGCCAAGAAAAATTTCCGTGAAATTAAAGCGCGTGTGGGCGTGGTTCCACAGGATGACGGTTTGGACGAAGAGTTCACAGTCATCGAAAATCTCATGCTGTATGCGGGCTACCAGTTGATCGATAAAGACGTGGCCAAACGTCGTGCTGAGGATCTGTTGCGACTGATGCGCTTGGATGAACACCGTGACAAGTTCATTCCGCAGCTCAGCGGTGGATTGCGCCGAAGGCTGGCCTTGGCTCGCGGAATGATGAACAATCCCGAAGTTTTGTTTTTAGATGAACCCACCGCGGGTCTGGATCCCGACGTCCGCGTGTGGATTTGGGAGTTCCTAGAAAAAATCCGGGCTGAAATGGGAACAGTTATACTGACCACGCACTACATGGAAGAGGCCGAGCGTCTTTGTGACCGAGTCGCCATTATGGAAAAAGGAAAAATTCTGGCTCTGGGTACTCCGGCCTATTTGATCGCCTCGAAAATTGGCGTCGAAGTGGTAGAGCTGCAAGTGGAACAGAAAGATCTGATCTATTATCTTGAGCGCTTACGGGAAAACAAATTTCGTTATCAAGTGATGGGTCGTTCGATCAATGTGCATTTGGATCAAGATCAGAAAAGCCAAGATGTTCTCGGTGTTGTGCATAGCAAGCAGGTCACCATTCGTCGGCCGAATTTGAATGATGTGTTTTTACGGCTGGCGGGTCATGACCTTCGAGGGGAGCCTCTCTAATGCTAAAGCCGATGAGATGGAATGAGCCCCGCACTGAAAAAATCACATTGAACCGTCAGGCCGGCTTGGTCTATCAGGTGTGGAATCGCAATTTTCTGCAGTTCAAACGCTCGTGGATGCTGTCGCTTCTATGGATTGTGATCGAGCCCCTATTCACCCTGGGAGCTGTAGGGTATGGCCTGGGATCTTTTGTCGCCACAATGGACGGAATGTCTTATTTAGAATTTTTCTTTCCTGCACTTTTGTGCACGAGCTCCATGTTTGTCGCCTATTTCGTTTCCACTTACGACAATTTTTCTAAGCTCACATTCCAGCGTCTGTTTGCCACTCAAATAACCACTGCGATAGAGCCCCATGAAATCGTGCTAGGTGAAGTGCTTTGGGGCGCCACAAAGGGGACCATCAGCGCCATGGGAGTTTCTCTGGTCGCTAGCATGTTTGGCCTCATCGAAACTTGGCGAATTATTCCGGCTCTGGGTGTCGTGGCGATTTCCTGCTTGTTTTTTTCTTGCTTCGGAATGCTGATCACCACCTTCGTGCGTAACTATGATCAGATCATCTATCCGAGCTCTGGACTGATTATTCCGATGTCTCTGTTTAGCGGCACGTATTTTCCCATCAACCACTTGCCTTACGGATTGAAATACTTGGCCTATATTTTTCCACTGACCCATGCTGTAAGGATGGTGCGCGGCATTTTGGTCACGGGATTTGATGTATGGATGATTTTCAATTTGGCGTATTTACTGCTACTCATTTATCTGTTGGTAAAATGGTGCTCAGTTCGCCTGGCCGACAAGGTCTTAAACTAATCGTCCTCGGGCTCCGCAGTTTCTTCTTCTGCATTCAATTCTTGAGTCAGGGCGTCTTCCGGCTGATCATTTCGGTGCAAAAAGTCGGTCAGGTCTGCTTTTGCAGAGTCATGCTCCACTTCGGTGATGCGCTGATAGAGAAACAGATTGTCAACAATCTGGGCCAGACGCATTTTCGCAAATGGGGTCAGCTCATGATGAATAAAACTGACAGAATATTTTTCTGGACTGGGTAAAAGGAAAGTCAAGAATGCGGACTCTACCACCGAGAGTTGCGAGGGCATCTTATGGAAATAATATTCTGCCGCCGCTTTGACTCCGAATATGTTTTTCCCCAAATGCACGACGTTCAAATATTTTTCCAAAATTTCTTTTTTGCTGAGCACTTTTTCCAGGCGAATGGTGATGATGGCCTCTTTCAGTTTGCGCAACATCGTCTTTTCTTCGGTCAAAAATAAATTCTTCGCCAGTTGTTGCGTGATGGTCGAGCCACCTCGCTTATATTCGCCCGTTTTAATATTTTTCTCTACACTGCGTTTCATTTCTTCGAAGTCAAACCCCTGATGGGTCCAAAAAGAAGAGTCCTCTGTCAGCACCACGGCCTTTTGTAGGTTGGTCGAAACTTCTGAAAGGCGAACATAGTTGGCTGATTTTGGGCACAACTCTAGCTGATACATTTTGGTGACGATGCATCCACGGATTTCTTGAATGGTTGGAAAGGATGAAATCACCGAAGCCACGATCAGCAGTGCGCCAGTGGCTAGCACCATGATCACGATTAAAAATAGTTTTGCCGTGCGACCCAAGACCTTCATCCTCTATGACTTTTGCAACAAGCCTTGTTCGCGAATCCAGCCGACACTTTGCTCGATGGAATATTCGGCGGGTTTGGGATTGAATCCCAACTCCCTTTTGGCTTTAGAGTTGTCAAACCAGTGATACATCGTCGACGTCCAGGCATTTTCACGACTGATGGGGCTTTTCAAACCGAAGCGACCAACAAGATCCCCCACTGTTCCGATCGTATGAATGGCCACCGACGGCAGCCAATGTTTGGGAGGTTCGGCTCCTGCGGCCTTGGCCACCAGCGAAAACAACTGGCGTATAGTCAAGTTGTCGCCGGATAAAATATAACGTTCGCCGGTCTTTCCTTTTTTCCAAGCAGTGATCAGTGCTTCGATGACGGCTTCGATATTGACCACGCTGACGCCACCGGAAGTATAAAATGGAAATTTTCCCTGGGCGACCTGCAGCTGAGTTTTGCGACTGCCTTTGCGCGCATCCCCGGCTCCGTAGATCGTGCTAGGGTTAAGTATGACGGCATCAAGGCCCCGCTGTTTAACTGCCGCAGAAACCAAAAGTTCGGCTTTGTGTTTGGTTTCGAAGTATCCCAGATCCAATTGATGAATATTGTACGGAGAATCCTCCGTTAAAATATCTTTGGGTGAAAAGCCAGCACCGATGGCGCAAACTGAACTCATATAAATCAGGCGAGGTATTTTTTCTGACAGACAAGCTTCGATGACATTCTTCGTCCCACCGACATTGATCCGCTCCATTTGCGGACGATCTGAGGTTCGATAAGCGATCAAGCCGGCCAAATGAAAAACGGCATCAGCTCCTTGGAAAGAAGCCTTCAGCGATGACAAATCAGTGACATCACCGAAATCAAATGCGCATTGCGCACCATTCAGCTCTGAAAGGTCACTGGACTTGCGAACCAAGGCGTGGACCTCATGTCCTTGCTGAAGCAGGGCTCGTACCAACCAGCTTCCGACAAATCCATTGGATCCAGTGACAACCACTTTGGCCATTTTGCTCCTTCACGTTCTAAACATTGATCGCTTTTGAATCTAGGTACAACTGGTACGAAAGTCCAGGATCACGTAAGGCCTCGGTACCATCGACTCAGCGAATGTGGCAGAATGAATGCACTTGAGGGGATTGAAAAGATGGAAATGACTTCGTTTTTAGGATTGGCTCTGGGCATCGGTGGAATTCTCTTAGGGAATATTATCGAGGGTGGACATGTTAGCTCGCTGCTTCAGTTCGCAGCCGCCGTGATCGTTTTGACAGGAACACTGGGCGCCGTGGTGGCGTCATCGCGAAAAAGGGATTTGCAGCTGGCCGTCGAACTGATGAAAAGTGCCTTCCGCAAATCTTCGAGCGCAAGAAATGAATCCTCCATGGCCGAGCTGATCGACTGCGCCAGACTAGCGCGAAAGGAATCTGTTCTAGCCATTGAGCCCCGCATCGCCAAATTTCAAGATCCGTTCATGCAAGGAGTGATGAAGGCAGTGATCGATGGCCTCGATACGAAAGTGGTCCGAGAGATCTTCGAACAAGAAATCACGTTGGAAGAAGAAAACCTCAACGCCGGTGCAAAAGTGTGGGCCGATGCCGGAGGATTCTCCCCCACGGTAGGAATTATTGGCGCAGTGCTGGGCCTAATCCATGTGATGAGCAATCTGGCCGACACCAGCAAACTGGGCGCGGGCATCGCAGTGGCGTTTGTCGCCACAGTTTACGGAGTGGGTTTCGCCAACTTAGTCTTCATTCCCATCTCTAACAAAATAAAAAAGAAAATTTCCGAAACCATTCGCGAACGCGAAATGGTCTTAGAGGGTGGCCTGGCGATATTGGCGGGCCTCTCCCCCATCATGGTGGAAATTAAACTGAAACCCTACATCGAGAAATCCAATTAATGGCCAGAAGAAAAAAGACCGAAGAGCATGAAAATCATGAACGCTGGTTGGTCTCCTACGCCGACTTCATCACTTTGCTCTTTGCATTCTTCGTCGTCTTGTACGCCACGTCCAACCGCAACGAGGAAAAAGAAAAAGAGTTCCAGGAATCCATTCGCCACTACATGAAAATATTCGCCACAGTGGCGGGCCCCGCAGGTTCCGATGCCACAGGCGCCGGTTCTTCCGGAGCCGTGTTCGATAGCATCGACACCGTCAAGAAAACGGTCAATCTGCGCTATGAATTGCAAAGAGAACTGCAAAAGATCATCGAGTCTCGGCTGTCCGAAAAGGAACGAAGAGAGCTGGTTCCCGAAGTGAAATCCGATGCGCACGGAGTCCGGATTGTGCTGTCGGCGACTGCTTTTTTTCCGACAGGCTCTGCGAAAATGCGGCTACCGGCTACTAAAGCACTTGGCTCTTTTGCAGATGTTTTGAAAACGGTGCCCTATAGACTTGTCGTTGAAGGATACACGGATAATCAACCAGTCTTGGGTGGACAATACGAATCCAACTGGGAGCTAGCCGGTGCCCGGGCAGCATCAATCGTCCGATTTCTATCCAGAGTTCACGGAGTTGAAGCTCACAAGATGTCAGCGGTATCTTTCGCGGATCAGCGGCCTGTGGCTTCCAATGACACAGAAGAAAATCGCAGCAAAAACCGCCGCATGGAAATTCTAATTTCTACAGATCGAGAAAATGAGGACTGATTCCGGTGTATCAAAACACCACTCAGAAAGCTGCTGCCCTCAAGGACATCAACTTTCTGAGGTGGCCCCGGACGGGGTGCGGACTATTTCTGAATCGTCAATTTTTTGATGATGATGTCTTCCAGAGGTTTATTATCTGGAGTCGTTTTTGCCACAGCGATTTGGTTGACCACGTCCATGCCTTCGGTGACTTCGCCGAAAATGGCATGTTTGCCGTCCAACCATGGAGTTGCGGCCACCGTGACAAAGAATTGGCTGCCATTGGTGTTCGGACCTGCGTTGGCCATAGAAAGCATTCCTGGTTTGGTGTGTTTCAAGCCTTCACCGAACTCATCCGCGAATTGGTAGCCTGGGCCGCCGGTTCCGTTGCCGCGGGGGTCTCCACCTTGGATCATGAAATTAGGGATCACTCGGTGAAATTTTAAGCCGTCGTAGAATGGTTTTTTAACTTTTTTGCCGGTCGCAGGATCGGTCCATTCTTTCGTGCCCTCGGCCAGACCTACAAAGTTTTCCACTGTTTTTGGTGCCTTGTCGGCGAAGAGTTTTACTTTGAAAGTTCCTTTGTTGGTTTCGAAAACAGCGATCATGTCTTTCTTTCCTTTGTGTTTAGTTGGTTTCGGAGCCAGATCTGCTTGTCCACGAAAACTGAACAAGACGATGACGGAGGCCGCTAAATAGATCCAGACGATTTTTAACAAACTTCTTCGATCGATACTATTCACGAATGGCAACTCCTGTTAAGAATGTGTGAGCGAAGAATTAATCGTTGCACACCAGGAGGTCAAGGGAGCGATGCGGCACGCCGCTGTTCACTCGATATTCACTGACCATTTGGGCTTAAAATAGTTGTGGGAATCATTGGTGATTCGGCGCTCGTCAGAACCATCTAAATTGGAGATATAAATCTGACTGCTGCCGCTGCGATCGCTCGAATACATCAGTAGTCGTCCGTCAGCGGAAAATACCGGATCTTCATTCATGGCCCAATGACCGTTGGGCTTTTTCGCCGAAGTGATGCGGACCATATCTGAGCCATCAACATTCATGGTGAACACATCGAAGTGATCCGTTTCCCATCCCGCAAAAGTGATTTTTTTCCCGTCGGGCGAAAATGCAGGAGTTGAATTGTAATGACCAGCAAAGGTCAGGCGTTTGATATTTCCGCCCTCAGCATCCATGGTATAGATCATTGGCTGACCGCTGCGATCAGAGGAAAAGGCGATCTTTTTTCCATCGGGTGAATAAGTGGGTTCGATATTCATTGCCCCGTGCGGGCCATTGGTGAGTCTTGCCACCATGGCTCCGTCAGTGTCGATTTTATAAACGTCCGGATTTCCATTTTGTGACAAGGTCAAAAGCAACGATTGACCATCTGGCGCGAAAGCAGAGCCCGAGTTCAAACCCTGACGATATGAAACCAGCCAGCGCTTGCCGGTAAGAAGCTCGTACAAAAACAAATCCGCGTTTCTAGTTTTAGTGCGCGTTCGCTGCACAAAAGCGGTGTAGGAAATTTTTGTTCCATCGGGCGACCAGCTGGGGGAAAGTGCCACTGACTTGTGGTTCGTGATTTTTTGTATTTCAGTGCCGTCCCAATCCATCACATAAATTTCACGGAAATTATTGCCCGAGCGATCGCTGGCGACGACCACCTTGGATAGAAAAACGCCTTTTTTTCCAGTGAGCGCTTCCAGCAGATCGTTGCTAAACGTGTGCGCGATTCGGCGCAGGCTGCTCAGGTTGCCACGATATTTTTTGGCCAGAACTACAGTGGCCCGGGGCACATGATAGGTCAAAATTTCTAGAGATAAATCATTGCCCGAAACAGTGTACGAAGCACGAATTAGAAACTCGGCGCCAATCTGTTTCCAGTTTTCGAATTTGAAACCGTTGGGATCGTTGGGAAAGGGGCGAATGCCTTTTTTGGAAACATCTTCCAGAAACGCGGTGGGATTGATGAACTGGAAATAGGACGAAACGGTTAGGTCATTTTGAATCACGCGAAAAAGATCGGCACCCACACTCTGAAAATTGGTGGTGTAGGCCGGGTTTCCGGTAAATTGAAATGCTGGCAGAGCCACCAAACTTTTCTTAGTATGGGCGTCGCCCATTTTAATGTAAATTTGCGAGGGACTGGACGCAGCCGCCGCGGCGGTCGGCGCTGGTGCCGCGACTGGCGTTTTGGCTTCCTCTGCTCGCGCGATAAAGCCAATCAACAATGAAAATACCAATCCAATTTTTAGAGTGTTATTCACGACTCCTCCGTCTCTCTTTAGTAAAGCAAAAACTAATCCGGGAATCCAACTAGAATTCCCTCTTGACCGATAATTTTAGCCAATTTTTCAGGAGGCGCCGCCACGGGCGAAGCCTTTCTCAGGGCCTCCATAATATTTTCGTCGTAGCTAGGATTGCCGCTGGACTTGATCAGCTGTTTGAAGATCAGATTGCCGTGCTGGTCGAAACGGGCCAGCACTTGCGCTTTCAGATTTTTCTGCGCCAACCACTCTGGCAAATCCCAGCTATCGTAAATTTTTCTCTTCACCTCGGCGATGTAGTTATCATGGTCGATTTTGCTCAGCCCATGAAGTTCAGTGCCCGAAGACAGTTGGTTTCCTTTGAAGACTTTGGCGGCCGCTTTGATTCGCTGTTCGGCCTCGAGCTGTTTTCGAATTTTATCCATGACTTCCATTTCGCGAAGCTTTTTCATGGCATCTTTTTCTTTGGCGCGCGATTTTTCCAAATTGATCGAATCATTCACCTTCGGAAGCTCTTTGGGAGGAGTTTTCACTGCCACCGGCGGCGGCTTTGTGACCGGTGTCGGGGGTGCCGCCTGTTCCGCTGGAGGAAGCTTGTCCGGAAGTGCCACCAGATCCACTCGAATGGCGTTTTCATAGACCAGGGGCTCGCCCGTAAAAAAAATATTTTTGACTGTGACGGAAAGAAAAAATAAAGCGTGAATGGAAACAGAAACCCAAATCGCCTTGCGGAAGATTTCACCGGTCTTATCTTGCAGAGGTGACGGAGCTGCCTCCAGCTCATTCATCGTTAAATTCATGGGCCCTTCGGTATTGTGATCAATCCGATGTTAAAGATTCCGGCGGCACGAACATCGGCCATGACCTCGGCGACAAAACCATAGTCCACTTTTTTGTCCGCCTGAATATAGATCTGCTTATTTTTTCGAGTTTCAAAAATAGCCTTCAGTTTGTCGCTGAGGCCCTCTTTGGCTAGGTCGGCAGTGCCTGATTTCAATTTCTCGTCGGCAGTGATCACCAGAACGAAGGGCTCATCGTTGAGGCTCACGCCCGAAGACGACGTTTTTGGAAGGTCGACTTCGATCCCTTGTTGCATCAACGGTGCGGTCACCATGAACATGATCAATAGCACCAGCATCACATCCACCAAAGGAGTGATGTTGATTTCACTAACCACCATGCGACTTTTGCCGCTGGAACCACCGCTCATACCCATAGTTTACGACTCTTTAAAAAAATTGCGTTTAGTGATGTTCAAAAAATCGCTGGAAAATGTATTCAATTCCAACTCTTCTTTGCGAACTTTAGCGACAAAATTATTATACAGGACAACGGCTGGAATCGCAGCGGCAAGGCCAATCGCGGTGGCGATCAGAGCTTCGGAAATTCCCGGTGCTACAACCGCAAGACTGGCAGAGCCCATGGTGCCAATTTTATGAAACGAACCCATGATGCCCCACACGGTTCCGAACAGTCCGATGAAAGGTCCGGTGCTTCCTGTGGTGGCCAGCAAAGTCAGACGGGACTCCATGGCGGCCATCTCTAGATCAATGGATTTTCGCAAGGTTCGTTCCAGGTTGTCGATGCCGCTCAATTGCATGATGGTTTGTTCGTTGCCACTGGCGGACTCTGCCAATTTTTGCATTTCTAAGAATCCTGCCTTAAAAACCCGGGCGATGTTGCTGCCACGATAATCATCGAGGCTTTCAAACAGGGAATCTAACGAGGTCGACTTCCAGAAATGCGCTAGAAAACGACTGTTGGAAGCATCAAGATCACGAAATTGTTTGTACTTAGTGAAACCAACAGCCCAGCAAAAAACGGATAAGCTGACCAAAATCAGTAAAGTGATTTGCACCACGATGCTGGCTTGAGTGATCGCCTCAAACGCGCTGGTGTTGACACCAAGAACTCCATTAGAAATAGCGGGTATGTTTGCCATATTATCAGAGGCTAATCGGCTTTAGCGGATTGAGCAACCCAACCCTAGTGCTGCATTGTCTCAAGAAGCGTTTTGTTAGTGATGAAGACACCATCAGCACCAAGACTTTGGGCTAGATGCAATTCGCTCAGATCCATCAGGGGGCCAATGATCAAATATTTTTGTCGGCGATGAATTTCACGGGCCAACAGTTCATTCACCAAAGGCACTGATTTCCATTTCAGTGGCGTTATAAAAGCGTCTCCGTGAAAAGGGGCGGCACTGAGAAGTCCTCCAGGCCACGGGGCCATTCCTTGATAGGAGTTCAAGCGCAGACGATCACTTTGGCTAGAGCCAAATGGAAGATTGGCCAAAGATTCTTTCGTCGATCGCAAAATGATGTCGTACTCACTTTGCAAGAGTATTGGGGACTGATCCAAGTAAGCCGGCAGAAATTCGGCCAGTTCGCGATCGATGTCTTCAACATTGGATTTGATATTTAAAATAATGCGTCGACCTTTCCACTCCTTCAGCACTTCCACCAAATTTGTTGCACTATCTATTTTGTCGACCACGAGTGTGCCATGCGAATCCCTGAAGACATCGACCCAGGCAATCCACTGTGGATGGTCCTTCAGCTCTTGAGAGAAATCGTGAGGCACTGCGACCCAGGGGGTGGGAACACTGAAAAAAGGGTGATCGTACTTGGGATAGACCTGGCCTATCCCCCAGAAATAGATAGCGCCTAGGCTCATAAGAATCACGACCGTCGTACCAAGAAGAATGCCTAGAAAGCGCAGTTAAAACCTCCATTTATGCGGGCTGAACGGTGGCCATCCTATGCTGGCCGGGGGGCTTTGACAAATAGGTCTAAAAATAACCTATTTCATGGACTTTCATTTCGCTTTCAATTAAACCTATCAAGATTTCTTAATAAACTCGCTTAGGCAAGGTCTCTGCATGCAGAAGGTGAACCGAAAACTGGAATACTCGCTCATGGCGCTCAAGCATATGAGTCAAAAAATGCCCGGAAAGCTAACCACAGCGAAGGAAGTCTCTGAATCTTATCAGGCTCCTTTTGATGCCACAGCCCGGGTGATGCAGTTGATGGCGCAGCGGGGATGGCTGAAATCAGAGCAAGGTGCCTTCGGCGGCTATCAGATCACCAAAGATCTTTCACGTCTGACACTTTTGGATCTGATGAATGTCATTCAGGGCCCCACCAAAATAGCGAAATGCCTGCATAAGGCAGAGCCCTGCGAAATTCAAAACAGCTGCAACATCATTTCCCCGATTCAAACTTTGAACACGCGACTGAATGACTTCTATCGAAGCCTAACGATTCGCGATGTCCTTTTTACTTCGCAGAAAAACTCACCGGGACCGTCCCATGAGTGACGTAAAAAAAATGGTCGAAGAGGGCTACAAATATGGCTTCGTCACAGAGATCGAAACCGAACAAGTGGCGAAAGGTCTGAACGAAGATATTATTCGTCTGATTTCTCAGAAAAAAAACGAGCCACAGTGGATGTTGGATTATCGACTGAAGGCTTTCAAACATTGGCTGACCCTGGAAGAGCCCCACTGGGCCCACGTCAGTTACAATAAGATCGACTATCAAGATTTAAGATATTATTCAGCTCCTAAAAATAAAGCCGAAAAGAAAAATCTAGAGGATTTAGATCCTGAGCTTCTGAAAACTTTCGAAAGACTAGGAATTCCCCTACAAGAGCAGAAACGGATTTCAGGCGTTGCTGTGGACGTGGTGTTTGACTCGGTTTCTATTGGACAAACGCACACAGAAGTTTTGGAAAAAGCGGGCGTGGTTTTCTGCTCCATTTCAGAGGCCATTCAGAAACATCCAGAACTTGTGAAAAAATATTTGGGCTCTGTCGTGCCAATCACTGACAACTTTTATGCGGCATTGAACGCTGCAGTTTTCACGGACGGTAGCTTTTGTTACATTCCGAAGGGAACTCGCTGTCCTATGGATTTGTCGACTTACTTCCGTATCAATGCCTCTGAAACGGGCCAGTTTGAAAGAACTCTTTTGATCGCAGACGAAGGAAGCTACGTTAACTATCTGGAAGGTTGCACGGCCCCGCAACGGGACGAAAATCAACTTCACGCCGCCGTGGTAGAGCTCATCGCGATGGATGATGCAGAGATTAAATATTCCACAGTACAGAACTGGTACACGGGTGATAAAAATGGCCGTGGTGGAATCTATAACTTCGTGACCAAGCGTGGAAAATGCACGGGTGTTAGGTCCAAAATTTCTTGGACTCAGGTAGAGGCCGGCTCTGCCATCACGTGGAAATATCCTTCGGTCATTCTTCAGGGTGATTACTCGGAGGGCATGTTTTATTCCGTGGCGCTGACGCACGACTATATGCAAGCGGACACTGGAACTAAGATGATTCATATCGGAAAAAATACCAAGAGCACGATTGTTTCCAAGGGCATCGCCACCGGAAACTCTAAGAGCTCCTACCGTGGACTGGTCAAAATTTTGCCCAGTGCCACTAATGCGCGAAATTATTCTCAGTGTGACTCGATGCTGGTGGGCCCGGATTGTTCGGCGAACACTTTTCCTTACATCGAAGTGAAGAATAAGACCGCGACGCTCGAGCATGAGGCCACGACCTCGCGAATCAGCGAAGACCAGCTCTTTTATTTGCGCTCGCGCGGAATGGACATGGAGCAATCGATTTCGCTTTTGGTGAATGGATTTTGTAAAGATGTGTTTAAGGAGCTGCCGCTGGAATTTTCCGTGGAAGCGGTGAAGTTGATAGAAATGAAACTAGAAAACTCAGTGGGCTAAGGACGAAATATGCAGATGTTGGAAGTCAAAAATTTACGCGCAACCGTCGACGAGAAAGAAGTTCTGAAAGGCCTGAACTTTTCCGTCAAGGCCGGCGAAGTTCACGCCATCATGGGGCCCAACGGCTCTGGCAAGAGTTCATTTTCGAAAATCTTGGCGGGTCACCCGGCTTATTCGGTCACTAGTGGTGAAGTCCTCTATGACATTAACTTCAAAATGAAAAATCTTTTGGAGTTAGCCATCGATGAACGCGCCAAAGAAGGCGTATTTCTGGCGATGCAATATCCGATTGAAGTGCCCGGTGTTAGCAACTTTCATTTTTTGCAGATGTCTTACAATTCGATTTTGAAACATCACGGATCTGAAGAGTTCTCTGAAAATGATTTTCGCCAGTTTGTGAAGGAAAAGATGAAAGTCGTGCAGATGCGCGATGACTTCCTGGACCGCGACGTGAATGTCGGTTTTTCTGGCGGTGAGAAAAAACGGAATGAGATTTTACAGATGGCAGTGCTGTCGCCAAGACTTTGTATTTTGGACGAAACTGATTCGGGTTTGGACATTGATTCTTTGAAAATCGTGGGTGAAGGCGTGAACAAATTGCGCTCTAAGAACAATGCGATTGTGCTGATCACGCACTATCAAAGGCTTCTGGATTTCATCAAGCCGGATTTTGTCCATGTATTTGCCGACGGAAGAATTCAGCAGACGGGCGGGCCAGAGCTTGCCCTGAAGCTGGAAAAACAAGGCTACGACTGGTTGAAGTGAGCGGGAAATGAATTTACTCAATGGCATCGAGAAATTAAAATCGTCCGAAAGATCGCTGCAGGCGCGGCGGGTCTTGTCGCAGCTTCCGTGGCCCACTCGCCAGCAGGAAGAGTGGCGCTATACCAACTTGGACTTTTTGGCGAAAACGGATTGGCAGCCGGCTGGTGCTAAGGATTTGGCCGCAGCTAAGAGTGAGTATGCTCTGCTGGCTCAAGAGCCCAAGTTTAAAACGCTCTGCTTTGTGAATGGAGTTTTTCAGGGTTACAAAGGTAGTGATCTATCCTTGCGCCCCCTCTCTGGACTGTCTGAATCTGAATTGAACTCGAAGGATTTTTTTGGAAACCTCAACTTAGCATGGATGAGTGAGGGCTTCGTTCTGGAAATCCCCGCAGGTCAATCAATGGTGGATCCCATATGTATCGACTTCTACTATTCATCAGAGCAGGTGGCGTTGGCGGCTCATCCTTTGTTGGTTGTGAAAATCGGTGAAAGATCCAGCGCGCGCATGATTTTCCGCACGTTTGGCAAAGGCACCTATTTTAGCAACGTTGTCGCAAAATTTCATTTGGCTAAAGACAGTCAATTGGAGTTTGTGAACTATCAATCCAACTCCTCGACCGCGGCCAGTTTCAGCCAAATCGAATTCAATCTTGGCGAGTCTGCTAGCCTCAGAAGTTTTGACGTTTCCATCAAAGGAAAACTCAATCGAGAAAAGTTGGAAATTTATCATCAGGGGGCTAACTCCAACAGCCAGTCTTACGGTTTGTACTTAACTCAAGGACAAAGTCAGTCGGATCACTACACCAATATCGAACACCGGGTGGGCCACTGTCAGAGTCAACAGCTCTACAAGGGTCTTCTGGCCGACGAATCAAAGGGCGTGTTCAACGGCCGCGTTTTGATTGCACATGGGGCAGAGAAAGCCAATTCCGAGCAGCTGAATAAAAATTTATTATTGAGTTCCAAGGCAGAGGCTGACTCGAAACCTCAACTGGAAATTTTAGCTGACGATGTGAAGGCGACGCATGGTTCGACAGTCGGTCAAATTGATGCAGATGAAATTTTCTATTTGCAGAGTCGCGGTATTTCCAAGGCCCAGGCCATTCAGATCCTGGCACAGGGTTTTGCGCTGGAAATTCTTAGTTTTGTGCAAAATGCAGAAATGAATTCCTATTTGAAACGTGAGCTGCGCGAAGTTTTGAAAGGGTTGGATCTATAATGGTTGAAGTGAACTTTGCCAAAATTAGATCTGAATTTCCCCTGTTGTCAAAAAAGGTCAGAGGTAAGAATCTGGTTTACCTGGACAGTGCCGCCACAGCGCTAAAACCTTGGCCAGTCATCGAGCGGATCTCACATTTTTACACCTACGAAACCGCCAACGTTCATCGTGGGGCTCACTTCCTAGCTGATCAAGCCACCGGGTTTTATGAAAACTCGCGTGAAGTGGTTCGTCAATTCATCAATGCCGAGGCCGTGGAAGAAATCGTATTTACCAAGGGCGCCACAGAGGCCATCAATTTAGTGGCGCAATCCTGGGGCAGAGCCAACCTCAAAAAAGGCGACGAAATCTTGCTCACAGAGATGGAGCATCACGCCAATATCGTTCCCTGGCAAATGATCGCGTTGGAACTAGGTGCGGTCATCAAAGTGGCAAAAATTTCCGATGAGGGCGAGATCGATCTCGACGATGTTCGTAAAAAACTTTCCGCGAAAACAAAAATATTTGCCTTCACGGCTTGCTCGAACACCTTAGGCACGATCACCGATGTCACGACTATGGCTCAGATGGCGCACAAGGTGGGCGCAAAAGTTTTGGTCGATGGTGCACAGATTGTCGCGAATTCGGCTTTTGATGTGCGTGCCTGTGACGTTGATTTCTTCGCGTTCTCTGGCCATAAATTGTTTGGGCCTTATGGAGTGGGTGTTCTTTACGGGCGCAAAGAAATTTTGGAAGCCATGCCGCCTTATCAGGGCGGTGGCAGCATGATTTCAAGTGTGACTTTTGAAAAGACCACTTACAATCAAGTCCCGACTCGCTTTGAAGCCGGTACTCCTAATATTGAAGGCGTGATTGCGCTGACTCCTGCGATTCAGTATGTGCAAAAAATTGGTTGGGGTGCCATCATTCAACATGAGCAGGAGCTTTTGAAATCAGCCACCGAAAAGTTGTCTGCTATACCGCAGATACGAATCATCGGTCAGGCGAAAAACAAGGCGCCCGTTTTGAGCTTTGTCCTAGAAGGTGCCCACCACTCTGACGTGGGACAGATTTTAGATCAAGAAAATGTCGCGGTTCGTGTGGGTCACCACTGCACAGAGCCTTTGATGAAGCGCATGGGCGTCACCGGCACCGTGAGAGCTTCATTTTCAGTTTTTAATAATCAAGCCGACGTTGATTCCCTGGTGAACGGAGTCATTAAGGCGAAGGGTCTATTGTTATGACAGCAGTACAAGTTCGAATTCAAGGAACTCCGAATCCCAATGCTTGGAAATTTATTTTAGATCAGGCTGTATTGAACGAAGGTAAGGCCACGTTCAATGCCCCCGAGGAAGCTTTGGGAAATCTGTTGGCGAAAGACCTGTTAGACATTAACGGGGTCAAGCAAGTTCATTTTTTCCAAAATGTGATCACCATCACTGGCCGCATCGATTGCGATGCGGATGAATTACAAAAGAATGTCATTTCCGTGATAGAGACTCGCATGCCGGTTCACAACGCTGATTGGGCCCCTAAAGACGCGCAACTGGAAAAGCGAAAGACCTTGAGTCCTGAAATGCAGAAAATCGAGGAGATTCTGGATCGCACCATCCGTCCTGGCTTGCAGGGTGATGGTGGTGACATTGAAGTCGTCAGCATGGAAGCAAAGAAAATCTATGTACACTATCAAGGTGCTTGCGGCACTTGTCCAAGCTCCACGTCAGGAACACTGATGGCCATCGAAGGAATCTTGCGGGATGAATTCGATCCGGCGATAGAAGTGGTCCCGGTTTAAAACTGAACGTGACTTTGTCTGGGTAGCTCTTGTTTTTCGGTGTGCATCTGAGGCGACACAGACACAGTTGCTGCTGTCGGTGCAAAGACCGCTGAATTGCCGATTTTCACTCCTTTAGCTTGTTCGTTTTCCACATGCAGAATCACCAGTGAGGAGGCGTTCTCTAAGCTGACCCCTGTGATGGTGATTTGAATCTCTGCTGGTTGGCCGATCGGAAGCTTGGCCCAGCTGTCTTCTAATAGTCCACTCACGAGTTGGGCCTCTGGCGGAATGAGCCAGCGATATTCGATTTCGCCTTCTATTTTTTGTTTGAGTGTGATGGAGCCTTTCAGCGTCAGCTCCTGTTCTCCATTTTTTGGAATTCCACCGACAGATTCGATTTTAACATCGAAATATTTTTCAGGTTTAGCCAGATTGGGAATTCTTCCAGCTTGAAAACTGGATGCCAAATCGCGATTTCGCGCCCTGCCCTTGGCCATAAAGTAAGTGGTCAGGACTTGTTGCAGAGCGATCATTGCTACCAGTACGAAGCCGCAGACGATGACAATGCGTTTACCGAGTTTTATGGACATAAATATTCCCCGCTGTTTGTTTGTAGATAGAAGTAAGTGTTGTCGTTGGCGTTTCCGCCGGCTGTATAGGCCAAGACATTGATCATATAGTGACCAGCTGGCTTTCCGGAGAGATCGACGGACTCTGACCCAGGCCAAGTGGAGTTTCCTCCGGGCTCTGGGAAGTTGTTGGCATTTTTTCCGACGATGTCGGAGGCTTCGCCAAAAACGTAGTCCTCTTGATAAACGTACAAGTCTAGGTCGTACGGTGTGCCTGATGAACTGGTGTAGTGAAGCTGAATTTGCGCGTGCGCCGGATTGCCATCGTAGTCATATTGGAAATATCGATTCGACAAAACCTGAAACGCGGGATTGCCTTGAACCGCAGGCCCGCCTTTTGGAAAGGAAAAGTCATTCGGATGATTGGCGTAGCAGCTGCCGACCACCGGATTCACCGGAAGAGCATAGCTACTCTGATTCGTATTTTGATCTTCCTGCAAGAGTTCATCCGCCAAGGTCCAAGTGGCTTTTCCCTTCTGCGGATCGGTCACGTTAAAGAGCAGCTGTTGAAAAAAGAGTCCTGGATTTTTAAAGTGAAACTGCGAATTGGCAAAACCAGTGCTCGGATCCGAAAAAGTATTCCATATGTAAGAGAACTGATAACTGGTCGTGGCCTTGAACAGCGAGCGCGAAGTGGCAAGTTCCCGAAATGTACCTTCGCCAGAATTTTGCGGAATGTCCTGATTGTAAGCTTGGGTGTTTAAGATGAAATCTGGAAATGCCAAGGAAGCAGTTCCGCACTCTGAATTGCTAATAGTATCGCGGTAAAAACTTCGTCCCAAAACCTCCGCTTGAAAATAGTCGGCCCAACCCTCAGACCAAGCCAAGCGCGGATCAACCACGCCGTTGCCCGTGTGCGAGCCTCCGGGTGAATCTGATTTGTTGAAGCTGTACTCCATGAAATGTCCGTACTCATGAACGATGACCGAGTTGTCGAAATGGTCTGTGTCCGTGCAGACGGAGCCGTTGATACCACCCAGAATATAAATTCCGGTGGGCAAGCCTGGTTCTGGATCTTTGTTAAAGAAACTGGTAGCGACATCCGGTGCTCCTAAATAAGTTCCGGGCGTCAAACCGGGCGTCCAAAAAACGCTGACTTTCGGAGCGACGGTAAAATCCGTGCAAAACGGACATGACGTGTTTCCACGCAGAAAATGATTGGCGCTGACAAGCTGATCGAAAATATTAAAGGCTCCGCCTTCGAGAGTCTTGTTGTGAGCCGCGTGGGGAAGAGTCACCGAAAGCTGAACTTCATGACCAGTGAGTGTGAAATTACCCGCGACGGAGTAATATAAGTTTGCAAATGGATTGTTGACGATGCTGGCTTTCACGAAGGCGTTGTCACCGCGCGAGTTAACTACCAATCGGTAGGCACCTGCTTTCAATGGGATCGACAAACCTGGGTGGGCGTGAACCTCACCTTGCCAATCATCAGTAGCACCGATGGCTCCGTTGGTATCCGTTTCCCCGCACTGAACTAGGGCGCCGTTGCTATCTAAAATTTGCACTTCCGCAAAGCGAATGTTCGCCGTCGACAGAGTCGTCAAGCCGTAGCCGGTGTCGTTGAATTTTTCCAAGAGTGCGTTCGCAGAGATGGACGTGGAAGTCCCGGGCACCGCCCGGCTGCCTGGGCAGTAAGCGACTTCGGCCACAGTTGGCTGGGAGGCCAAGGTCTTGGTGGAATTATCGCCGGCGATGGGAAAATCATTTCCGCAGGCGGTAAGAATAAACCAGCTGGCCAGAGTTAGGACTCGACTGAACCTTCGCATGGTCTTTCATCGGCACCAAAGGCCAACTAATTGATGAAAAAACCGCCCTTAGGTGGGTATTTCTTAGAGTGGATTTGCGGAAATTCTTAACAGGACTAGACCAAGATCGGTCTAGGAGATGCACTCAGAAAGTTGTATACCTGGAGGTTGTCAACTTTCTGAGGGCTTATTTACCGTCGACTCCGCCAGAGGCCTCGGAGTTTTTGACTTTGCCCTGTTCAACGGCGTTCGGTAGAACTTTCACGTCACAAATGGACAGTTTGTTTTCCGTGTAAATCCTGCCGATCCCAAATGTAAACACCGATTTGTCGCCGCCGGGGAGTCCGTGAAAAGTGGATGAGTATTTGTCCTTTAGGCTGAGTTGTATATTTTGTGGACCACTGTGGGCTAATTTCCCTTCACTGAGAAGCTGCGCACAGTTTTTATAGTTGGATTCCATCGCATTGAGCACTTCGTGGTTGTAATGAGCAATACTTCTTGTCAGCGGATCCTGTGAATTCAGATCTTTCTTCAGACATGCCTCTGTATTTTCAATCTGGTCAGAGACTATTTTGTCGGCCTCTGGAGGAACGGACTTATTTTTCGTACAAAAAGCTTGGTAAGCATCAGGCGCCTCGAAAAAGTGACGATTGTCCCCGCCGGGACTTGGATGGCGCTTTTTCCCGGGGACATTCGTGCAGTGAACAGTGGCAAGTAGCAGGTCCGCCTTACATGTGCCATCGCCCTTCGAAGTCTTGATCGGAGACGTTTCTGCCTTCACCGGGTCTTTACTTCCCACTTCGGGCTTGGCTGGCGCTGGATTAATCGCGTCAATGATTGCTTTCTTACCGATCTCGATCAAATCAATTCCGGCATCGCGATGGAGGTCGGTGATTCGGCGCTGAATGATTCCGCAAGGCCCCGGTTGGCTGTTGCTAGCGCAATAATTGGCCAAATCTTTTCTCATCTGATTCCATTTGTCAGGAGGGCTCGCATCGATCAATTTGCGGACAGTGTCCAGGTCGGCTGCCCGGGCCATGCAATCCATGGTGGCGCGCCGGCCGGAAGGTACACACAAAGCGCCGAAGATCAACGGATTGCACGGAACTTGTCCCGCGGAACAATCTTTCGATTCCGGTCTTTTGCAAAAACCGTCATCTCCTCTGCTTGTCAGATTTCCTGCGTAAACACAGGTGCTACCTACGAGTTCGCCATCAGCAAAAGAGAATTCGCCCAGCCAGTTTTGCCAAAGCGATGTCGTAACTCCGGTCTCGTCGGCGTTGATCTCCACGAGCATGTCGCGCAGACCGCGGATGTAGATTTGTTTTTGAGAGATGCTCAGTGAGTGAAATTGTTCGTAGGAAATGATATCGAACGCGTGAGACTGGAAATCGGCGGCGTGGACTGGGTTCGTGGAAAATAGCGATATAAGAACAACGGAAAAAAACGTCGAAATAGCAAATTGTTTGAGCATTCTTTAATGCTAACAAATCTTGAAAAAACCCCAAGCCCAGAACCGTTTTCAAGACGAAAGGCTTACGGCAAAAGGCAAAAAAAAGCCCCAGAAAGGTGTGAAGGATAACCCCAATGTGCAAGGTGGGTGGCCATGGTAACAACTTTAGGCTTCCCAGTACTAGCTGGGCTTGCTCACCATCGTCAGGGACAGCCCCCGTATAAATGCTTGTAGGGTTATTCTTCTTAACGCTTCCTGAGACTCGAGTTATATAATACTCCCACTTGCGGGAAGAGTCCAATTTCTATCGTGCAAAGAAGATAAAAATTAACAAAACTGGGCCTTAGGTTTTGGTGTCAAATTCCGATACAGTGGCATGTACTCGTCGCGGCTTGATTATTTTTTTCCTTATTTCGTTTTTTTCTATGGAATCGTCATGGTTTTTGTGCTTGAGAATGCCTATTTTCGGCGCGTTGGCCTGGAAAAAATGAGCTCCATTTACCATCAACTCAGTGCGCATAGGCCCCTGGCATGGATGTGCTTTTGGGTGGGTGGATTGTGGTCGCTCGAAAACCTTCTTCTGTCATAAAGATTGACTCAGAAACGGCCCTTCGATAGCCATGTATTGGCATGACGGATTGGGCCCCAAACTCTCTCAATAATTCAGATTCTGTCGAGACAAAATCGACGGCGGCGCCTGCGTCCAAAGTGCTCAGTGTTGAGGCCCTCAATCACCAAATTCGACAATTGATCGAGGGGGAGCTTCCCTCGGTATGGGTGCAGGGCGAGGTGTCGAATTTTAAGGCGCATTCCTCGGGCCATTTTTATTTCAGTTTGAAGGATTCAAAATCGCAAATTCGTGCCGTCATGTTTCGCGGCAACAATGGTCGACTGAAGTTCAAACCTCACGACGGCATGGAAGTGATTGTTCGCGGGCGCGTGACTGTTTACGAACCCCGCGGTGATTATCAAATCACCTGTGAGATGATGGAACCCGTCGGCGCCGGAGCTTTGCAAAAAGCTTTCGAACAACTGAAAGCAAAACTTAAAACTGAGGGTCTTTTTGAGGCCGCGAAAAAGCGTCCGATCCCAGCATTCCCTCGACACGTCGCTATCGTGACCTCACCGACGGGCGCTGCGATTCGTGATATCATCAATATTTTGAACCGCAGGAATAAAACTCTGCAAGTAACTTTGGTGCCCACCAACGTGCAGGGAGAGTCCGCGGCTCCACAAATTTTGCAGGCTTTCACGACGGCCATCGCACTGCCCGCGGTGGATGTTGTGATCATAGGTCGTGGCGGTGGCTCTATCGAAGATCTTTGGGCTTTCAACGATGAGCGTTTGGCTCGCGCGATCGCCGCTAGTCCGGTGCCGGTGATTTCTGCCGTTGGACATGAAATTGATTTTACGATTGCGGATTTCGTCGCAGATTTGCGGGCACCAACTCCATCTGCCGCCGCAGAGCTTGTGGTGAAAAGCAGTGAAGAGGTCACTCAGAAGTTGCAACTTCTGGATCGCCTACTTTCCATTTCCATCCAAAAGCAGATTCGTACAGACATGCATCGCTGGAAGGCGATCACTGGCCGACTGGTGGATCCTAAGCGCAAGCTTCAAGACCTGATTCAGAAGGCCGATGATTTGCAATCGCGGTTGAGTCTCTCGATTTTACGTTATTTTGAAAAGCGGCGCATGGCCCTGAGTTTCACCACGCAAAAACTTTTACGTCCAGATCAGCTGATCACAAGAAATCGTAAGCACATCGAATTGCTGCAAACAAGATTGCAAAGCCGGTTTCAGAGCGCGTTTGAGGCCCGACAGTTTCGTATCAAGAAGGCGATGTCGCAGTTGGATGGGCTTAGCCCCCTCAGGGTGGTAGAGCGGGGATATTCCCTCACCACGAAAGGGTCGACTATCATCAAGGACGCGGCCCAGGTTTCGGTTAAAGATGAAATTACCATTTATTTAATGAAGGGGCAGATTCACGCACAAGTGGTCCGCACTGAACAAAAGGAGTCTCCATGGACTTTGAAAAAAAATTAGGACGTCTGGAACAGATCGTTCAGAAAATGGAAAAGGGCGAACTAGAACTCGAAGAGTCTCTGAAGCTCTTCGAAGAAGGCGTCAAGCTTTCCCGCGATTGTCACGGTCAGCTGAACGAGGCCGAAGTGAAAGTGAAAAAGTTGGTGGGCTTTGATGCTCAAGGCAAGCCGCAAACGGAAAACTTCGAAGTCGAAGATTGATGAGTGAACGGAAACCCCTTCCTTTCGAATCTCTCATGCATGAGCGCGCTCAGTTCATTGAAGGCGTGCTGCGAGAGCATTTGAATGGTCTAGAGTTTGCCGAAATTCAGGGCTCTATCGAGTTAAAAAAATCCATCGAATATTCGCTTTTTGGTCGTGGAAAAAGATTTCGCCCAGCTCTATGCCTTTTAATGGCAGAGGCTCTGGGCCATGAGGCGGACGCAGTTTTGCCTTGGGCCTGTGCCATCGAGATGATTCATACCTATTCGCTGATTCATGATGATCTTCCCTGCATGGACAACGATGATCTTCGCCGTGGAGAACCCACCAATCACAAAGTGTTTGGTGAAAGCATGGCTTTGCTGGCCGGGGATGCACTTCTAACGGAGGCCTTCGCGATTTTGTCTAGGCCTCACAGTTTAGAACCTGCGACGGCCTTGACGCTGATAGGGATTTTGTCCAAGGCAGCAGGTTCACAGGGAATGGTCGGAGGTCAGGCCTCTGACCTGCAGGCAAAAAGGCAATTTCAAGATGTGGAACAGCTTTCCACCATGCAGGCGATGAAAACAGGCGCTTTGATTCAAGCTTGTTGTGAGGGGGTTGCAGTCGCGCTCAACAAATCCCCCAAAGAAATTGAGCTGGCCAGTCGCTATGGTGAAGACCTAGGCTTGGCTTTTCAGCTGGCCGATGATGTTTTAGATTCTCAAGAAAAAGTAGAGGCCGGAAGTTTTCCCGCCCTGGTAGGACTTGAAGCCACCCAAGATTTTTTAAAAAAGGTTTCTGAACGGGCTCACTTCACACTTTACAGTTTGGGAATCAAAGACGGGCCATTGCATGAACTGGTGAATTACAACTTGATGAGGAAACACTAAAGTATGTTGAAACGTGCGTGGTGGATTTTTTTAGCCCTAGGACTTGCTGCCTGTGAAAGCATCGAAACCAAACGGCCAGAGCTGGCGCCGGAAAAACCGGTTTCTATTCCTAACGCCCTGAAGCCGACGGAAAAATCTACAGCAACAAGCACGGATTTTTCTAAAGCTGCGACCACCACTCCCGAAACTTCGCCCGTCAGTCCGACGGTACCGTCATCGGCCATTGCTCTTCCGGAAACCCCAAATCCGGCGTTTCTGCCGCCTCCGCCCAAAGTGGATCCAGGCGAGCGTCCAAAGATCGCATTGCTTCTTGGGCCGGGAGGTCTTCGCACCTACGCCCACATCGGTGTTTTAGAAGAGCTCATGAAAGCGAAACTGCCAGTGGTGTCTGTGGTGGGATTCGAAACCTCGTCCTTGGTGGCGGGAATCTTCGCGGCGAAGGGTCAACCCAATGCTGTGGAATGGCAGATGATGAAACTGCACGAGGAAGATTTCCAAAAAAAATCGTTGATGACTTCGACCAAACCTCAAGATGTCAAAGCTCTTGTCCCGTTCATGCAAAATGCCTTTGGTGCCCTGAATGCCGAGGACACGAAAATCAATTTCGCCTGCCCATCTTACAACTTCGTGAAGCGACAGGTTTTTATGATGAGTCACGGCCCAATGCTTTCCTTGCTTCCGTATTGCATTCCATTCATTCCCTTTTATAAACCGCACGATGAAAGTATTGCGGCTTTGACCTCTTTGGCCGCAGCGATTAGATATGCCAAGTCAAAAGGTGCGAACTATTTGATCTATGTGGATTTGCTGAGCGAAAAGACGGGGCCATTTTTTGAAGACAAAGAGTCCGACGAAAATGTCGAGTGGGCGACCGTAGCCGCTGCGCTGGAATCGCAATTGTCCAGTGTCAACAGAGTGATTTCTGTGCCTTTGAATGGTTTTTATATTAACGATTTCTCTAAACGGCGCGAGATGTCCCAAAAAGGACAAGAAGCAGGTCGCAGCGCGGGCAAAGAAATCACCAACGAATTGGGGCTGTAAGATGAGAACACCTTTAGAAAACATGAAATTATTTGCGGACCGTCGACAGAAGCTGGCGGGAATGATGCAGGGAAGTGCCCTGATCCTGTCGGCACCCGAAGAGACCATTCGCAATGGCTCTGTTCATAATAGTTTTCGCCAAGACAGCAATCTCTATTACCTCACTGGCTATGAGGAGTCCGGAACGATTTTCGTTTTTCGACCAGGTATGACCCCAGAAACTGTGATGTTCGTGCGAAAAAAAGATACAGAGCGCGAGACTTGGGACGGATTTCGCTTTGGTCCCGATGAAGCACAAAAGCAATTTCGTATGGACAAGACCTATCCGATCGAAGATTTTTCCAAAGAGATCTGCGGCCTTTTGAAAGGCGTCGATAAACTCTATTACCGCTTTTACAAAAATGCCGAAATGGACACGAAGATTCGCGAGACCCTGCTGGATTTGAAAGTGTCCCAAGGACGATCAGGATTTGGTCTCTTGCCGGTTTTTGATTCGGATGAATTCTTGGGAGAACTTCGCGTGATTAAGAGTGAGGCGGATATCTTGAATCACCGCCGCGCTTGTGAGCTCACTTGCGAAGCGCACATTGAAACCATGAAGTACGTAAAACCCGGAATGTCCGAACGCGAAGTTCACGGATATTTCATTTATCAAATCATGAAGCGCGGAGCTGCTCGTGAAGGCTACGGCGGCATCTTTGCTAGCGGTGCCAACGCCTGCACTCTTCACTACGTGTTTAATGATGCCACACTCAAGAACAATGAGCTGCTGTTGGTGGATGCTGCTGGGGAACATAATTATTTTACCTCAGATATCACTCGTTCCTATCCCATCAATGGTAAATTCACCGACGCTCAGGCACAGGTGTACGAAGGCGTTTTAAAAGTTCAGAAAACCGTTATAAGTATGGTGAAGCCGGGTTTGCCATTCCAGGAAATGCACGACACCGCCAGCAGTATGCTCACCGATTTGATGTTGGATTTGGGGCTTCTTTCAGGTCGTAAAGATGACATCATGAAGTCCGGTCAGCATAAAAAATACTATCCTCATGGCATTGGACATTTCTTGGGCATGGACGTTCATGACTCTGGTCTGTATTTCAATAAAAAATCCGGCGAATCCCGCAAGATCGAAGCAGGAATGGTTTTCACCGTAGAGCCTGGCCTTTACATTCCGGCGAATGACCATGCGGCCTCTGCCGAATATCGCGGTATTGGAATTCGCATTGAGGACAATATTTTAGTCACCCACAATGGGCATGAAAACATGACTCAGCGTTGTCCAAAAGAGATCGCGGATCTTGAACGCACAGTGGGCTATAAGAACTGATGAATCATCCAGTTTCGCGCCAAGGCTTCTTGGCGCAGTTTTTCTTCTGTGGCGAAGAGTTCTTCGCCTGGAGTGGCCGCGCCAACCGCTAGGCGTAGCTTTGAGCCCTCCAGTAAAGCGAAGTCACCCATGGTATTCCCACTGGCGAAAAAAGGTTTTCGTCCGCCAGTTCGGTTTAACAAGGCTTGCAGTTTTCCCTCGCGGTAGGTGATGGAACCGTCCTGCACTTCGCTGACCAGACCGTTGACGACTTTGGTACATACGCCGATCACATTTTCGTTAGCCAAACCCAATCTTCGTGCACCAGGTTCGACGGCCCAAGAGACAGAGGCCGTGATGATGTACACCTCGACGTTCTGGCTTAAAAAATATTCGATGAGCTTTTGCTGCTGGGGAAAAATCGGAAGCGGGGAGTGACTTTTCACTGCGGCTTCGGCCCAATTCCTAACTTCGGCAATAGGTACGCCCTTGTTGATCTGGGCCAGCCACAGATAGGCCGGCCTGGGATCGCCGGACTCTTTCCACTGGCGATAGTGCTCCCAGGGATTTGGCGGAAGATCCTTGATCAGATGATGGGCCAGTTGATATTTGAAAAAAGCCTCGCCCAAATCGGCGTTCCAAAGGGTTCCGTCGGCATCAAATGCGGCCACAGGGCGGTCGTGACCGCTCTTTAACTCTGCGGCTAAACCGACCTTAATCTGTTGTTCAATTTCGGACCAACTTTTCTGCTTCACATTTGCAATGGTAAAGTCATAATAAGTCTATGTCACTTTTTTTACATGTTCTGCAGCCGAATGAACTCGAAGAAATTCTGGCGTTGGAAAATCGACTTTTGAAAGATCGCATTCAGGATGAAATGGACCGGGAACTTTTCTCGTGGAACGCGCGCTGGCGCAGGGAAGCTCTTGAACACTACTTGCCCTTAGGCTGGAGTTTTTGCGTTCGCGAGGATTCGGAGCTTTTGGGTTATTTCTTGGGCCAAGCATTTTTATTTTTGGACGGGCAGACACAAAGTTTGTGGATCGAGCATTTGCAGTTCACCAATCTGCAATCCCGGGACACTTTAGTGGAACTCGCGATCAAAATGGGCAAAGAAAAGCATTTGCAAAAGGTCTATTTTCCCAATGAAACCAATCTACAACCGGCCCTACAACCTTACAAGGCAGAACCCTGGAGTCCGAACTCGCTCCTCGTGAGGACAACGAAAACATGAAGGCCTTTTCCAAGGAAACTCGAGAAGAAAATCTTCGGCGTTTGCCAGTCGAAGAGTTTGACCTGCTCATCATCGGTGGTGGGATCAACGGTGCCGGAGCCGCTCGCGACGCAGCAATGCGGGGTATGAAAGTCGCTTTGATTGAAGCCAATGATTTCGCCAGCGGTACGAGTTCGCGCTCAAGCAAAATGGTTCATGGTGGAATTCGCTATTTAGAAAACTTAGAATTTCATTTAGTTTTTGAAGCCTTGTCCGAGCGACAAAAACTTTTCTCCCTAGCGCCGCATCTTGTGCATCACATACGATTCATGCTTCCGCTTTATGAGACCGGGCGGGTGGGCATGGCGAAAATGGGCTTGGGAATGTGGGCCTACGATGCGCTCTCACTCTTTCAAGCAGAAATGCACGAGCACTTGAACGTGAAACAAAGTGTGGCGCGCCAGCCGCTTCTGCAGGCGAAGCAACTTTTAGGATCCTATGTCTATTCTGATGGCTATATGGACGATGATCGCCTAGTGCACGAGACTCTGCGCTCGGCCAATGAGCACGGTGCCGTGATTGTGAATTACACCAAGGCCTGTGGAGCGAAAATATCGGCCGATGGAAAAGTAGAAACCGTGAGCGCGAAGGATCTGCTGAGTGGACGTGAATTCACTGTGAAGGCCAGACATTTTCTAAGCACGGTGGGCCCCTGGAGTGACGAGCTGGGCTCGCAGTTCTTTTCCGATTGGAAAAAAAATCTTCGTCCCACCAAAGGTGTGCATCTGACCTTTGAAAAGAATCGCCTGCCGCTTTCGAGCGCCGTGGTCATGGCCACTGAACAGAGAATCGTTTTTGGAATTCCCAGGCACGAGATGGTAATTGTTGGCACCACCGACACGGATTTCAAGGGCTCTCCGGAAGATGTGAATACCGATCGCAATGATGTGGAATACCTACTGGGAGTTGTGGATAAGTATTTTCCTGGATCAAAGATCAAGGAAAGCGACATCGTGGCTAGCTACGCAGGAGTTCGGCCTCTGGTGGCGGACGGCTCTTCGACCGAAGGAAAAACTTCGCGCGAGCACACCATCTTCACCGAACCTCACGGAGTGACGTTTGTCATCGGCGGAAAATACACGACCTATCGTCTGATCGCCAAGCAGGCGATCGAGCATTGCCTGGCCCATTTTTCCATCGAAGACCGGGTCCGCTGGGGGCGATGTCAAACGGAAGTGCCCATCAATCCTTTGATCAGCGAAGAATCTTTCGCCGATCGGGAGCATTTGCAAAATTTGTTGCGCCTTGAAACTGATTTGAACGAAGATGAAATTCACTGGCTGTCGGATCGACATGGTCCAGAGTGCCTAGAAATTGTCCAGCGCTATGGCGCTGATCTCACTTACACCGAATACGAAGCTTTGCATGCCATCGACAATACCATGTGTCTAAATCTGCTCGATTTCATGCATCGACGAGTGCCCTACGTGCTGGCGCGAAAAGACCATGGCGCGGGGTTGTTAGAGCAAGCCATTCAGGTATTCCAACGGCGTTTAAAAATCTCGGATGCAGAAATCCATCAGCAAATAGAGCATCTGAACAAGCAGCTGGCTCATGAATTTTCCTGGCGTCGCTGAGATCACCTAAGTATTTGAATTTCATAGTCCAAAACCTATTTCCGCCATCGTCTCAGCTATCAATTTTCTTACTTGAGTCCAACCGTGGGGGGCACCGCCCCGGTTTTGAGATGGTCTGCGGGCGGTGCCCCTGAAGTGTTTCTCATCACGAACGTATGGCTGTCGCGCGACAGGCGAACTTATGGAATCCTGAGCAAGGTCCGTTCAATGATGCCAATCTCCCGGGGCTTGATCAGCGCGCCGAGTTAGGTATCTCATAGCATCTTTTGAAAACCACACCAACTATGCGCATTGACTCTTATTTTCCAGCAGGTCAGACTTTCAGAAGCAGCTGACCAGAAAATTTTTTCAGAGAGTGATTCATGGCTTTTTACGATAAGTTTTCCGAGTATTTTTCGAACGACATCGCCATCGATTTGGGAACCGCCAATACCCTAGTTTATGTAAAGGGTCAGGGGATCGTACTCAATGAACCTTCAGTGGTGGCCGTGCAAAAAAATTATCGTGGTTCTCAGAACCGCGTGTTGGCTGTTGGCAAAGAAGCCAAAGATATGTTGGGAAGAACGCCGGGAAGTATCGTCGCCATACGGCCGATCAAAGATGGGGTCATCGCGGATTTTGAAGTGACTCAGTCCATGTTGAAATACTTTATTCACAAAGCCATGGGTTCAAAAAAATCTTTGATTCGTCCACGGATTATTATTTGTGTCCCTTACGGAATCACACAGGTGGAAAAACGTGCGGTGAAAGAATCCGCTCAGTCTGCTGGTGCCCGTGAAGTTTATCTCATTGAAGAGCCTATGGCAGCAGCCATAGGCGCAGGTTTGCCGATCACAGAACCTTCGGGAAATATGGTCGTCGATATGGGCGGTGGTACCACTGGTGTCGCGGTGATTTCATTGGGCGGAATCGTGTACTGTAAGTCCATCAAAGTCGCCGGCGATAAATTTGATGAGGCCATCGTCAACTACGTTCGACGACAATTTAATCTACTGATTGGCGAACGAACAGCCGAAAATATCAAAATCCAGATTGGAAATGCTTATCCGTTTGAAGAAGAGCGCACAATGGAAATCAAAGGTCGTGACCTCGTGGCCGGTGCACCTAAGACGATTGAAATCACGAGTTCGCAGGTGAACGACGCGCTGATGGATCCACTGAATGAAGTGGTGGACGCTGTACGAACAGCGTTGGAAAAAACTCCTCCAGAATTGGCCAGTGACATTGTTGACAATGGCATCGTGCTCACCGGCGGCGGTGGTCTGTTGGCCAATCTAGATGTGCTTTTACGCGAGCGAACTGGTTTACCGGTCTCGATCGCGGAAGACCCGTTAACCTGTGTGGTTTTAGGTTCTGGAAAAGTTCTAGAAGAGTTAGATTTGTTGCGACAACTGACTGTCGACTAAATCAGTAAGGCTGCACCATGTTTGACAATGAAATTAAGGCCATTGGGCTATTTTTCTTTTTGTCCCTACTGGACGAGCACCGGGCTATGGCAGCTGCTTCCAAGGCCACCGATACTTTTTATCGTCGCGTAAAAAAATCACCGCAGACCAAACCTGGCGTGACCTTGGTGATGGTGACCAGACAAATCTGGAATCGCAGTCGCGGAAATTTCAATCGTGGCCGCCCTAAATATAGCCCAGATTCTGGGTGGCTCTTTCCCGAGGGCTTGGACCTTTCGCCATGGAAAGAATTTCAGAAAACAGCACCAGAGGACGAGCTATTGGTTTTGATCTGGTCACAGATTTTAAAAATTCCTGACTCTGATCTATCCACTGCGCTTGGAATCACCGAGGGTACGATTCGTTACCGAGTGGGCCGTGCTCTACGAAAAATGGGAACGATGTCTCAGGCTTCTGGTGGCCGTCGCATGGAAGTGGTGAGGTCCTGATGAGTGACGATTCGATTTCTTTTTCAAAAAAAGGCGATCGAAAAATGTCTGGCTTTGTCGGACAGGAATTGCTTTACGATTATGTGACCTCGCATTTGGATCCAGAGCGCACCCAGGCGGTCGAAGAATATGTGAAAAGTTCCCGCGATGCTCAAGCCGACATTCAAAGAATCAATGATGGTTTAAATTACGTCGAGCATCTTTCTGATATCACGGTTTCTGATGCACTTCTGGAAAATTTCAAAACTCCGTCTTCGTATCTGCAGGTATTGCTGCGAAAACTGCGCTTTGACGATTGGTCCCCGGGAATCAAAATGGGTTTGGAAGTCATGGTCGTAGCAGTGGGAGTGATTTCCCTGACGCTGGTGATTCCTTGGCACAAACTGATGGATGTCAGCTGGTCAGGTAAGAAAGACATTGTGCTGAGTGAAGTGCAAAAGACCAAAATGACTGCCCAGGATGTTGAAGTGTCTGGTTCTCCGGAAGAAACCACGGTGGTTTTTCCCGACGAAGCCGACAAGTCGACGAAAAAACCTTCGGCAGCGAAGGAACAGACTCCGCCGCAGAAACCAGCACCTTCAGTCCCGGTTGTGGCCGCAGTCACTCCCGCCCCTGTGCCAGACAAGCCAAAAGCGACAGCCAAGGCTGTCAAAGAAGAGGCCTCTGGCGAAAAACATCAAGGATATTTATTTCGCGGTCTTATTCGAGCGACGAATGTTTCGGCAGTCACGCCAAAATTCGTAGAGAAAATCACCGAGCTTGGTGGACGCAAGGCCGGCGAGGTCGAGTTGGGGTGGAAAAAAGGGAACTCCAGTTATTTCCATTTCACTATTCCAGAATCTAAGCAGCAGGCCCTGGTGGATTTTGCCAAAGACTATGGCGGATTGACTTTGTCCAAGGAAAAACATGACCGCGTATTGCCAGAAGGCATCGTGCGAGTGATTTTTTCGATTGAAGAGAAAAAATAGCCGCATGAGCTTATCCTACCGACGGAAATCAAAAAAATCCTTTCGCACCATCCTGATTGTCTGGTTTTTACTTTTCGCCATTGCACCCCTGGCATTCCTGACCGGATTCTCGGTGATCCGCTACGAAAAGGCCATCGATCGGGAGCTAGGCCATCGCCTAGAGGGCAACGCCCGCGAAGTGGCAACTATGATGTCCGAATTTCGTAATTCCCTGGCACAGAAGCGCGATCGCCACATGGCAGATCCCGCATTCATCTACAATCTTTCGACCAACCAGGTGGACGAGCTTTCTGAAGTGGCCAAGAGTTGGATTCGATCAGATATCTCGAGTGAGATCACCTTTTTCAGCCGTAATGGTCGATTGCTGCTGTCGGAATCCAAACGCGGAATCGACATTAAAGAATTTATTTCCCCCGCAGGAAATGCCATCTATATCGCCGATGAAAATTTAGAAAAAATGAAAGAATCTTCAGAGTACTCGTTCATCGAGGTTAACGAAGGCAAAAAAATCTCTCTGATTTTGTTATCAAAGATAAAAAATCAATCCGGTAAAACAGCGGGCTTCGTTGAGCAGCTGATCGAAATCAATCAAGACTTTTTGAACGGCATTAAGAATCGAATGCGTGTTGAATTAATTTTGATTCGAAAGAATGCGCAGGTGGTGGTTTCTACCCATCCTGATTTCTACGACTATAAAAAGGAATTTTTTAGTTCTTATATTCAGCCAAGCTCTCCGGCGAATTTTGAACTGACGTTGAGGGGCGACCCCCACGAATTCATCATGTACCCAGTCCACTGGGGAAAGTCTGACTTTTTTATTGCCATCGGTGCTTCCAAAGGCGACGCCAATTCCGTCGTCAAGGGCGTGAACTATGCTTTCTATTCGGTGGCCGGTGCCGTTTCAGTCTTGCTGGTGATCACCATCTTGCTCATTTCCAATTCCATCTTGCGACCCTTGGAAGATTTGGTTCAGGCAGCGCAAGATTTGCCGATGAGTGATCAGCTGGTGGAAATCCCCATTAAAAGTGACACGGAAATTGGTTTGCTGACAGAATCCTTCAATCAAATGAGTCGGCAAATCATTCGTGTGCGCGCAGAGCTTAAGGCGAAGATTCACGAGTTGGAAATGGCCAACAAAGAATTGAAGGAAGCACAAAGCCGGTTGGTGCACTCGTCGAAAATGTCAAGCCTAGGCCAATTGGTGGCGGGCGTGGCGCACGAACTCAACAACCCGATCAGCTTTATCTACAGCAACATGGCTCATCTCAAAGAGTATTCGACGAAGTTGCTGCAACTGGCGGAAACAGCAGAAACCAATCCCGCGGGCCTAGCCGAACTCAAGAAAACCATCGATATCGAGTACATCAAAACGGATCTGCCAAAACTGGTGGCCTCTTGCGAAGACGGTGCTCGCCGGGTTCGCGATATCGTGCTGGGTCTTCGAAACTTCTCGCGCTTGGAAGAGGCCAAACTCAAAGACATCAACATCAACGAAGCTATCGACAGCACTTTGAATCTTCTTTCCGGAGAAATCAAAAATCGAATTCAGCTGCACAAATATTATGGTGATCTGCCCCTAGTCAGCTGTTTTGCTACCCAGATCAATCAAGTTTTTATGAACCTGCTGTCGAATGCCGTGCAGGCCATCGAGGGTACTGGAAATATTTGGATCACAACAAAAAAACTGCCACCGCAATCCGGTCGGGAAATGATTTTGGTTTCTATTCAAGATTCTGGTAAGGGCATTGGCGATGAACACATTGATCGCATTTTTGATCCGTTCTTCTCGACCAAGGGCGTGGGCCAAGGGACTGGTCTAGGGTTGAGTATTTCTTATGGAATCATGCAGTCCCATGGTGGTGACATTCAGGTGAAATCCCAGAAGGGTATCGGCACTGAGTTTGTACTGACCCTTCCAGTGAAAATGCAGACGACAAAAGCCGAAACAGTTCGCTCTTAGCGCGAAGTGTTTCTAAGACCGCATCTTCGAAACACATTGTTTCAAAGATTGTTGCGGCGAAAATCAATATCTATTATCTTTTGAGCATGATTGAAACACCTCATTTTGCCGAAATAATGAAACGTGAATTCTCCCGTCGGGTAGAAAAAAATCCGGCCTATTCCTTGCGTTCATTTGCCAGAGCTTTGCAGATCTCTTCCACGACGTTGTCCTTAATTTTTTCGGGCAGCCGAGTGCCGTCAGTGCAGGTTACCGAGCGGCTAGTTTCAGCGCTTTCGTTGTCACCGAAAGAAGAGAGCGAATTTCTGGCTTCGCTGATCAAGGTCCATAAAAGAAAAGGTGTCTCTTCACGAAAAAGTTATTTCCTATCCCGTTTCAGCGAAGATCAAGTCAAGGACAGACGACTTAACAAGGCTGAACTTGATCTCAAGCTTTTTCAAGTCATCAGCGATTGGTATCACTATGCCATCATGATGCTTATGGAATCTGAGGGTGCCAAACCAGAGCCCCAGTGGATCGCCAAACAATTGGGCATTTCTGTGATTGAAGCAAAGACTGCGTTGGCTAGGTTATTGAGCCTGGGTCTTTTGAGACCAAGAAAAAATGGTACGCTGAGTGTAGATGCTAGTTATCTTACCACGGCGGACAAACATGTAACAACAATGGCACTTAAGAAACATCAGCGGCAGATTCTTGAAAAATCCATTCAGTCTTTAGAAAATGACCCGATCGAGACCAGAAATATTAGCTCTCTAACGATGTCTATTGATCCCGAGCGATTACCAAAGGCCAAAGATATGATCGAAGACTTCAATCAAAAACTTTGTGCCTTTCTAGAGGGTGGAAACCGAAAACAGGTGTATCAGTTGAGTGTGGCGCTTTTTCCCATTCAAAAAATAATAAGGAGTACCGAATGAATTTAACGATAATGATTTTTGCAGGTTTGATTGTAAGTACGGCTTTGGCCGGTGTGGGTGCCCATGGCGGCAATGTGGTGATCTGTGACGGTCAGCCGCCAGTAACACTAGACTATTACAACGCCACCTTACCCACCTTGGATGGACCGGTGAAAACCACGGATTTGGCAGGTATGTCGACAGCGGAAGCTATCGCAACCCTGCGTTCTCGCTTTGATGGATCGTTTTTTCAGGATACTTTCTCTGATGCAGTCAACAAATTTGGCCCTTACCAAAGTTGGCCACTGGCTGATCTTGCGCAGGTGGATGATAGCAACGAGCCCTACATCTTACCCCCACATTGCAAACGCGTAACAGGAATGATTCGTCAGGATCAGACCATTTATGTGGATCCCGTGGTGTTCAAGCAGTTGTCACCGTCGCAAAGAGCCCTGCTCTACGTTCATGAGATGCTCTACTACATTTCAGGGATGGATAGTTCTGAAAAAATTCGCGAAATGTTTCGGATATTAATGAGGGACGATTTGACTTACGTGGATGTCGGCAACGCCGTTCATCTGATCGATCAGAGCTATTACGCTATGGATTTCTACAACCATGTGTCTGGCGATTTGGGGCTTCGTGATTCCCACTATACTACTATGGCGTATATTAATTATTTCCGTGAGGTCAAAGATATTTGGTTGCCGCACAACGGAGTTCCATCGCGGATCGTCTCGGAGGGCCCTGTGCAAAGATCAGGAATAAATTCCTACAGGTTTTCATTTCCCGCATTCGATACTCATCCAGAACAGTCTTGTTCATTGTCCTTTGTGGATGTGAAGCACGTTCTCTTTAAATGCAGTGATATGCCTGAAATGTATCTACAGTTGGATGTTCTTTAATGAGTGTCCATACGAAGCTTCGATCCATATGCTATCTCGTGATGTGGCTAGGTTTTGTATCCTGTTCGGGTAGAGGCTCCTCACCCGCTGGCAACGTGGTCACTGCCACGAATGATGATTTCAGCATTCCTGAATCGGCACTTTCAGGCGTGGTTCGTGATTTTTCTGGAAAGCACTTGGGAACCTGTTCAAGCAGTCTGGGAGACTCACCGATTCAAAATGGAAATTTGAGTTTTGAGGTCACACAAACGCCGACAAAGCTGAGTCTTTTATTGGCCTGCTCGACGCCAGGCAAACAGTATCCGGAAGACATTATTCAAGTCAAAGATCTGATCATCGACGGCAACTCATTGAGCTCCGCACCAGGAGCGTCGCCGAGCATTTCAGGACAAATCGGTTCGGCAGGAATACAGCTCACAATGGATTTCAGCCAACAGCATTGGGTGGTGAAAGTTTTGGCAGACACGCAACTTTCTATTCATGCAGAAGATCAGTTTAATGGACATATCATTGGCATGTTTAATGGCACAGGTGCCCTCCCTTAGTCTGGGTCAATTTTTTCCGAACTTTTGCCGATAAAGCCACATGCAAAGTCCTCAACGGAAACCGCAAAATTCTTGGTCCGGTTTTTTTGCCTTGTCATTGTCGCTGGCGGCCTGCGCTCTTTACTATTTTTCCGAAGACAGTGGAACGGAAGCGCCAACACCGGCAGTGAGTGAGTTCACCAAGTTGGTTCGATCGGACGCCAAATCCGAACAGGCCGTGAACAAGTATCTGCAAGAGACCGGCAAAAAAATCGAAGCTCAAAAACAAAAAAGTGCGATTGAAAACGCTTTCATCGCTCCGGTGGTCGGACAGCTTGTACCTCTAAGACCAGAGGCCAAGAAGCCCTTAGCGGTAGAGCCTCCTCAGGATTCCGATTCTCTGGCCGGTCATCGAAAACTGGCTCCGGATGTCAGCCGGGATGATTCATCGCCAAGATCCGAAGTGGAAGGTCAGTTGGCGGATCGTCAAAAGCTAGAAGAGTATGATCGCGGCTACCGGCAACAATACGTTCAAGAGTTCATCGCCAATGCTCGAAAAAATGGCTGGAGCATCCAAGTGGATAAAGACGGAGTCGTCACCAGGGCCTATCCAATTCCTGGATTTGACCCTCAAGCGCAAGAGCATTCGGTGAACGTTTTTGCCCCGTCAGTCTCTGACTCGGGTGAATAGTATTTTTTGGTCCGCAAAGCTGAAATAACTTTTCTCCGAAAAAAATCAAATGATCCTTCATCGGAATCTCTAGCAGCTGGGCGATTTTTAAAACTCTGAAAGTCATGCGTCGATCTTCCCTGCTGGGTCGCACGCGTCCACTGGGATGGTTGTGAGCCATAATAAATGCGGAGGCATTTCTCTGACAAACCGTTCGAATCAAATCTCTGGGATGAATGACGCACTGATCGACGGTGCCCCCGAAAGAGCAGATCACGATCAATCAATCTAAGATCCGGATCCAAAGTCAAAATCCATACTTCTTCCTACAAGAGGTTGGTGCTTTTATACAGAAGCTCATAGGCTTTTCGGCTGCTATCAACGATCAATGACCACCTCGGTTTCAGACGGAAGGTGTTGCAGAAAAGAGACCATGGTTAAAAATTAATTAATGGGGTCCTGTGTCTGAATTTTGAATCTGTCCGGATGTTCCAGGATTTGTTTTCGGAGTTTTTCAATGTTCTAATTCTGAAATTGAATTTGTGAATAGAATTTGTAATTTTCCGTCGGGAGGAAATATGAAGTTAGTTAAAGTAGCGTTTTATGCATTGTTGATGGTGGGTCTAAGTCATTGCGGACCACAGGCATTCACCAAAGGTGATTACGATGACGTTAACAAGACAAATCTACTGAATGACACTTGGTCAGAGTCTGACATGCAAGCGGTCACACAGGATCTAGTTGCGAAGATGGTCAATCATCCTGCGATTGCCAATGCGAAAACTCCGCCGCTCGTGATGGTGACCAACCTTCAAAATAAAACCAGCGAACATATCGATACTCAAAGCATCATGGATATGGTTCGCGTAGAACTCACCAATTCTGGAAAAACTCAGTTCATTGATAAAGAAGCTCGCGAAGATATTAAAGGTGAGTACGACTACCAAAACTCAGGAATGGTCAGTGGCGAAACCAAAAAAGGTCCGGGCGGACAAGTCGGGGCCGACTTCATCGTCAACGGTCGCTTGGATTCCATCGTTCAAGAAGTGGGCAAAGATAAAACAGTTTATTACAAAATCACGTTGAATCTGACCAACCTGAAAACCAGTGTCATCACTTGGACCGGTCAAAAAGAAATTCGTAAAGCCTTCAAAAAACGATCTGTTGGTTTGTAATTCATCCAGATGGTCCAACTTCAGCGCCTTTCCTTTATTTTGCTGATATTTGTTCTAGGAGCCTGTTCGACCTATCAGTCGAAAATTCAGGGCTCCAGGAACGATTTGAAATCGGGGCAAGTGCAGGCGGCTTTAGATCAGCTAAAACCGTTGGCTGAAAAGGACTCTGACGACCAACTTGTTTACTTGCTGGATTACGGAACGGCTTTGCAAATCGCCGGAAAATACAAAGAAAGCTCTGATGTCTTTTTGAAGGCCGACAAGATGGTTGAACTCAATGACTATCATTCGGTCTCAAAAATTGCGGTAGCCACCTTAGGCAGCGAAGACATGGTTCAGTACAAAGGAGAGTCTTACGAAAAGATTCTGATCAGTGCGTATCTGGCCATGGACTATTTAATGATGGGCCAATTCGACGACGCCATGGTGGAAGTTCGCCGAGTGAATGAAAAAATTAGCAAAATTAGACAAGACGGCCGAAAAAATTACGAACTCAACCCTTACGCCAATTATCTAGCGGGCCTGATCTGGGAGTCCGACGGAAAATTCGACGACGCTTATATCTCTTACGTAGATTCCAGCAAGATCGACAGCAGCAACCCCTTTCTGCCCGAAGATTTAATCCGAACAGCAAGAAAATCGCGACGAACGGACGATTACCAAGCGCTAAAAAAGCAATATCCACAAGTCGTAGAAAATCCCGACTGGTATGACAAGAACAAGGGCGAAGTGGTGATCCTGGTGCAACAAGGCTGGGGACCAGAAAAACATTTCTCTCCGGTGGACAATCGCTGGCCAAAACTCTACCCAGTCTTTAGCTCCACAAATTCAACAAAAATGACTATCGACGGAGTCGGAGATTTCCACTCAAAAATGGTCTACAACGTAGAACAAGTAGTGATCAAAACTCTGGACGATGATGTCGGCTGGATGATCGCAAGAAAAGTCGGCGCAACAGTGGCAAAAGCCGTGGTCGCCGACCAAATCCGCCAAAAACAAGGCGAACTAGCCGGATTCCTAGCAGCAGTAGCCATGCGAGTTTCAGATCGGGCTGATCTAAGACAGTGGTCCACTCTACCAAAAAATTTCCAAATGATAAGAACATGGTTACCAGCAGGAGAATACACAATGACTCTGCAAGGAACCAACGGTGGAAATCCCACAGCAGACCGCTGGGAAAACGTTAAATTCACCATTCATCCAGGACACAAAACATTCCTGAGCTGGCGCAGCCTTCGATAAGTGGGTCATTGGCTTTCAAAGCCTTCGGTCATACGGTGCTCGGATCCCCTTCGGGGCTCCTGTGCTCCGAGCTTGTCTTTGAAAGCCAATGACCTCACTTATCGAAGGCTGAGAGCTCACGAATTTGTGAGCCCTGAGTGTTGGGGAATTTTTATTGTGGTTGTGGGCGGTTATCTACTGCTGGCACGGGTTGGGTATTCTTGAGGGAGATGTCGGATTTCAGGTTTGCTTTTGTAATCGCGACATCGAGGCCCTTTCTAAAATTAACACACTCGCTCGACGAATCGCCAAAGTCGACTGTACATTGTACGCAGTGGTGAGCGAGGGCCTTGTCTTTTGATGAATGCTCCAAACATCTGCTGACAATAGACATTTTTGAGTCAGTGAACATAATTTCATCCGAAATTGGCGGAGCAAGTTCGTTCAGACTCTTTTTCATCCCTTCAAAATGAAGTTCGTAGAGACGCTGGGAAGCGTGTTCGCGGAAAATTTTGCAGACCTTCTTGATAGATTCGCAAGGCTGGCCCATGAGGCAAGAAATCTCCCCATCAAGGCGCTCAAAACATTTGGACAAAACCCGATAATCAATGGAAACAGGCTCGGCAGCTCCGGCAGAAAAAACAAACCCAAGAACACAAAAAACAAAAAGACTTTTCATATTGATCCTCCACCCAAAAGTGTAGCCGACAAGAATCCAATAGATAAAGACACCAACCGCATTCTAGCCCAAAGATGAGGCAAGCATTGCCAAAGAAAACGCCCTGAAAAAATTCAGAAAATTACTTGTCCCATTCCAAAGTGTGAAAAATCGGAAGAGGGGTACCGGCCCTTTTAAAGACAAGCTCGGAGCGCAGGCACCCCCGCCAGGGGGGCCGAGCACCGTATGACCGAAGGCTTTAAAAGGGCCGGTACCCCTCTTCCGATTTCCTTCACCACTAGGAAGGGACAAAAAAAAGCCCCGAATTTCTTCAGGGCGTTTCTTCATAATAATGTGGAATCAATTCTCTTAGCTATTGAAGCCTGTGTTGCTGGCTCCTGGAAGAATTGGTGTGTTGTCGTCGTTCGCACCTGGAAGAGTGGTTGCTTTTTCGGCAGCTACTTTCGAGGTTTGATCGGCTGTAGCGCGGGCCGCAGCGTTGGCAACACGTTGCTCAAGATTTTCTTTCATGCTGTCAGTGGAAGCGCGCTCTAGCTGAGCTGCTTGTGCTTGCGCTTGACGTTGCATGTAGTCTTGAGGAAATGCACCCAATTTAGCCAGGTAGTTAGAAATGCTTCCGTTACCGGTTTGGATGATTTCGCGAAGTGTGAAAAGAGGAGCGTATTGAGACGCTTTTTTCTCTGCTTCGAAAATGATCTGGGTTAAAGTAGCCGCAGTGATGTCGTTTTTAGACTTGTTGTCTATAACCATCACTTCTTCGTTGGTGCGGATCATTTTAGCAATGTCATCCAAAGTTACATAACAGCTCTGTTGAGTGTCATAAAGCTTTCGGTTCTGATAACGCTTAATGATTTTAACTTTACCGTTCGCGGGCTTAATGCTCTGTACGGTGTCGATTTGGTTCATCAAAGTGGCCTCCCCATTGTTTAAGTAAACGTTTTGGGCTATTTAATGGCCGGAAGCTAGCCCCCACCGCCACAGCTTGTCAAGCGAACAAACCCTCAAATACACCTACGCTACGCATTACTCGCATCAATGAATAGACCAAAAAAAGAGTTCAAAAAGTGCATTTATCGCTCAAGTTTTCTTAGAAATGGCCGAAAGTCTTGGTAGGATGAATAAAAAACCGGACAGTCATGAAGTATCAACGGGAAAACAGCTAGTTAGCTTTAGTATGCTTCTGTCTGTGTTTGTCCTCATTGCGGCCATTTGCGTGCTGTTTGGACCTGTGGTCTTCGGTTCAAAGGACCAAGATCATCAGAGAGCCATTAGCAAGGCTCAGAGCTTGGCCTATCAGATCTCCGTTTTGGACGATAAATCGGCCCAAAAAGCCAATTCGGAAGAAGTTGCCGCAAATGCCCAAAATTCAGGCAGAACTCCCGCCAGCCAGGCTCCTGCAGAGAGATCTGGCACCCTCGGCTTAGATCCCTGGGGACAGGCCTACCACTACAAAATTCGGCACGAAGGTCGACACAAAGTTATCGATGTTTGGTCGACGGGTGAAAACGCCATTCAGACTCAGGTCTTGATTCCTACTGACACCCTATAAATTGCGCCAAAACATTCAAGTCCCTTTTTGGTATGGCCGAAGAAGTCACTAAAGGGAGGCCTGATGTCTCTTCGGCCCATTTCAAATATCGTCATTTTTCTTGGTTTTGGAATGCTCATGTCTTCTTGCGTGGCCCTTCAGCCCAAATCGATGGCGAAGGATTCTGACACAGCCCCTTACTACGATGCCGCTTACGACGATCATAATCGGGCTCCGGCATCGTTCGTGCCCTCTTCCGTTGGCGGCGACAAGACTCAAAATTTAGATCCGGTTTATATGCGCACTCAGGCCGATTATTATTTTTCTATGGCAGAGTCCCAGAGCTACGACGGCGATCATCAAAAAGCGGTAGAGTCCTTCAAAATGGTTTTGGTTTACGATCAAGAATCTGCACACGTGCATTTGCGACTTTCTGCAGAGTACTTGAAATTGGGATTGGCCAACCAAGCCTTGGACCAAGCTGAAACCGCTGTGAAAATCGATCCGAAACTGATCGAGGCCCGCTTGATGTTGGGTGGACTATTTTCGTCGATGAAGGCTTACGATAAAGCATTGGCTCAGTACAATGAAATTCTGAAACTGGATTCACAGAACACAGAGGCTCCGCTGTACATCGGTGCTGTCTTGGCAGAGCAAAAACAATACGCCAAAGCCGTGCAATATTTTGAGTCATTGGCGAAGAATGACAACTATCAAACTCCGCACTTGGCTTACTATTACATCGCCCGCATTCGTGCCAGCCAAGAGGGAAAGCAGTATTCGAAGGCTGCCGAAGTGGCTTACAAAAAAGCTCTGGAAATTAAAAAGGATCATGTGGAGTCCATCTTGGGACTTGGTGATCTTTACAGTAAACTGAATATGGCGGACAAAGCCGTACGTCTTTTTTCTGACTATCAAAAAGAGCATGGACCCAGCGTGCGCGTGGCCGAAGCTTTGGCTCCGTTATATTTGGAAGAAGAGAAATATGACCTAGCCTACGATCAGTTCAGCGTCATCGAGCAAAACTCGGACGAGACTTTGAACGTCAAAGTAAAAATGGCTCTTATTTTGATCGAGCAGAAAAAATTCAAGCAAGCCATTGCCAAGCTCAACGAAGTTTTGGCTCAGGCGCCGGATAGCGATAAGATTCGTTTTTATCTCGCCGCAGTTTACGAAGAGACTCACCAAGCGAAGGACGCCATCGATAGCTTTCAAAAAGTCCCTGCCGAAAGTCAGTTTTTTGCAGAGGCCGTTGTTCACGGTGCCTATTTGATGAAACAAAATAAGGATCTCAGCGGAGCAGTGAGTTTCGTTAAGAAATCCACTGAGGCTCGAAAAGATTTGCCGCAGTTGATAGCTGTTTATGCGTCACTCTTGGATGAAAAAGGGGACTACAAAACAGCTTTGGACATCCTCAATAAAGGTGTTGAAAAATTTCCCGAGCAAGTGCAGCTGCGATTTTTCTTGGGCACGATCCAAGATCATTTAGGCAATAGAGATTCAGTGGTTGAAAATATGAAGAAGGTCATTGAGCTAGATCCCAACCACGTTCAAGGTTTGAACTACTTGGCTTACACCTATTCAGAAATGGGAAAATCTTTGGATGAGGCCGAAAAACTAATCCGCCGCGCTCTAGAAATCGAGCCCAAAGATGCTTTCATCATGGATACCTATGGTTGGATTCTTTTCAAAGAGGGAAAAACTTTGGACTCTATCCGAATTCTTGAGTCCGCTTACCGCAGCCAGCCCACCGAGGCCGTGATTGCGGAACATTTGGGTGATGCCTATTTCAAAGCACAAATGGTGGATCGGGCTAAAACAATGTACGAGCGTGCTGCCGAGTTTGAATCCGATGAAAAGCGGGCCAAAGAAATTCGCTCTAAAATCACCTCCATCCAGAATCAAGATGTTAAAAGAGAACAGCGGATGCCAGCCTCAGCGGATTGATGCTGGGTACGATCTTGACTGTCGAACTGCTTCAGTAGAGTCTTGACTCATGAAAAACTTTGCAAAAACCATGTCCTTGCTAGCGACATGTACATTTTTTAGCGCTTGCGTTTCCACACCCAAACCCTTTGTTAGCCACCAGCAGAGCGGGTCTTGGGAGGCGAAGGCACAGGCCAAGGATTTAACGAACGACAAATCCTACAATCTGAGTTTGGACATGATGGCCGTGACGCCGGATCTGTTTCGCATGGATGTGTCCGGCACCCTGGGAATCTCTTTGGCCACTATGGTGATCAACAAAAACCAGGTCCAACTGGCTCTTTATCGAGAGAAAAAATACTACGAAGGCGCCCTGTCCGATCATGCCTTGCGCTCGATGTTCAAGATGAATCTGAACCCTAGGCTGTTAATGAATGTGTGCACGGACTCGCCGGTGAGTGACTCTGGCTGGGGTTGCAAAATCGGAGTGGACGGTATGGTGGATTTCTGTGTTAGAAAATCCGACGGTTTTAAAATCCAGTGGTCCGAGCGCGACGGAGAGAAAAAACGCGTCACGCTGACGGACAAGGGCTTTGAACTTCAAATCGTTTTTAAGTCGTTCACCGAGGGCGACCCGACCAACGTCCAGTCTGGGAAAAGCCCGTTTCAATTTGAGACTCCCAAAGATTTTACCAAGTATCAAATTCCGTGATGCAGATGTCGCAATTTTAACAAATGTTGACCTGAATATGTACCGAAATGACCTTCTAATGCATACTAGTAAGTAGGTATAGGAGGATCACCTAATGGCCAATCCTAAAATCGATTTACAGTCCTTGGTGAAATCATGGGAATCAAAAAACGGCGCCGCTCATGTGAACTGGAGCGGCACCTTCAATGAATACCTAGATCTGGTGAAACAAAATCCACGGATCACTCGCAATGCCTTTCAAAGAATGTATGACATGGTCTCTGAGGCCGGCACCGAAGAGTACGTGGATTTTAAAAAGCCTGTTATTCGCTACAAATTTTTTGATGACTCCAAAAACAACGGCAAAGACGCCGTTTTTGGCCTTGATGTTCCGATCATGAAACTAGTCAACGTGCTGAAAGCGGCAGCCATGGGTTACGGCACCGAAAAGCGCGTGATCTTGCTTCACGGACCTGTTGGCAGCGCTAAGTCCACACTTTGTCGCATGCTGAAAAAAGGTATCGAGGACTACTCGAAATCTCCTCAAGGAGAGATGTACACGTTTGAGTGGATTGACGACAAAGGTGAATTGGGTGGCTTGCTTGGACTTGAAGCGAAATCCTTTCTGTCTCCGATGCACGAGGAGCCACTGCTGCTGATTCCTGATGAGCTGCGCGCTTCAGTTTGCGATGACCTGAACCGTGGCCAAGAGGGCAGCTTCCGAGTTTCAATTTCTGGAGAACTGTGTCCGCCCAGTCGTTACATTTTCAAGGCATTGATGGAGCGTCACAAGGGCGATTTGATGAAGGTGCTTTCGCATGTAAAAGTGAAAAGGCTCACACTTTCAGAGGCCGACCGAATCGGCATCGGCACCTTCCAGCCGAAGGACGAAAAAAATCAGGACTCTACAGAGCTCACTGGCGACATCAACTACCGCAAAATTGCCGAGTATGGATCTGACTCCGACCCCCGTGCTTTTAACTTCGACGGCGAATTCAATGTGGCCAATAGAGGCATGATTGAGTTTGTCGAAGTTTTGAAGTTGGACGTGGCATTCCTTTACGATCTTCTGGGTGCCTCTCAAGAACATCGGATCAAGCCCAAGAAGTTTGCACAAACTCACATTGATGAAGTGATCATCGGTCACACCAATGAGCCCGAATATCGTCGCCTGCAAGACAACGAGTTCATGGAAGCCCTTCGCGATCGTACGGTGAAAATCGACATTCCCTACATCACTCGCTGGAGAGACGAAATCAGTATTTACAAAAAGGACTTCAACTCTCAGCGCATTCGTGGGGTGAGCATTGCTCCGCACACGATTGAAATGGCAGCGATGTGGGCAATCATGACCCGCCTGGAAAAACCCAAGAAGGCGAACCTCACGCGCTTGCAGAAGCTGAAGCTTTACAATGGCAAAACTCTTCCAAATTACACTGAGGACAATGTTCGCGAGCTGCGCAAAGAGACCATGCGTGAAGGTCTTGAAGGGATTTCCCCGCGTTACATTCAAGACAAACTTTCCAATGCCATTGTTATGGCTCAGCAAAACAATCGTGGATCAGTGAACCCCTTCATGGTTCTGAACGAGCTGGATTCGGGTTTGAAAAATCACTCGTTGCTTTCGAATGAAGAATTGAAAGCGGATTACCGCGAACTTTTAGGCGTCGTTCGTCAAGAATACGAAGAGATCATCAAAGCCGAGGTGCAAAGAGCGATCAGTGCTGATGAAAGCTTCATGATGCGACTCTGCGGAAATTACATCGACAATGTGAAGGCCTACACTCAGCGCGAACGCGTGCGCAACTCTTTCACTGGGCAGGATGAAGAGCCCGATGAAAGACTCATGCGCTCCATCGAAGAGAAGATCGAAATTCCTGAATCTCGTAAAGACGACTTCCGTCGTGAGATCATGAACTACATCGGCGCGCTGTCTTTGGAAGGCAAGAAATTCAATTACAAAATGAATGAGCGTCTGCACAAGGCCCTAGAGTTAAAAACCTTCGAAGATCAGAAGGACAGCATCAAGCTGACGTCGATCGTGAGCTCTGTGGTCGACAAAGACACTCAGGAAAAAATTGATATCGTGAAAACTCGTTTGATCAAAGACTTCGGCTATGACGAAATTTCAGCCACCGACGTTCTTCATTATGTCGCCAGTATTTACGCTCGTGGGGACGTGAAGAACAAATAGGGAGATCCTGTGTCCATCAAAGAAGACCATAATCGGTTTCGGGACATTATTAAGGGCCGGATCAAAGAAGATCTGCGGAAATACGTTTCCCAAGGGGAAATGATCGGCAAGCGCGAGAACGAGTACGTGAAGATCCCGCTGCCTTCCATCGATATCCCGAATTTTCGCTACGGACCAAAACAGCAAGGCGGCGTCGGACAAGGCGAAGCCAAGCCTGGCGATTCCGTCGGCGAGCCCCAGCCGGGTCAAGGTCAAGCGGGTGACCAGCCGGGCGAACATCTGCTGGAAGTCGAACTTTCTATCGAAGAACTGGCGCAAATTCTAGGCGAAAAATTGGCGCTGCCTAGAATTCAACCTAAAGGCATGAAGCAAATAGAGACCACGAAGAATCGCTATTCGGGGCTATCGCCCATCGGACCGCAGGGCTTGAGGCACTTTCGCTCTTCCTATAAGAAAGCTCTGCAGAGATCCATTGCTGCCGGTACCTACGATCCGAAAAATCCCATCATCGTGCCGATCAAAGAGGACTTCCGCTATCGCACGGTGAAGACCGTCAAAAAGCCAATGACCAAAGCTGTGGTCATTTACATGATGGACGTTTCGGGCTCTATGGGTGACGAACAAAAAGAGATCGTGCGCATGGAGAGTTTTTGGATCAACGCCTGGCTCAAAAAACATTACAAGGGCCTTGAAACGCGCTTCATTATTCACGATGCCGCGGCCAAAGAGGTGGATGAAGGCACATTTTTTAAAACCAGTGAGTCCGGCGGTACGCTGATTAGCTCGGCCTATAAGCTGGCTCAGCAAATGATTGAAAGTGATTACCCGGTTCACGAATGGAATATTTATCCCTTCCATTTTTCCGATGGTGACAACTGGAGCGGTGAGGACACGCGCCTGTGTGTGCGCCTACTGCGGGAATTCTTCATGCCCAAGTGCAATGTTTTTTGCTACGGCCAAGTCGAGAGCAAATACGGCAGCGGCCAATTTTTAAAAGACCTGCAAAAAGAATTCGGTACGGATGAGCAAATCATCCTTAGCCAAATTGAAAATAAAGACAAAATTCTTGATTCGATTCGCGACTTCCTTGGAAAGGGTAAGTGATATGGCGAATTTAACTCCAGCACTGGAAGCTGAAAGACAGAAGATTCTAAAAATCGCCAAAGACTCTGGTTTGGATATTTTTGAAACCATCTTCGAGCTGATCAGCTATGACCAGATCAACCAATTCGCAGCTTTCGGTGGCTTTCCAGTGCGCTATCCCCACTGGAAATTTGGCATGGAGTACGAACATCTCTCCAAGTCCTACGAATACGGGCTTTCGAAAATTTATGAAATGGTGATCAACACCGACCCTTGCTACGCGTATCTCATGGAAGGGAATTCCATGATGGATCAGAAATTGGTGATGGCGCATGTGTATGGTCATTGCGATTTTTTTAAAAACAACGTTTGGTTTGCAAAAACCAATCGCAAGATGATGGACGCCATGGCCAACCATGCGACCCGGATTCGGCGATATATGGATCGCCACGGCTATGACGTCGTGGAAACCTTTATCGATCGCTGCCTAAGCCTTGAAAACCTCATCGATAGATATTCAGTGTATTACGAGCCTAGCCGCTCGCGGGAAGAAGCTCCTCAGCAAAAACAAAAGGAGTATTTGCTTCGCTATGATCGCGAATACATGCGCGACTACATCAATCCACCCAGCTTTGTCGCTGAACAAAAGCAGAGGATGCATGACATTGCCGCCAAGCGCTCGAAGTTTCCTGAAGAGCCTGAACGCGATATTTTGCGATTTCTGATGGCCTACGCACCTCTGGCTGACTGGCAACAGGATGTGCTTTCGATCATTCGTGATGAGGCCTATTATTTTGCTCCGCAGGGGATGACGAAAACCATGAATGAGGGTTGGGCGTCTTACTGGCACACAAAATTGATGACACAAAAAATTCTGAACGATTCAGAAATCATCGACTATGCGGATCATCATTCGGGCACCGTCGCCATGAGTCCGCAATCCTACAATCCTTATAAAGTTGGCATTGAGCTCTTTCGTGACATCGAGGATCGCTGGAACAAGGGTCAGTTCGGTCGCGACTGGGAAAATTGCGATGATGTGCGCGAGCGAAAAAATTGGGATCGCAGAACCAATCTGGGCCGCGACAAAATTTTCGAGGTCCGCAAGATCTACAATGACGTCACCTTCATCGATGAATTTTTGACCGAGGAATTCTGTCTGAAAAACAGATTCTTTGTATATAAATTCAACAAGCGCACCAATCAGTTTGAGGTCGATACTCGTGATTTCAAGGCGATCAAGGCTAAGCTGCTGTTCCAAATGACCAATTTTGGTCAGCCGATCATTCGCATCGACGACGCCAACTTTGAAAATCGTGGCGAACTGCTGCTTTCGCATCTGTGGGAAGGCATCGACATGCAGCCCGATTTTATGACAGAGACTATGAAGAATCTCTTTGGGGTTTGGACTCGGCCGGTGAATCTGCTGACCGTGCTGGATAACGAACGCATGCTCTGCCGTTTTGATGGTAAAGAGTGGACTCAGCATAAACTCTCTGGGCCAGAGCCTGCTCCTGCCACTACTGAAGAAAAAAAGTGAATGTCTTCCAATCTTGTCTGGTCCGATGACCCAAAAGACAAATGCCCGGCCTGTGGAGCACTGAAAACTCAGTGCAAGTGCAAACCTAAGGAAGAGCCGGGGAAACAGTATAATTTTGTCGCGATTTTTCGCATGGAAAAAAACGGCCGCGGCGGCAAAACCGTCACCGTCATCGACAATTTGCCCAAGCAAGAAGTGTTTCTGAAGGAGCTCACCAAAGAGCTCAAGGCCAAATGTGGCTCTGGGGGTACCTACTCTGTTGCCGGAAAAGAAGGATTGATCGAAATCCAGGGCGACAAACGGCTGCAAATTAAGGCGATTTTTGACAAGAGGGGCTATAAGTACAAGGGAATGTAATTTTTCTTGCCCAGATCCGTAACTCGAGGAATCATCTGGCCATTGGCAAAATTAAACAACAAGGAGATTCCTATGAAAATGTTCGCAATGTTATTGCCCGCTTTGATGGTTGGTTCTTTGGCTCTTGCACAAGGTGGCGGCGACGCTATGGCTGCGGCTCCAAAAACAAAAAAAGAAGCTTACAAAGCTTGCAAAGATTCATCTGCTGGCGACAAAAAAGCGATGAAAAAATGCATGAAAGATTGGAAAAAAAGCCAAGGAAAATAATTAGCTCAGGCTAATTGTTAGTTCAAAAAGCCCACTCCGGTGGGCTTTTTATTTGGAGCCAAGGACATAACTGATGCAAAGTTCAGACGCGCGTTTTCGAAATATCAAAAAAATCGGTGGACACACCCGCTGGAGCCAAGATTTTTATCACTATCTGCTGCTAGTGACCTGGCCCAGATTTTTCGCCGCCTTCGTCGGATTTTTCCTAGTGTTCAATATTATTTTCGGAGTCCTCTACTGGATCATTCCCGGAGCTTTATCCGGTACTGATGGTTCCCTCTTCCAATCCTTTCTTTTTAGTGTGCAGACCTACACCACCGTTGGTTACGGATCCTTTGCTCCGGCCAGTGCATTAGCTCACGTGATCATGGTCTGTGAATCGCTTTTGATGCTGTTTTCCTCGGCCGCGCTGACCGGACTGGTATTTGCCAAGTTTTCGCGACCGAATGCCAAAATTATTTTTTCAAAATCGGCGCTGATCAGTCAATTTGACGGAAAAAAATGCCTGATGATGAGAATGGGAAACCTGCGCAACAACACCATCGCCGAAGCTCAAGTCAGCATGCTGATCTTGAAAACCTTCGTCACCAGCGAGGGACAGCAGACCCGCGGGCAAGTGGATCTAAAATTGCGGCGTAGAACCAGCTTATTTTTTGCGCTGTCCTGGTTGGTCGTCCACGAAATTGACGAGCAAAGTCCGATCTACGGACTCACCTCAGAAGATTTGATTCGACAGAACATCGAGCTAGCGGTGTCTGTGATTGGTAATGATTCGACAGTGTCACAAGCCGTCCATGCCGGTTGCATTTACAGCCCCGATGAAATCATTTTCGATCGATATTTTGAAGACGTGATTGAGTCTGAAAATGGCCGTGTAAAAGCGATCAACTACAAAAAATTTCACGACTTGAAAGCCTAGCCAGCCAGCTGCGGGAACCGCAGCGTTTCGCTAGCCAGCCGGTGGCACACCGGCGTTTCGCTAGCCAGCCGTATCGGCGTTTCGCTCACCCTTTTTCCGCTATGACAAACATCCCGGTGGAAATTCCGCTCATAGAAATGGCCTTAAGAAAACCGGGAATATGATATTTTTGATACAGCCGAATGTAGTTAAATCCATACCGATTCACGCGCACATTTTTGAAGCCGACATCCGTGAAAAGTCTTTTGATCGATCGATCCGAGTAATAGCAGACATGCGCCGGAGGATCGAGATAATACCATTTCTCTTTATTCCATCGAGACATTCCACCATCAAGATTGCCTGTGCTTAGGCACGCCCGTCCGCCTGGCTTAAGGCTATCATAAATTGCAGTGGCAAATTTGTGGGGATTTAAATCGTGCTCGATCACTTCTGTGGAAAGCACGCAGTCGAATCGTGAACTGCAACGCTGAGTGATTGCAGGGTCGTAGACTTTTCCAGTGTGAACCTGAAAGCCGCGTGCGCGAAGGCTTTCACTGGCAAATTCAGAAATTTCTACGGCTTCATAAGTAACTTTAGGATGGGCTTCTTGCAAATACCGACCGATCATTCCGCCGGCGCCAGGGCCAATCTCAAGCAGATTCTTGAAATCCGCCTGAAGCAAGTTTTCAATGATGTATTTTTTTTCTTTTTCCACTACGGCATTTTCGTCTTGCGAAAACCGAGCCTTGCCGCCCGAAAAATATTCCTTGTCATAGAAATTAACAAGATCTTGTTCGCTGACATTCGTTTGCCCAAAGCCGCAGTCAGCGCATTTATAAATCTCAAAATTATTTTTCGCGCAGTAGGATCGAACTTCGGACGATCCACAAATTTTACAATTCATCGCCGCAGCATACATAGGCCTACGCTCTCTTGCGACGAAAAAAATCGGATAGAATTTTTCCGCACTCTTCAGCCAAAACGCCGGCGGTAACGTCAAAGCGGTGGTTCAATCGCGAGTCCTCGGCCAACCGAAACAGCGAGTGAATGCCGCCGCCTTTTGGGTCCGTGGCGCCGTAAACCAATCGCCCAATGCGACTTTGCACCAATAGGCCGGCACACATCACACAGGGCTCTAGGGTGACATACAAAGTCGCATCAGAGAGTCTCCAGCGTCCCAATTTTTGCGATGCCCGGTGCACGCATATAACCTCTGCATGGCCGATGGGCGTGTTCCATTGTTCCTTTTTATTGAATGATTTCGATATAATACGACCGTCCACCACCAAAATAGAACCGACAGGAACCTCGTCCTGATCAGCGGCCTTTTGAGCCAATTCCAGGGCCTTCTTCATCCAAAAGACATCATCATATTGCGGCGCATCCGAGTTCGTGGTCATAGAGTTCAGTACATAGTCAGAATCTTTGTGATTGTCATCTTGCGGCGTTCTCGACGCTCTGATATACGAAACCTTCTTATCCACTGGGAAGGAAGGTGATTTTAGTGGCTTTAGTTAAAGTTAAAGACGGCGAAAGTTTTGAATCTGCATTTCGTCGATTTAAAAAATCCTGCGAAAAAGCAGGCATCCTTTCCGATGTTAAAAAACGCGAACATTATGAAAAACCAAGCGTTCGATTGAAAAAGAAATCTTTGTCAGCACGCAAACGCGCTCTGAAAAAGACAACCAAGCGAGTTTGGGGAGAATAATCTCTTCCTAGCCAGCCGTATCGGCGTTTCGCTTGGATTTAAATCTCAAGAGGGGAATTCTCACGGGAATTTCCCTCTTTTTTTGCGGGGGTAAATGAAATGGAAATTCGTGAACGTTTAACAACCGAAATGAAAGAGGCCATGAAAGCCAAAGATCAACTTCGGCTGGAAGCCATTCGTTTTCTGCAAGCAGCGATCAAAAACAAAGAGATTGAACTGCGGCCCAACCCAATTTCTGCCGACGACGTTCTAGCCGTCGTCAAAAAAATGGTGAAGCAACGCAAAGAATCCATCGAACAATATCAAGCGGCCAATCGCCAAGATTTGGTCGACAAAGAATCCGCAGAACTGAAAATCATCGAAGCTTATCTGCCGGCACAAATGGGCCGCGGCGAAATTGAAAAGATAGTATCCGAGGTCATCACACAAACGAACGCTGCCAGCATCAAAGACATGGGCACCGTGATGAAAGCCGTGGTGGCCAAAACCGGTGGCGCTGCTGACAACAAAATCGTGAGTGAAATCATTCGTTCGAAATTGCAAGCTTAGGAATACATGAGATTTACTGAGGACTTCATCGAGAAAGTCCGCGATGCCAACAACCTCGTGGACTTGATCGCTCAGCACACGCAACTTCGTCCCATGGCCGGTGGCTATATGGGACGCTGTCCGTTTCCCGATCATCAGGAGAGGACTGCTTCTTTTTCTGTGTCAGAGGCCAAGCAAGTCTACAACTGTTTCGGCTGCCACAAAAAAGGAAATATTTTTACCTTCCTCCAAGACTTCATGGGCTTAAGTTTTCCAGAGACCGTGGAGTTTCTTGCGAATCGCGCTCACATTTCAATGCCCGAAGATACCAGCCACGATGCCGCTCAACAAGATCAAGTGGCGCGCAAGAAAAAAGCCATCATTCAAATCAATAAACTGGCGTTGCAATATTTCACTGACAGCTATCATCGTCTGGCCAAAGACCATCCAGTTCGTGTTTACGCCGAACAAAAGCGTGGACTTTCCGCGCAGACCATCAAAGATTTTCAAATCGGATATGCTCCCAAGGAGTGGGACGGTTTTGCCAAGGTGGCTCAATCCAAGTCCGTGAATTTGGCATTAGCCGAAGAGGCTTGGCTGATCAAACGACGCGCCCAAGGTGATTCCTACGGCGATGGATACATTGATAAATTTCGCGATCGTTTAATGTTCCCCATTTTAAATCAGATGAACGAGCCCGTCGCATTCGGTGGACGCATCATCGATCAGGGAGAGCCCAAATATTTGAACAGTGGTGAAACTCCGGTGTTCAACAAAGGCAAAATTCTTTACGGACTTTCACAGACAGCAAAATTCGTTCGCAGTGAAGATCAGGTTTTGGTGGTCGAAGGCTACATGGATCTGGTTTCATTGTATCAAGCGGGAATTCGCAATGCGGTGGCTCCGATGGGAACGGCGCTGACCTTCGACCAAGGGCGAATACTCGGGCGCATGACAAAAAATGTGATTGTACTTTTTGACGGTGATGAAGCCGGTCAACGAGCCGCCGAAAGAAGTTTACCCATACTTTTAAACGCCGATGTTCACCCAAAGGGAATGATTCTGCCTGAGGGCATGGACCCCGATGATTTCGTCAAATCTCAGGGTGCAGAGGCTTTGACCAATTTAATTTCGACTGCGCCAGATTTATTTTCTATGGTGCTCGGCATGTGGACGCGCGGCTATCGCGGTGAAGCTTCCGATAAAGTGAAGATGAGCGACTTGCTCATTCCGATTTTTTCAGCGATGCAAGATCAGCGTTTGAAGCGCCTGTATTTGCAAGAAGCTGCCGGAAAATTAAAAGTCGAAGAGCATTGGCTGCGAGAGGCTTTGCGAACACCGAGTGGAAAAATCAGCTCAAGTGACGTCTACAGCAATTCTGGTGCCAACTTAAATCAGAGACCCAGCGCGACAGGAACACCAAATTCTTCGGAAAATTTCACAAATTCCCAGCCTTCGGCTGAAAAAAATCCAGGCTCAGAAAGCACCGAAAGCTCCGTAGAGCGTGTCTCATTGAAAGGAGCCACCAAGCTGGAGGCCACACTTTTGGGAATCGTGCTTAAAAATACTAATAATTTTGAATACTTCCGTGATAATCAGGGAATGGAACTGGTGCTTCATCCCGGAGTTCGGCAAGTGCTGGAAAAAGCGGCAGTCGCCTATAGACAAGGTCCAGAAAAATTTGATAAATTGGCCGGTCTCTTAGCGTCCTTTGTCGATCGACCGGAACTACTGCTTGCAGATTCCGAACGCTCGGCCAACGAAGCTGGTGACGACATCGCGGCGGATATCGCGAAAGAAAAAGAGAAGGAGCAACGACAAGAATCAGAAGCAAAACTTCTGGTCGATTGTGTGAAACGTTTGAGAAATCAATTTTTGAAAGTTCAAGCGGATCAATTGGCAGCGGAAATAAAAGTGCAGCCCACTCCCGAAAAATTAGAAAAATTAATGAGTATTCAAAGAGACCGACTGGCGATCAACAAGGAATCATGATGAACACAAATAACGAAAATGAACCAGTGAAGCAGCTCAGCCTTGCCGAGCAAGATGCAATGATCAAAGAAGAAGTTCAGCGCATTCTGAAGTTGGCGAAGGAAAAGGGCACGCTCACCATCGAAGAGATCAATGAACTTTTGCCGCCAGAAATCATTGCGGCCAGTGTTCTTGATGCCTTCATGCAGGCGCTGGAAATCAATGGCGTGGTCATCACAGATTTGACCGAAGCGCGCAAAGACGATGACGACGAAAAAGAACAGTTTCTGGCCGATCCTGACAAAGAGGACGAAGAAGCTGATGAAGATGAAAAAGCCGAAAGCGAAGACGTTAAAGGCAACGACCCCGTGCGCTTGTACCTGCGCAAAATGGGATCAGTGTCCCTGCTCACTCGTGAGGGTGAGGTCGAAATCGCCCGTCGTATCGAGATGGGAGAACGAGAGATCGTTCGCGCCATCCTGATGTCACCCATCGGAACGGTAGAGATCATCAATCTGGGCAAACGCTTGGATGAAGGTCGTATCAAGGTGAAATCGATCTTCCGCGGTTTGGAAGACGAGGACACTCAGTATGATGAAAAAGAATACATCGATAAAATTCATCAGCTGATCGGCAAAGTTTACGAATATCAATCACAGGTTGGAGCGGCGTTCAAAGTCCTACGCGATGATGCAACCACAGCCCCCGTGCGTGAAAAAACTTTGGCGGATGTGCATGTCTTGAATGAAGTGTTGATGGCGAATTTCGAGTCCATCAATTTCAATCGTAAAACCATCAATCGCGTCGTGATTAAATTCCGTAACTTGGTGAACCGCTTAAATTCTCTGCGCCGACGGATCAAAGATGGCACCGAGCGAACGTTCTCTAAAGACGTGAATGTTTTGGTCGAGCGATTGAAGCTCATCGAAACCAATGAAAAAGAATCAGTCAAAATGTCGAAAGACACGGGCCTGACATTCGGTCGCTTCAGAACCTATGCGCTGACAGCTTCCGATGCCGACACTCGTATGCGACGTCTGTATTCCGAAACTGAAATGAATTATCGATGGATCAACGAAACTTACACGGCCATCTGGCGCGGTGAAAAAGAAGCCGACGTGGCAAAATCAGAGTTGGTTGAGGCCAATTTACGTCTGGTGGTTTCCATCGCCAAAAAATACACCAACCGTGGTTTGCAATTCCTGGATCTGATCCAAGAGGGCAACATCGGTTTGATGAAGGCCGTGGATAAGTTCGAATATCGTCGTGGTTATAAATTTTCGACATATGCCACTTGGTGGATTCGTCAGGCGATCACTCGTGCGATTGCCGATCAGGCGCGCACGATTCGTATTCCTGTGCACATGATCGAGACCATCAACAAGCTGGTGCGTACACAAAGGCACCTAGTTCAGGAACTGGGCCGTGAACCCGTGCCTGAAGAGATCGCTGATCGTATGGACATGCCTGTGGACAAAGTCCGCAAAGTCTTGAAAATCGCGAAAGAGCCCATCTCTTTAGAAACTCCAGTGGGCGAAGAAGAAGATTCGCATTTGGGCGACTTTATCGAAGACAAAAAGGTCATCAACCCGGCAGAAGCCATTGTGAATCTGAACTTGGCCGAACAAACTCGTCGGGTGTTGGCAACACTGACTCCGCGAGAAGAAAAAGTTCTACGCATGCGTTTCGGTATCGGCGAAGAATCCGATCACACTTTGGAAGAGGTCGGTCAGGATTTCAACGTCACCAGGGAACGTATTCGTCAGATCGAGGCCAAAGCCCTTCGCAAGCTGCGACATCCATCGCGCTCGAACAAGCTTAAAACCTTCGTCGATTCTTGATCGCTATTTGATCTTAATCAAAGAAACGCCCAGGGCCACTGGGCGTCGGTCTTCCGAGCACGCCGAGAACTCGGCAAATTTATTGCCAATAGAAATGTACTGACCACTTTTGCGAGTTTCTTGCAGGAGCAGGTCATAATCTTTCGGGCATTCGCTGACTCGCGGAATGATTCCGCAGCCCTTGCTGCTGACATCCACTTCTTTTCTGGACGAAATGGCACAGCTATCGAAGCCCAACTCTTTGAGAGTGGTCTTGTCGGTGGTCATGATGTTCAAAGTTTTCTGATTGAACCCATAGACCACTAAGTAAGCCCCTGAAATGCGTTGCGAGGGATTTTGAATGGTCATAGTGCCCGAAGCCTTGTGAGTGAAGAGCACGTTCTTCATCTGTTTGTCAGCCGCCAGCGTGTAGACCAAATCCCAGCGTGATCCCGTGAAGGTGAGCTCACGAACAGAGTATCGACCGTTGCCGGCGGGCTCTGGCTGTTCGCTGCGCCAAACTCCGGCCAAGCGGGGAGGGCTCACCACTTCAGAATCGCTTTGATTGGTGGACTTGACCTCGGTGAAGGGTATGTCGTCGGGCATGGCGATCGCTTCAGTGGACTCTGGCTTATGTTCCGAAGAACAGGCCATCAGAGCTAGAAATAAGAATGATACAAGGAGTCTCTTCAACACAGAGGCTAGAGTCATATTATTTTTATTTTGAGGCAAGCAAGATTGTTTGCTATTCCTAGATGAGCCAGCGGGGGGTTAGCTTAGTTGGTTAAAGCAGCCGGCTCATAACCGGCGGATCGCAAGTTCGAATCTTGCACCCCCTACCATCCCCAACATTCCAACATTCCAACATTCCGGAATTCCAGAATACCAGTTAACCGGTATTCCCGAATTCCAGCCCAGAATTCAGGTTCACCTCCCGCCATATATAGATCCAGCGAAAAGTTACGGCTACTACCTAGTTCCTTGAGAGCTCGAGGGAAATGATGGCAAAGGCCTTCCACTTGTGGCACACGAAAGCCCTATCTGTTTGGCATAATCCAACATCCCTTGGGCATTCAACGCAGGTTTGAATGCGCAAATTTGTGGATCGGTAGAATCCGCACATTTTTCCGAATTTGAGTAAATTCGATTCTGTAAATAATTAGTATAATCTCCTATAAGAGTGTTCCTGTCATTTTCAGAGCAAGTTCCAATTGGTCCACTCACGTCTTGGGAAAAATTGGCGATTTTATTTCTGAAGGCTTCAAAATCAGATTTGGTTTGCTCGCAGAGTGTGCAGGCAGATTCCAAACACTGATTTGTAAAGACATAGCCGGGACCGCAGCTATTCGTGGGGAGAGATCTCCTAACAATTGCGGTGAAACTACTCCAATCAAATTGGCAATTGGGCGTTTGGGAGGGCTTACCTGATTTTTTTAATCGGCTGCAAAGATCACTGTCTTGTTGAATATTTGCTTTTACTCTTTGAACTTCAGCCATAAGTTCTGTGCGAAGCTTTTCTTTCGTCTTTGGATCCATGTCGTCAGTCAAAGAGTCATCGCTATCAGGTTTGGAAAGCCTAATGCCGAATATCTCTAGATCGTTCCGTTTCAAGGTGTCCAAGGAATCATTTAAATACATGAGGCTGTTTTGGCAGGATTCAGTGCAGTCTAAAGCACAGCCCTCTCCCATTCCGGGTGTGGCTTTCGGATTGGTCTCTGTGCAGGTTTTTGCAAAGCAATGATGGGAAGTAGGATTATAGTACTCTTTACCTGGCAGACATCCATCAGAGTCATGACAATTGTCATGGCTGTCTGGCTCTGAACCTAACGGGCAGGGAACACAATCGGTTTCTTTGTCTGGATTTTGGTAGTTGTCCTCTAGTTTCTGCTTTTGAGCCTGGGTTAGGTGGTATCCGGCTTTAGATACATTTTCTATGAATAAGGGAATTGCCTCCGCAGCGACCGAGCTATATTTCTCCGGTCCATAGTCTCGTATGAGATTACCAATGACGGCGGCATGCTTTGAGCTGCACTTTGGCTGAATACATTGAGAATACTTGAATGAAGTTTTCTCGTTACTGCAGTCAATTTGTCTGCAGCTAATATCGTCAGCATTCGCCTTCATTGAGCATGGATTACCAATGGGGGCATGTTTCAAGAAGGACTTCAGCTCGGCCTTCTTTTTACAATTTACTAAATTAAGTGTGGCTTCATGACCATTCGTCTTTTTATTGAATGTACTGTTATATACGAAAGAGCCAGCAAACCCTGTAATACTTTTCTTATCCCTTGGGTAGGCAGCACAGAGAACAGAGTAGCCCTCCGCGGAAATATGCAATCGGTTAGAACTAAAAAAATTGTCTGTTATGCATTTTTTAAAATCAGATGGTGTTATATTCCACACGTCTTCGCTTTGAATTCGTCTAGTGAAGTCTTGAATAAATGGAATCAGTAAAACCTTTCCTTTTGCTTTCACACAGCTCGGATCTTTGGGTTTAAGGGAACATTGTTGTAACGCCGGATCCAGGTAAAGAGGATTTTCAAATTTAAAAACTTTGCTATCATCCAACTTGAGAATCTCGGTTGAGTCTGCTCCAGGGCTTGGAGCCGCGTAGCATATTGCAATAATAAGTAAAATCCTGGCTTTCATAACTACATATTATTCGGTTTAGTCCATTTTTTACTCAAATTTTAAAGTCTGACTTTTTGACGGGCAAGTTACATGTAGGTTTTAAAATGGTGTTCTTTCGGTTTTCATCCAGGACCTTGGTCACGCAGGCTAATTGCGTCGAACAGTGTCTCTTCAAAACACGGGGTGAGTTCTCGTGATATTTTTTGATAGACATTATTCCTTCTCTTTGTTGATGGTTATAGTCTTGTCCTCAAACCGCTGATTGATCTTCAAAATAGCATTTCTTGACCAACCTTTCTGTCCGCGGATTTTAATGCCATCACTGTTCAAGTTCTTGAAGATGACGGTAGCTGTTTGTAACCAGTGGCCCGCGGGGGCACCGCCCCGCTGAGCCCACAGAATGTTTCACTATTGTCCGAGCTGTTGATCGATGATCTTTTTGAACTCTGAATAAGGTCTTGCGCCAGTGATGGCTACGGTGCCGATCATAAAGCTGGGGGTCCCATTAAAACCGTGAGTGTTCGCCAACTGTTGGTCTTCGGCCAAAGATTTTGCGACCTGATCCCCTGCCATGTCGGTTTTCATTTTTGAAACGTCGACACCCAATTGGCTCGCCAAAGCATATAAGTAAGACTCACCTTGCTCGGCCAACTCATGTTGGTTGGCAAAAAGTTCATCGCGAAAGGCGCAACCCAGCTTAGGGCTTTGCAGCCGAACTGCAGTGAAGGCTTTGGCTGCAACCAGTGCATGCGGATGAAAAGGCAATGGCATATTCCTAAAAACCAGTTTCACTTTTCCTGGGTAATCTTTCAGAACTTCCTTCATGGTATCAGCGCCTCTGGCGCAATAGGGACACTGAAAATCAGAAAACTCCTCGATGGTGACGACGCTCGCGGTGGTTCGATCAGGTTTGGGCATTGCTGTTTCGCTGTCAGGGCGTGCTAACGCTGTGGTCGTCATACCTAGCACCACAAGTACCATCGCCACAGTGTTTCGTTGAAAATTCGTGAACATAAATCCTCCGTTTTAGTTTGTGAGCTTGCTCATGCAAGTCATAGGAAGAATTTATCAGGTGTGGATTTTTGTTTGTCCGCCCAAGGTCAAATGTTTGAAAACAATTCTTTGCAGGTCGCTGACGGTTATAGGCGACAGAGCCGATAACCCACGGCACGAACGGTCTCTATAAGATCATTGTGGACCTTTTGCCGTAACAACATGATGTGGGTGTCTACTGTGCGCGTCGTGGGATAGACGTCGTATCCCCAGACCTTATTCAAAATCTCATCGCGGGAAAAAACCTTCTCTGGACTTTCTGCCAACAGGACCAGAAGATCAAATTCCTTTTTTACCAATTCAATCGGTTGACCGTTGAAAGTGACTTTGTGCTTGATGCGATCAATGGTGAGCGGTCCGACCTGCAGAAATCCAGCGGTCTCTGTCACTGGTGTGGCATCGGTCTGGCGTTCTCGCAGGCGCACGCGAATGCGTGCGATGAGTTCACGGCTCTCAAACGGTTTGGTCATATAATCATCGGCGCCCATTTCCAGTCCCAGAACCTTGTCGACTAGCTCTACCCGCGCAGTTAAGAAAATCACCGGAGTTTTAACTCCCTGACTGCGAAACCCATTGAGAAGATCAATGCCTTGGCCATCAGGAAGATTCCAGTCCAAAATAACAAGATCGGGATTTAAGTTCATTTTTTCTTTGGCCATCTTGAGTGTCGTTGCCACGTCCACTTGATAGCCTTCGGCTTCGAGAGCTGCCTTTATGCCATTGCTGATATTTTCATGATCTTCAATCAACAAAATTTTCGCCATGGCTAAGTCGCCTTTCCAAGAGTCAGCGTGAATGATGTCGGTGATTGGGAGAATTCAAGTTTGTAGCCACATTCGTCCATCACAAATTGAACGATGTTAAGTCCCAAACCCATTCCTTGGCTCCTGGAACTTTTTACGAAAGGTTCGGTCATCGACTTAAGGGAGGAAAATTCAGACACGCCCTGATCCTCAACACTGATCTTAAGGACTCCGTGCTCGCATTTCAAGCGCAGGAACACGGGCTCGGCTCCATGAAGATAAGCATTTTGGATCAGATTGGAAAGAATGAATCTGAGCCAAAAAATATCAGACTTGAAACCTTGATCGCGGTCCAATGGCTGGCACTGAATTTTAGGATTTAGCTCATGGGCAAAATCTGAAATCCAGGAGTTGATGGACGGCATCTCGTGCATTTTCATCTGAATATGACCATTGGTGGCCTGCAAATAGGTGCGACTCACTTCGATGATTCTTTGCAGCTTGTAGGCCTCAGAGGATATTCTGGTCACTAAATCTTGGTCCTTTTCGCCCAGTCCTTGGGAGCGCACCGACAGCTGCTCAGCTAGCAGCAGGAGAGAACTCACCGGCGTGCGAAACTCATGGCTCAACACCTGCAGCGATAATCGTTGTCGTTGTTGTTCGCGATTTCTTTCCAACAGATTTTTAATATAGAGCGATAGAAACGCCAGAAAAACAACACCGACAATGGCTAAAATTAAAAGCGAATATTTGTAAAGATAGCTGATGGCTTGCCTGGAACTATAGGTCCAGCAAGCATTTCCCACGTGCTGCAAGCACAGCACATCGCTGCGATAAGGCACAAGTTCATTTTCACCCATCTTCAGGCTGTCCTGAAGTTCAGAGAGATCATAGACCCAATAGCTCAAAGGCGAAAAACCCAACTGAGACTCATTTTTAATCAGAAGAAAATCTTTGCTAAGGACCACGGAGGTCCCACGAATGATTTCTTCCATCTCGGACTCACTGATCTGTGAGATCAGTGAGTAGATGGGATCGACGATGTGATATTTACGCAGGATCTCACTCAGTTCGGAGACTTTGAAAAGGGACAGGTGCTGCTCCACCCAGCTTTTTTCATTGTAGGGGACGGCATCGATTCTGGAGAGGAAGTACGCATAGCTGAATCCGCGGGAATCGAGAAAGGGTGGGGTGTCGATGAAGTGCGCGGGCAGCTTGATACCCTCATAGAGATACTGGTCGAGAGTCTCTCTTTTTTTTGATGATCTTTCGTCGGAAAACTCCACTTCATTAGCGGCCGCGGTCATCTGACAGGCTTCGCCCGTTTTTTGTCGACCCTCAAGGTCGACTCCTCCACAGGCAGCGCCTTGATCTTTGAAGTGCATCTTCTGCACGCTCAGCATCGGGTGCAAAACTTCGAATTGATCATTACCACCATAAAGAGCGCTGAAGTTGATCTCAGACCGGGGAGAATGCGATTCCTGGAAGGAGTGAAGAAACTGACCCACGTCGGGGCTTGAGTCGTGAAAGAGGAATCCCGCCCGGTGGTTCAGGGTCAATGCCAAATAGGCAAATCCCATCAGCGCTGTCAGCAAAAAGCTTAAAAGTAGGACGTGGTATCTCATCACTAGAGTGTAGACCAAAGCTGTCCGCCGATTGTCAAGGGAGTGTCAACTCTGACTGGTATCTCGGATTGGTCCTTCCGGACGTCCGGTTTCGGGCTCCCACGGTCCAATTGGTAGGTGCTCCAAGGCGGCAAAGATGTTGCTGGTGACTGGGACATGAGCTTAACCAAAAAGATAAACTTGCCAAATATGGCAAGTTTTGATAGAATGTACAAATGAGACGTCGAGAGTACCGCCTCAACATCCTACTGAATTATCGGGAAATCAGCAGGGTGATCATAGATCCGCATTTTGAAAAGAAGCACTCTCAAAGTATTAGCGATGAGATCATTGTTCGGCTCGTTAAAACACTGCATGGATTGAATATTCGTAGTGAACGCCTATCGGAGATAAAGTGGGTTTTCCCAGTAAAACTGAAATCAGAAGAGTTTTAAAAAAGCTGGAGGGTCTAGAGGGCACGCTGGCCTTGCCAGCAAATCCGACTCCTTTACAGAAATTTCGCTTCGATATTCAGCAAAAATTTGTCGCATATAGCCTCACCACCAAAGTTTCTCAGCGAGAGATGGCCGTGACTCTGGGTATTGATGAGGCTAAGGTCAGCAAGATTTTACACAATAGGCTGGAAGAGTTTTCAACGGACCGATTGATCACCTTGTACGGAAAACTGAACCCGAAGGTTCAGCTCAAGGTCAGTTGATCCCTATCTAAATGCCCCACGCAGGGCATTTAGAAATCCGTAGGATTCGCCAACTAGAACGGCGTTGTCTTTACATATTTTCGTCTGCTCAGAATCAGTTTTTAGAGTCACATAAACCAGGCAATTGGTTGATGAGGCCGGCTTTCGATACAAATTCTCCCAAATAATTCTTGTGGCCCTATTTTTTATCGACCTAGCTTGGTCTTCGGATATTTTCATGGACTGAGTTTTTTGCCTTTCGTCGGTGAACGAAAGGACATAGGTCGAACCTTTATCGAATACTTCCTTGATGGAATATCTGTGGTGCATATGATTTTTTTCAAAGCTGATATCCAGGAGAAGGTCTGGCGTGGAAGGCTCTGCAAAAGTGCGGAATGAAAGTAATAGGACAGCCACTGAAATTAATTTGATCATTTAGCACCCTTTGCGGCAGTGGCCCCGGAATCCTTAGTCGGAGGATTGACCATTGGCGCATCAAGAATAGATACGTTGAGGCCGCACGTTTTAAATTTGGAAGAGTCATTCTTACAGCCTAAGACGTTGCGGATGCTGGGATTCGCACCATAGATTCCGCCGATCCTAAGAGATGTTTCAGGATGTACTTCATTGAAGGGAGACATATTTATATCAACATCTGACAGACAGAATATTTCCATTGAAGACATCAGCGCCTGTTTTCGCTGCTCCTGAGGTAGCTTTTGAATTTCACGAGCCAAGACTTCCGAGGAGTAATAGTCCGCCATGGTCTCTCCAGATTGGCCAATCCCAAGTTTGATTGATTTGCTGTCCCGGTAACAGTTCAGCAGTCCTTCACATTCGCCGGAAAGATCATAGCCATTGATATAACTGATGTAGGGGTCAATCTTATGACCAGATTCGTGAGCGATCGCTCCTAAAAACGCATAGGGATTTTCATCGAGTATTGAAAGAATCGCCGGTTGCATGGTGACCTGCTCGTCCGTTTTTTCTTTTCCAGTGGATCCTGCTGGGTTGTAAAATGCATTGATGGAGGTAAAGAAAGATAACTCCGGATCAAAAAATGCGGTTCTGGCGGATCCGTTCAAATTCTTTCCTGCGGTTTCTTCGTTCAATACTTCCACCCCATTGCTGTCCTTGGTATAAGATGATGCCTCTGGTTTTTGCATCCAACTGATCTTGAGATCACCGTATCCCTCGAGGATATCGCCACGTTTTTTTGGATCTTTAACCAATGATCCGACCAGGTCCTGAATATCATTCTTCGCTGACTGGGCGATTCCCGCAGCCAGCTTTTGTCGCTCTGGGCTGTAAGCGGAATCGATCAGGCTTTCTACAGTGACTCTTGACCTGGCGATTTCTTTCTTGAGGTCGCTGGTCACTTTTTTACCAGCATTTGTGACGATACTGTCATATGAATTGCAGGTGTCGGTTATAGATTCATCTAGTAGTTTTATTTTATCTCTTAAACTCTCAACCTCCGACTTTGGCGGGGATTTCACCGGAGTTTGCAGGGATACTGAACCTAAGGACGTGTCCATAACAATGTGGGACCTTATGAACTGCTCTGCTTTCCGCTGGTATCCTTCGCTGCCTTCTTCCCTAAAAAGTTCGGTTTCTTGTCGCTTCAGTTGCGGAATATTAGCGCATTCTTGCACTAGGCGCGGATCGTCTTTTGACTTTGGCAAAGAGGAGCCCGCAGTTTTTAAGTTCTTGCATCTCCAGCCAAATTGATCGACGAAATTTGGAATGTCTTGGGCGTTGTACTTGATGGATAGTTCTTTGTATTTAGTCTGGAAGGTTTGATATCTATGTACGATATTCTTCAGTTCGGCAGGTTCTGTTAATAAATAAGATGGAATCGCGTTCAGCTCGGATTTTTCTTTACCGCATTGCTGAGCGGTTTCGTAGATCTTATCAGCGTCGCCGTTTATAGAGAGAAAATTGTCCGGATTGACCAGGCGTTCCCAAGCCTCTTTGTCCGGAGAACTTTTTATGGTTAGGCCAGCGGCTTTTAGTTTTGATTTTAGGGCATCATTAAAATCCTTGTATCCCATTTGTTGAGCAGCTTTGTTGCGCGCATCCACCACGGGTTTTTTAATCTTGGCTTGTTCTTTTTTTATAATGTCTTGATATTTATATTTGCCGTTCGCACTCACGCAAGCGGCAGCATACAGGTCTTCGCAAGCGTCGGCTTGACCGGGCTTTAGCGATTCTGGCGTCAGGGGAAATGTACAGACCAAACAGTCGCGCTCTTGCCCGCTGCTGTTCATGGAGAACAGTTGTATAAGAAAGACTATTTTGAGAACAGATTTTGTATAGGTGCTCATTGTCCCCATTATAATCTATTCACAAATAAAATGGATATGAGCGTGTGGATCTATCGACTAAGATCCAGTCGATGGAACTATCAAGTCATATTTGTCGTTGACCAAAACTCCACAAACGCAATCGTACTTTCCGCCGGCGGTTCTTCCACAGAGGAAATCTCCTTCAGATCCGAAATAGCAGGACCAGAAATCACATGACCATGGGCCGAGAATCTAGAACCATGGCACGGACAGTCCCAAGTTTTTTCGGCGCTATTCCAGTGGACGACTCCGCCCATGTGCGGACAAGTGGCAGAGCAGTGATGCAGTTGATCGTCGATATCTTTGTAAGTGGCAATGAGTGACATGCCCTTGCGAAAAATGGCGCCTTCACCGCGTTTTAAATCTTCGGCATCCATCGTCTCACCGGGGGCCACCCAATCCATGTATTGAGCAGCCACGTTCATATTTTCTTTGATGAACTCACGGGAGGCTAGCAGTGAAATTCGACCAGGGCTGTAGAGCTTTTCCCACGGGTTTTCGCGTCCTATGATTAAATCCTTCACCAACATGGCGCCCAAAGTACAATGGGTCATACCGTTGCCGGCATCTCCGGTGATCACGAATACATTGTTGCTGTCCATGGGATTTTTGCCAATGTAAGCAAGCCCATCCATGGGCTGCATCACTTGTCCAGACCAGCGGTAGTCAATAGATCGAATCATCGGAAAATATTTTCGAGCCCATAGTTCCAGTCGATCGAAGCATTTCTCGGGATGTTTCTCCTGCCCAGTTTTGTGATCTTCGCCACCGACAATCAAATGATCCTTATCCAAGGAGCCACTTTCTACACGCGCATAGTGACAGGGATCTCCGGTGTCCCAATAGAGAGCCTGTGCCACACTTCCCTTTGGAATCTCTGCTCCCACCACATAAGTTCGATAGGCGGCTTGTTTGCTGTGTATCACGATCATATCATTCACCGGGGTATTAGTGGCGACGACTAGGACTTCAGCCATGACCAGGCAATGATTTCTGGCTGTGATGAGTGCCGGCTGACCACTTTCGATTTTGTCCACTGGAGTCTCTGTGTAAATTCGTCCACCCATTTTGCGAATGGCGTGGCAAAGGCCAGCCAAATATTTCATCGGATGAAACGTCGCCTGCTGGCCGAAATGAATGCACTTTCCTGTGTCAAATGAGCTCATTGGGGAGCGTCCGGCCCAGGTGATGCCATCAAGACCCACCCGCTGCAATGCCTCGAACTCTTTGTGCAGAATTGAAGGATCGTCCTCTGGGGCCAAACAAAGGTAGCCGGGTAGACGCCGCCAATCGCATTGAATTTTTTCGATCCTCACGATTTGTTCCATTTTTTCAATGGCGGACTGATGGCTTTCGGCGGCCAGTCTTGCTCCCTCTGCCCCGTGCAGTTTCTCGAGATTGAAATATCTTTCATCCAAACAGGTGGTCAGGTGCGCGGTTGTTCGACCAGTTTGTCCGCTGCCAACTCTGTGGCTTTCTAAGACCACGACCGAACGTCCCTCTTTCAAGAGCAGATAGGCAGTGGTCAGGCCAGCGATTCCGGCTCCGACGATGCACACATCTGTGCGCAAATTGTCTGTTAGCCGTTCCTGGGGAAACGGATGAACTTGATCGTCCCAAAGAGAAAGAGTTTCTGTCGAACTTAATATCATAAAATATCCTATCTGATGGAATGTGCATTTCTGCTGGCAGAGGGATCGATTCGCTCTTGTTGAGGTGTCAAATTAACACCCACATGATGTGTGCCGACCATCTTCCATCCTAAAAATCCCGCAGTCATCGTGAGAACAAATCCAAGAACACAAAGTGTGGCACCCATGCTAGCGTTGGGATGGATCGAATCATATTGTCGATAGTTGACCCAAGCACTCATGGCAAAAATCAGAAGTGCTGCAACATTTAATAGCATGTGAAAAAATCCAGTGAGTTTTGCCGGGCTTCCAGTAGGTACTCCGAAGGCCCAATCGATAAATCCTGGCACTGCAGCGACCACGGCGCCGATAACTCCGGCGACATTGGAGATATATGCCAGTCTAAACCAGAACACATCGTGAACCCCAGTTGCATAGAAAACATAGGCAGCACATGCGGCCGTATAAAACGTGATCGGAAATGCCACCAGCATTGGATGAATCGGATGCCCTGCGATTTTAGCTTTGCTATACATAGGAAATCTCCTGCTTGGAATAGCAGCAGCAATAAGCGCGCCATGAAGGACCGCTGCTCAGTGTTTTGAGAGATAGTTTCTGGGTATTTTTTCACCACTCAGGGAAATTCAGTACCCTCGGTGGTCCACTCCGGGCAAGATGATGTGATGGCGCTACAAAATAGATCTTCGGCATTGGATCTTCTTCGTGTCCTCGCGGTCACCATGGTGCTGATCTTTCACTATTCAATAGCGTCCAAGCAGCTTATGTTTTCTTCCAGCGGTGCATACGGCTGGATGGGTGTGGATCTCTTCTTTGTGCTCAGCGGATATTTGATCGGAGGCCAACTTTTTCAGTCGTTGGCCAAAGGCAATCCTCTGCAGCTGAAATTTTTTTTTCTGCGTCGGGCTCTAAGAACCTTTCCCCTTTTTTTCGTGGTGCTGGCGATTTACGTTTTTTTCCCGTCCCTGCGCGAGCCCTCTTCGCTGCCGGCCCTCTGGAAGTATTTCACATTCACTCAGAATATCGGCTTGGATCGGGGGGCGACGGGAGCGTTCTCGCATGCCTGGTCTCTGTGCGTGGAAGAGCAATTTTATCTACTCCTTCCACTGACGACACTGTTATTAGTGAAAACAAATTGGCAGGGAAAAGCGGCGCTTTTGCTGGCGTTACTTTTTGTCATGGGTATGGTGCTCAGGTCTTCGCTCTGGTTGCTGGTGTTGCAGCCACTGAAGGATAGCGCAGCTAATTTTGGCAATCTCTATGATCAATACATCTACTATCCGACCTACACTCGTCTAGACGGATTGTTGGTCGGGGTTGGTTTGGCGTTACTGAAAGTTTTCAAGCCTCAGCTGTGGAATCATTTGATCAGACTGCGTTTTCTGCCGTGGATGACGGCGGCACTTTTTCTGGGATTGTCCGTCTTTCTTACGGATCAAGATTTTTCGTTGCTTAGTTCCGCTCTACTGTACCCTTGTGTGGCAATAGGATTCGGCGCGCTGCTGGTGGCCGTGCACTCCTGGAAAATGAAAATACCAGGAATTTCAACCTTAGCATCTCTCTCTTACGCGGTTTACCTGATTCAAAAGCTGGTGTTTCATTGGTGCCGGCTGAGCTTACCATCGATCGGGGTAGAGCCTTACAGCTGGCAAGGCTTTGCTTTGACCACCATGGCTTGCCTGATCTTCGCGGCCGTTTTGCATTGGTTGGTCGAACGGCCGTTTCTGAAATTGCGAGAAAATTACCGCATTTTTTGAAACGTGGCTGGACCCCTACTTTGGGCGAGGTCTGGGTTTCAAAGAAATTTAAGTTATTCGCAATATGAGTCGAAGAAGGTGAACAATAGAACTCTTGGGGAGGCTTACGTGAGAACATTACTTTTTATAATGATCTTATCCATCTGCGAAATTGGGAACGCTGCGCCGCCCGAGTATGCGCACATTAAGTCACTCAATCTGTCGCAAGTGAAAGAAATGCTTCCTGCCTATGGTAATGTGGGCAATTGCAATATCAGCTTTAAGCCGGTCCCGGGTAAACCAGGTGTTACTGCGATCACTGTTGAAGAGAGTTCTTCTAAGACCAAGGCGTCTATAGAATTTGATCCATCATCTAAAAATTTCGTCCAGCGAAACTTCATGAATGAGCATCGTTCAGAGATTTTGAGCTACAATCGTTTCGCAGCTTTCGATACAAAGGCAGATCCAGATGGGGGAAGCCGTGTGGGTTGGATCGATTTTTGGAACCCGTCCTCCGACCACAACGGCGTGACTTCATCGAATTCGCATTTGAAGCTGTACTTCGACAACAGCACGAATAAAGTGATTGGTATGTCTTTCGAGAAGGTGGATACTTCAGTTGCAGCTGCCGTTAATTACAAAAAGCAAGATCTGGTGACCGCACTTTACTGTGGTAAGGTTGGAGACACTATAGAGTGGGCCAAGAAATTGTATAACGATAAAACCAAGGATACGGTCACAATACCGTTGGCCCTCCCTCCCGATTCTTCGGCTGGTGGCACCGCACATTGAAGCATGAGCTTCCGTCTGCGCTTCCTACTAAGAATAATTCGCTGGTTCTTTGAGCCAGCTCTAGATCCTAAAAAAGAATACCGTGGTGAGTACCGGGTTTGGCCCACAGAGGCTGAACTCAGTGTGGTGGAAAATGCCCGCTACGGATATTTTTTCGTGCTCGAGAGATTTCGTCCTATTTTTTCAACTCCGCTGTGGAAGATCTGTCGTAAAAACAAATGGACTGCGGTGATGGGAGCACAAATCTACAAAGTGAAGCGCCCACTCAGGCGCTGGCAGCGGTTCAGCATCATCACTCAGCCCCTGTGCTGGGACGGCAAATGGTTCTATTTTGAACAGAGAATTGAGTCCGGCGGAAAACTTGTGTGTTCAGGAGTGATCTCGGTGATTTTTCTTAGCAAGGATCGAAAGATTCCACCCGCGGAAGTGGTCGGGTTTCTGGGTGGCGAGGCTTCATCGCCACCTCTATCAGATGCCATCAGAAAATTTATTTCAGCAGAGCAAGCTTTGGATATTTAGCCAATGTTTAAAGGTGATCTTCGGCAGCTTGCTCGTGGCTCTTCACTGATACGGAAGAACAGTCTCCAGGATTGATCGTGTACGTGTAGGCCTGGGGCGGGGTCAAACAAGTCAATTTGACAGAGCCAGATTGTTTATCTGCACTCGGTTCTGTGTTGTCGATCCGGCAACCATAGCCATCATCCCGCGCCGCTTGTAGGACCGCGCTTTGAATTTGTTCGAAACATGCCGTCGAATTGGGAGTGCGTTTGGCCGGATTCTTAGCCAGGGCTGGCATGAAACTCAAAAGAACAATTCCCGCTACTAGCATCAACAATTTCATTTTCGCTCCAAGGTGAAAGATCTTATATTATTAGACCGTAGGTACTAATTTCTGTAAAGATCTCACGAGGTCTGGGCTGGTCCAGCTTCAAAGGACTTTTGCAGGAAAAACCGTTTGTGTCCTCTGGGGAAATTATTCAGTTCGCCAAAAATTTCGTAGCCTTGTTTTTTATAGAAATCCAAAGCTTGAAACGAAAAGGTATCCAGATGGGCGGCGAAGCAACCACGCTTTTTCGCTTCGTCTTCAGCCATCTGAAGCAATCGTGCTCCCAGTCCCGATTTCCGTGCTGTCTCTGAAACCCACAGATGATTGATAAACAGCCAGTCTCTAGAAGTGTAGCCGCGGGCTCCACCGATGATTTCACCCGATGAATTTCTGGCCACCACCAAAAGATCTTTTTTTCCAAGACTACCGGCCACGTGTTGGTCATTGAAGGCCACCAAGCCTTCGACGATTTTTTTACCGGCCTCTTCGCTGACGATATCAGAAATCTCAAATTTAAGTTCAGACATATGATCCTCTAACTCTGCCAGTTTTCGGAAATACTTCAAGCAAGTTACGAAAAGCGGACCTCATCTAAGATATAGTAGATCTCGGCAATGCGCCCAATTTTGAATATATCCAATGTTGACAAGTACGTTTAAATAACGTACTAATGAGGAGTTGGGAATGCAAACCAGTGTTGACTTGACCAGGGTTCAAAAAGCCTTACGAAAGCTACCGATAAACATGAGTACTAAGAAAAAATATGGTTTAAAGCATCTAGAGAAGGAGTTTGGTGCGCTCACATTTGGTCGGTTGCTGCATGCCCATCGTCTTGGAGAGGACTATTCCCAGGTTGAGTTGGCGAAGATGTTGGGTATTTCCAAACAAAGCCTCAATGATTTGGAGGCTGGTCGAACGTTGGCATCGATAGCCCGCGCGGTTGAAATCGCAAAAAAATTGGGATTGATGGAGGCTGCCTCAGTAGAACTTGCGATTCAGGATCAATTGGATAGGGAAGGACTCAACTTCAGCGTTAAAATATCCGATCGTTCTGGAAAGGGGCGGGCGGCTTAGGCTCCCACTAAGCAATTGGTTGACCCCCGGTATTCCGCCAGCATAGAAGTGATCGGAACCAAAACTCAAGAAAATGGAGAACACAAAATGGCAGCTAAACCGACTAAAACTGGCGACGCAGAAAAAAAACCAAAGAAAAAAGCCGTGACTGGATTTGCACCCATGAAATTCAAAGAATTCACGATCACTCAGAAACGTTCCGGCCGTTATGCAGTGGCTACTGCCAAAGGTAAATATGTGAACGGCGCAGAAAAAGAAAAACTTTTACTGGAAGCCAAACTTTTGCAGCCTTCGTTGAAAAAAGCGGCGGCACCCGCAGAAACACCGGCCACATAAAGCAGAGCTCTTATGGTGGTGGACGAAATCTGGGACCAGTTTTTTAAACCCGAAGTTCGAAAGCAGGGATTGCTTTGCCACCAAAAGGGCGCCGTTTTTCTTCAGATCAAAGCGGACACTCAAATTCAAGCCTTTATCAAAGGCAGTTCGCGCATCAAAGTTCACTTCGTTGCGAAATCGATCTCAAGCCCTTCGTTTGATGCTGACTGCACCTGTTCGGCCTCGGCCAAAGAACGCCTGTGCCAGCACATTTGGGCGACGCTGTTGACGGTGCAAAAGGAATTTCCAGACTTCTTGGACTCTAAAAACGAAGTCAATAAGATCACTCAGATGAAGGCTGCAAACCCGGCGCAGGTATCAGCGAAAGCGAAACAGGCTGACTATCGAAAGCAGCAATATCAAAAACAAAAGCAGAAATTGAAAGAACTGAAGAGGGGCGACGTCGCTAAACCTGAACTTCCAGAAGACGTAAAAAACGCCGTTCAATTTTTTTCAGAGAATGGGTTCACTTTCGCGACGCCCGTGGATCATTCGGAAATTACTAACGCCCGGAAAATTCTGGCGCGAGTGTTCCACCCAGATAAGGGTGGAACTCATGCTGAAGCCCTCACTCTCAATAAAAATTACGAGACTCTCATGGCTTGGTTCACTTGATATAAACGGCCTGGTCCATGTCGTCTGCTAGCACATCATGATGAATATACAAATGATCATTGATGCATTGGATATCATTCTTGTCTAACATGGTTTTGAGGGCCTTATCAGTGGCTGCGTTGCCACTTTTACAAGGTCCCCAAGAGTTTCGCACTATATAGTCACACTGCTTGGCTTTGTCATTCCACTGTCTTCCAACCACTAGCATGGCGTGCGCGCCGCCGACGATTTTTTCTCTCACACCAATGAGAATGGGTACATGTTGGTCCATGCCTTCGTTGACCCCAAGAATGGGAACTTGTTTGGTCATCTTGTTGGCAGAGTCAAAAGAGCGAATGTCATTGATGGACAATATCATCGACCGTGGAGCACATGCCTGATCAATCATCGTTTGGAAAGAGGCATTCTTTCCGTCAGCAGGCTTTTGCAAAAGAACCTCAGCCATCTTTGGTGTGAGCTGATAATAACTGTCCAAGCGGCCATTCGTTAAGACTGCGTTCACTTGCCAGGTGATCGCATTGTATGCATTCACGTTGTCAGGAAATTTATCGACACTACAGACTCCATTGGTGGCTGCAGCGTTGACGGTGTCAAAAATGTTTCCTCCGCTCAGCACGGGCATTTTAGTGGGACTCCACTGCGCATTTAAATCCAGATCTGGACTAGCCGCCAATCTTTCTTGCACAGCCAGATCAAAATAACTAACGGGCACAGCTAATTCACTGACAGCCTCAGATTTACCTGCGGCAATATCCAATCGGTGAAGCTTAAATCCGATCAGGTCAGATGCGGCAAAAGCATAGCAAAGTCCGCTGAATTGCTGGGTGCGAACTGGGCCAAGTTGAGGTTGGATGTCCTGCACATCCCCGCAGCTCTTTTTTTGCGCTGCTGGCATCGCGGCTACTTGTTGTTTCCAGCCATTGACCATGGCCTGAACGCGATCTGTTGCCAGGCCAAGACTTTGGTAGTCCTCAAGTTCACTATTGATGTCCACTCGGCCAGTGGCCAACTTGTCATTGATTCTGGATTCCAGCATCTGAACATACTGTCGTTCGGCCGCCGCCAGACCTGGAGACAAACTGTCGTCCGGAACCCGGCAGATTTTTTCTTTTTGAATCAGAAGCCGAATCAGATCTCCACCCATTCCATCATAATAGCGAGCGCTGACCGCGAAGGCGATACTTTGGGCATCTTCCTTGTCTTGCTCGGGACCGTGGCACTGCAGTGGATTGATGGGGCTCCCATCTTTGGTCACAAGATTGATCGGATAACACTTGCCGTTGTACTCACCCTCGACGTTTTCTTTGCAAGTCACACCAGCCGAAGCATGCTGAACTAGCAACGACACAGAAACAGAAACAACCGCCATCCAACGCATGAGCACCTCGGGTCGTGGAATAACAAGTTTTATGCCAAAAAAAGATTCCAGGTGCGCCAGCCTAGTTGTCTATAGAACTCACAGCTGTCGATATTTTAGACGCTGACTGGCTTTTGGCCGCCTTTTATGCCAGAACATGGCTATGCCAAAGCGCTTTGTTTTCATTGTCGAGGACCTCTATGGTGGAGGAGCACAAAAGGTGCTACTCAACACCGCCGAGGGCTTGCGTCAGCGCGGACATCACGTCAAAGTTTTTTTGCTCATCGACCGCCGGGATTTTGAGCCACCCGTGGGATTGTCCATTGAAAATCTGAATTTGGCCACGCGCTTCGTTCGCTCGGTTTCTTGGTCGCTGGTGGATCGCTGGGTCGCAAGCAAAATTGAAGCCCGTATTCAGCAGGAAAATCCCGACGTGGTGATCACCTGCAGCTGTGACCGGTTCGCGCGTTTCCTTTCCGGAGAAAATATTTTTCATTGGATTCACAGCTCTATTCTTAACAATCGTCGCGGTTACCAACGTGCGAAGCGCAAAGCTCTTCAGTTCTACAGCGGTCGTCGTTTGATTTGTGTTTCTGAGGGCATTAAACACGAATTGCTGCACGAGATTCACTTGAAGCCTCGGGATATTCGCGTGATTTACAATCCGTTCGATGCGCTCTCTATTTCGGTTCAAGCCAAAGGCAATTCTCATTTACAGCTGCCGACCAAATATTTTGTCAGTGTCGGCCGGATTGAGCCCCGCAAGAGACTGGATCGAATGCTTCGAGCCTATGCTCAAAGCGGTGCCCAATCCGATCTGGTGATCGTTGGTACGGGTCATGAAAAAGAAATTTCCAAACTGAAAAAGCTCGCGGGCCAGCTGTCCATTCAGACTCGGGTCCACTGGCTGGGATTTCTGAAAAATCCCTACCCGGTCATTCGCCAAGCACAAGCCCTGCTGCTCACTTCGGACCGTGAAGGCTTACCGACGGTTCTTATTGAAAGTTTGATTTGCCGCACACCCGTAATCAGCGTTGATTGTCCTACCGGTCCGTCAGAAATTTTGATCGGTCGTTGGAAGGAATTTCTGGTGCCCATGACTGAAGAGAAAAATCTGGCGGAAGCCATAGGCAAAATGGACCAGCAACGACCAGAGGTTCAGGAGCTGGATTATCGAAGATTCCTGTCGGAAGAGACTCTTCCCCAATTTGAAAAACTCACAGAGGCTACAAAATGATCTACGACTGCTTTGCATTTTTTAATGAATTTGAACTACTGGAAATCCGGCTCAACGAACTCAATGACGTCGTTGACCAATTCGTTTTGGTGGAGGCCACCAGATCCTTTCAGAAGAAAGAGAAGCCACTTTACTTCGCCGAAAACAAAAAGCGCTTCGAAAAGTTTTTACCGAAAATCACTCATATCGTCGTGGACCAATACCCTAATTTTTTCACCCATTGGCGGATTCCAAAAACCTGGGACTACGATGATCACCAAAAAGATCAACTGGCTCGGGGCTTAAAGAACTGTAAACCAGACGACGTGATCATCATTTCGGACTTGGATGAAATTCCACGTAAAGAAAAAATCCAGCAATACAAGCATGTCCCCGGAGTAAAAATTTTCCGTCAGAAGCTTTTTTATTATTTCTTGAATTGTTTCGTCACCGATTACGACGAGCCTTTGACCCTCTCGCCCGACGGCAGCTACAAGCCTTGGCACGGCTCGCTGATGATGGACTATAAAGACTTCACGACTGTGAAGGATGCCCGGCTGTGGAAAAATCAAAAGCGCAGCGACTTTGTGTACATCGAAGATGGTGGCTGGCATTACAGCTCTCTCGGCGGCGTGGAAAGAGTCATAGAAAAAATTGAATCCTACGCACACAAAGAATTCAACACGTCCGAATTTAAAGACGTGAAGCGGGTTGAAGAGCTTATGCGTTCGGGAAAAGACCTCTTCGATCGAAAAATGAAGTCGAAATTCGTCCCAGTTGAGCAAGATTTACCCCATTATCTTCAGAGCCATCTGGCCCAGTACAAGCACCTATACCTGGATGTGTAGGACCTCAGAAAGTGGATGCCCTACAGGGCAACAACTTTCTGAGTGCTAAAATGGCCCTTGGTGCAACCTCTTAAGCTAATGAATTTATTGAGTTTAATTATATTTCAGGGTTCCTAACAGGAACCTGACTTTACTGTCGGGTGCAAGCAGTAGAGATTGGGCCTACTAACCAAGGAATGCCTATGAAAATCGGACAGTACATCAATATTAATTTGGCCGTGACGACTCTTGTGGGCCTGATAGCACTGATGCTTTCGTTGCGCGTTTTAGCGGCGACGCCAGTGTTGCTCAATGGTGCTGGCTCTACATTTGTGGAACCGATTTACACCAAGTGGTTTACGGAGTACCAAAAAATCGACAGTGAAGTGACCGTGAACTATCAAGGGATTGGCAGCGGTGGTGGAATTCGGCAGTTGATTCAAGGCACGATTGATTTTGGTGCCAGTGATGCGCCGATGACTGCGGAAGAAGAAAAATCAGCGAAGCTTCCGGTGATTCACCTTCCGATGGTGATGGGTGCTGTGGTGATTAGCTACAATTTGAAAGTGGACAAACCGATCAAGCTCACGGGCCCGTTGGTGGCAGATATCTTCTCTGGAAAAATAACGAAATGGAATGATGCCAAAATCGCCAAGGTGAATGCTGCGATGAAACTTCCAGATTTGGCCATTGTGGTGGCGACTCGATCTGACGGATCTGGAACCACTGCGGTGTTTTCGGATTACTTGGCTAAGGTCTCTCCGGAGTGGCAGGGCAAAGCTGGGAAAAATGTGGATTGGTTCAAGGGATCCCTCGGCGCCAAAGGCAACGCCGGCGTTACCGGCTTGATTCAACAGACCGAAGGCGCGGTCGGCTATGTGGAGTTGATTTACGCACTCGAAAATAAACTTCCCTACGCACTTATTCAAAATAAGAAGGGCGAGTTCATCGATGCCAGCTCTCGCTCGGTAACGGCAGCGGCCGGTGGAAAAGTCGTGGATGAAATGGTGAAGCATCAATTTAAAATTTCCATCACTGATTCAGACGCTAAAGGTGCTTATCCGATCTCATCATTCAGTTGGATGCTGGTGTTCGATGGAATGGACAAAGACAAGGGTTCCAAATTATTGAAACTAGCCCGCTGGACCATGAGTGACAAAGCTCAGGCATTGGCGTCGGACATCAACTATGCGCAGCTGCCTAAAGCTTTGCGTGAAAAAGTTTTAAGCCAGATTGACAAGGTGAAGACCCATTGAAAAGACGTGAGGTCCGCTGGTCGGACCTACTCTTTTTTAATAGCCTGCGCGCGCTGGCGTTGTTGATTATTTTGGTTTTCATCAGCATTTTTGTTTTTCTCTACATAAGCTCTGCAGAAACTTTTAATACCATTGGCTGGAAGTTTTTTATTTTGCAGGACTGGAGTACCAATGGCGGTCGCTTTGGCGCTCTGGCCTTTATTTACGGAACGGTCTTGTCTTCCTTGATTGCAATATTGCTAGCGACACCAGTGTCTGTGGGTTCTGCACTTTTTTTGACAGAGATCGGTCCGAGAGTTCTACGTCGACCGGTGCAAATGTTGATTGAATTGCTGGCGGCCATTCCTAGCGTGGTCTATGGACTGTGGGCGATCTTCGTTTTAGCTCCGTTTGTGAAAGATCACATTCAGCCGGTGCTGCGGGGAATGACTCCGGGTCTTGAACTTTTTCAAGGACCACCGTTCGGGCTTGGGCTCTTTACCTCGGGATTGGTGCTGGCGATTATGATCACGCCGACGATCACAGCCATCTGCGTGGAGGTCTTTCGTTCCATCCCTCTCATTTACCGTGAGGGTGCGAAGGCCCTCGGTGCAACCACTTGGGAAACCATCCGACTTGCGGTGCTGGGGCCAGGCCTGGCCGGAATTTTTTCTGCGGTGATTTTGGGTTTGGGTCGTGCGATGGGTGAAACCATGGCGGTCACGATGGTCATCGGCAATCGCGCCGATATTTCGGCTTCTCTATTTTCGCCGGCCGCCACCATGTCCAGTGTGATCGCGAACGAATATGGCGAGGCCAGCGCTGGGCTGCACTTGTCCAGTCTGTCGGCCATCGGTTTGACTCTGCTACTTGTGTCTATGGTGGTGAATGGTTTTGCGCGAGTGGTGATTTGGCGAGTGACCCGAGGTGCAAGATGAAGGGCATTCATTCTTCATTCATGCTCGAGCTATCTGCGGGTCGGAAGGTGCGCAATTGCGCCGCTCAGATTTTAATTTCTTTGGCGGCACTACTGGCGATCGTGCCATTGGTGTTTGTCTTCGTTCACGTCATTAAATCCGGAATGCCAGCGCTGAACCTGGCCTTCTTCACTTCGCTGCCATCGCCGGTGGGACAAAGTGGTGGTGGCATGGCCAATTCATTGATAGGAAGTTTGATCTTGGTGGTCTTTGGCACTGTGATCGGAATTCCCATCGGCGTTTTCGGCGGAGTTTTTCTTTCTGAATACGGAAAGGGAAAGATCGCATTTTTTATGAGATTCTCTGTGGATCTTTTGACCAGTGTACCCAGCATCGTCGTGGGCTTGTACATCTATTCGATGGTGGTGGTGCCGACCAAGACGTTCTCTGCCTATGCGGGTGGATTGGCGCTGTCTATTCTGATGTTTCCGTTTGTGGTGAAAACCACCGAAGAAGTTTTGCGCCTGATTCCTCAGCACATTCGCGAGGCCGGTTTGGCCCTGGGGATTCCACGGTGGCGGGTGATCGTGTCTATCGTGCTGAAGGGTGCAATCCCCTCAGTGACCACGGGGATTTTGCTGGGCATTGCCCGCATCGCGGGTGAAACAGCGCCGTTGTTATTCACGGCTTTTGGAAATCGCTTTTGGCCCCACGGACTGAATGAACCCATGCCCAGCTTGCCCGTGCAGATTTACAGTTATGCCATCAGCCCCTTTGAAGAGTGGCACAAACAGGCATGGGCAGGGGCTTTGCTCCTGATGTCCATGGTGTTTCTTTTTAATCTAGTTGCACGGCTGCTGCTTTTTCGGGATAAATCTGGTCACAACTAATGGTTCAAAAAGAGTTAGTCCTTTCTATCAAAGATCTGCACGCGGGTTTCGGCAGTGCCGAAATCGTGAAAGGCATTTCTATGGACATTCATCGCCAAGATTTGGTGGCGCTGATCGGACCCTCTGGCTGCGGAAAATCCACTTTCTTGCGCTGCCTGAATCGGCTTCATGAAGAAACGGAAGGAGCCTGGGTGCGCGGCAAGGCCGAGCTCTTCCAACAAGATCTCTATGAGCGTGGTGCGGACCCGGTAGAGATTCGCTCGAAGATCGGCATGGTTTTTCAGAAACCGAATCCATTTCCGTCCATGTCGATTTATGACAATGTGGCGGCGGGGCTAACGATTCGTGGAATCAAGAAAAGATCCTACGTCGCCGATGTGGTGGAGTACTGCTTGAAGCAAGCCGCTCTTTGGGAAGAAGTGAAAGACAAGTTGAAAGCTCCGGGCACCAGTCTTTCCGGAGGCCAGCAACAAAGGCTGTGTATCGCCCGCACACTGGCCATTAATCCACCAGTGATTTTAATGGACGAGCCCACCAGCGCCCTGGATCCGATCTCTACAGCTAAAATTGAAGAGCTCATCACAGAGCTGCGCAAACAAGTCACAATCATCATCGTCACCCACAATATGCAGCAAGCCGCGCGGATCTCTGATAAGACGGCGTTCTTCCTACTGGGAGAGCTGATTGAGTACGGTGCGACTTCTGAGGTCTTCACCACACCGAGAGAAAAGAAAACAGAAAGTTACATCACCGGCCGTTTCGGCTGAGGCTATACTTTAATCATCGATCTGATTTTTTCCAGCGGCTCTGTGAGTAGGCTCTCAAAGCGATAATTCAGCAGAAATTCGGCACTCTTTCCCCTTTGATAGGCGTCCACACACTTTGAAAAAATACGTGGAGTACTGGCAGGATTGTGCTTCAACAAATTGAGAAGTCCGGCAGCGATCAGCATGACCGAGGTGGGAGAATTAATTTGCGCCAAGGTGAAAGCTTGAACTTCACTTTCACCTTGCGGCGAAACCTCATAGCCCAGCAATACATGCCACAGATCATGCGAGATGTAGAGCCTGCAAGAAATGTAATCCACGAATCTTTCTGAATTGGTCTGCGGATAAAAATTCAGTTTCAAATTATTTTTGAGCAAGTGCTGGGCATAGGCGTGTCCCAGAGTTCCCTCTGGCATCTTCTCCAGATCTTCCATGTCAGGAAGATCTGGAGTCCATTTCTCTATCCAGGCCTGGTGAAACGGAAGATGCTTCTGAACCTCTGCCTCGAGATCGGAGATCATGGTCTGATTTTGCCGCAAGGACCGGCCAAGCTCACTCATTTTAAAAATGAGCTTGGTGTCGGTGGGATCTTTGACAAACTTCAAAAACAGCAGACCTAATCTGGCCTCTTTAAGAAACTCCATTCACGTCAGTGAATTGGAAAGCAGCATTTCGCGGTACTTCGGCAATGGCCAAAGATCGTTTGCCACGAGTGTCTCTGCATGGTCACAAGCTTTTCGCAATTTCTCTGCCGCGGGCTGAAGCACAGTCACGATTTCCTTCATGCGCTGCTCTTCATTGTGCTGCTGACGGGCCTTTGCCACCTTTTCATTGAAATCTTCTAGCGACGTCAGCACTGATTCGAAGGTCTCTTCGAATTCGGCCTTGCGACGGCCGTTGGCTTTTTTTAAACCGGCACTTTCAATGGATTTTTGAGTGCGCTCAAAGTGCAAAGACTGTTTCTCTAGTGCTGGAAGTATGTAGCTTTGCACCAGTTCAATCAGTGTGTCGTGTTCAAGATCCAAAGTTTTAATGTAGCGTTCGACATTGATGTGATAGCGACTGACCAACTCTTCAGCGGTGAAAACTTTAGTTTCAACCAAAAATTGAGTCGCTTTTTTATCTTTCATCACAGCCAGTGCGTCGACTGTGGTATTTAAAATAGGTAGGCCTCGTTTTTTCGCTTCCACTTTCCACTCATCGGAATATCCATTGCCATCGAAACGAATATTTTTGGATTTTTTCACGGTTTCGCGAATGAAATCCATGACCGCTTGATCACGGTTGGGTTTTGCCTTCAGCATCTCCCTTAATAGGACCGTCGAGCGGGTGAATGAATAAGCCACGGCGGCATTCAAGATCGTCATTGGCACGGCCACATTGGCGGAAGAACCTACGGCGCGAAACTCAAATTTATTTCCAGTGAAGGCAAATGGGCTGGTGCGATTTCGATCGGTGTAGTCTTTTGAAATATTAGGGATTTTGCTGACGCCCAGATCGATCAGCTGTTGTTCGGTGGCCTTCAGCACTTTACCAGATTCGATAGAATCCAGAATTTCTTCTAGCATACTTCCCAAGAACGCCGAGATGATCGCCGGTGGTGCCTCGTTGGCTCCTAAGCGATGATCATTTCCCGGAGCTGCGATCGAAGCACGCAACATATCCGAGTGATCATGCACAGCCTGCAGCACGACCGCCAGAACTGCCAAGAAGCGCAAGTTTTGATGAGGAGTGTGTCCAGGCTCCAAAAGATTTTCGCCTTTGTCGTTGGCGATGCTCCAGTTGTTGTGTTTACCGCTGCCGTTGATTCCGGCAAATGGCTTTTCATGCAGCAAACAAACAAATCCATGTTTCAAAGCCACGCGTTTGAGCACTTCCATGGTCAGTGTATTGTGATCGGCAGCAATATTCACATCTTCAAAGATGGGCGCCAATTCAAACTGGCTGGGCGCGACCTCATTATGGCGAGTCTTTACCGGAATTCCCAGTTTGAAAAGTTCATGTTCACTGTCTTGCATGAAATTTTTCACCCGCGAAGGAATGGAGCCAAAGTAATGGTCTTCCAACTGCTGACCGCGGGCGGAAACTGCGCCCAGCAAAGTTCGGCCAGTCATATAGATGTCCGGGCGCTGAGCCACGAACGCGCGATCGATCAAGAAGTACTCTTGTTCGGCACCGAGCGTGCAAGAAATTTTCTTCACATCGATATCGCCAATTAATTTCAAAAACTCACAAGCGGCATCAGAAACACTTTCCACAGAGCGCAAAAGTGGCGTTTTATTGTCCAGCGCCTGACCGTGATATCCGAAAAAGACCGTCGGAATGCAAAGTGTTCGCTCTTGCTCATCCTCAACGATGAAAATAGGAGAAGACGGATCCCAGGCCGTGTAACCACGAGCCTCAAAAGTAGAGCGCATACCACCACTCGGGAAACTAGAAGCATCAGGCTCACCTTGGATCAACTGACCGCCAGTGAATCTTTCGATCACGCGCAGCTCAGAGTGATAGGTATGTTGAATCGAAATAAAGGCATCATGTTTCTCTGCGGTGGAGCCAGTCATCGGTTGAAACCAGTGACAAAAGTGAGTCACACCTTTAGAAACGGCCCACTCTTTGATCGCCATCGCCACAGCTTCAGCGGTTTCTTTATTCAGTTTTTTGCCATTTTCTAGAGTTTTTAATAAAGAGGAGTAAGCTTCTTTAGGAAGCTTCTCTCGCATGTGAGCCAGCCCAAAAGTCATGCAACCAAAATACTCAGAGATAGGCTTCTCGCGCCCATGCTCATCTTTCAGTTGTTGAATTTTTTTAGAGGGAGTAGTGACAGCAGTTTTAAACGCGGCGGTACGATCTTGAACGGACATAAAGGGATCCTTTCGTTGACCTCTGATAAAAACAAGGGTGTGCTGCAAAATGACCGGATCCTTCGTTGATCGGTCGTTCACTTGTGCGGCGTGCGGGTAGCACGCCTCCGCGTTCACTCCCTCTCGCCTCGGCTGCGATCATTTTGCAGCACACCCTAAAAGTTTCATTCAGAAGTAAAGATACATGTTCCTATCGAAACCCAATTGCTTCAATAAGTTTGACTCAGTCTAGATGAAGGCCGACGGACCTGACTAGCGAAAAGTTGAGTCCTGGCTCTGTGCGCGGGCTTCGCCATTGGGGTTGAGGTGGGTTGATGTCTCAATGCAGTGGGGCTCCGGAAAGCGTGACGCGTTTTTTTAATGTACTCATTAAAAAATTCCGCGTGAACCCAAGGAGGGGTGGGCCCCGGAATTAAAGCCAAACCACCCCCAAAATCCACCCGTGTTTACAAGGAAGACCTATTCCTCGTCTTCCTCTTCTTCTTCCTCGTCCTCATCATCCTAAAACATTTTGAGCGCTTTTAAATTGGCATCGCTATTGCT
>JABDFK010000004.1:90478-90545 GCA_013286585.1 Deltaproteobacteria bacterium
TTTACAAGGAAGACCTATTCCTCGTCTTCCTCTTCTTCTTCCTCGTCCTCATCATCCTCATCGTCTT
>JABDFK010000005.1:0-56242 GCA_013286585.1 Deltaproteobacteria bacterium
ATCCGGCCCCGCAACCATTTCCCAAATACCGGAACTCATAAATTCCTGAATACGAGTTAACCGGCATTCCAGGAGCATACGCGATGGCGAAAAAAAATCGTGAAATCCCCGAAGTAATCCTTGAAGGCGTCATAGTAAAAGAATCGAAGACCCACGGCCTAGGGATATTTGCCGCTCGACCAATTAAGTTTGGTGAGACCGTTGTAAAATGGAAAAAACGAGAGATCAGTCAAACTGAATACGCAGGGTTAACCCACGAAGAGCACGGATATATCGATATTCAAGATGGGAAAATATTTTTAATGGGAGAGCCTGAAATATACGTCAATCACTCCTGCGATCCCAATACTGTTCCTGGGGATTTCTGCGACATCGCCTCACGCGACATACAAACGGGCGAAAAGTCTCAACCGCTCATTTGAAATTTCTGTATTTGAGCTATTATTTCTCATTGTCTGCTTCAAATCGAAAATAAGCCCTGCCCCAAGTTGGTACACCCGTTGCTGTTATCGAGGGCAAACAAAACATGATCCAAGGTGGATCTTGTTCATCACATAGGGGAACACCATGAAAACAATCACCAGTCTATTTTTGGCTTTGTCATTAACCAGTCTTTGCGCAATGGCCGACCTCACACCACCTCCGACCCGAGAAGTCGCGATCAATGTCACCGGGGCCTATGTTCCCGCTGGTTTTGATTCCACCTCCAGTGTCTATGTGGTCACTAACATGATCTTACCCAACAGCTGTTACAAATGGGCGCGCGCCAGTGTCGTGCATCTTCCTGGCAATTTGCACGAGGTTCGCTCTTACGCCAATGTTAGCCAAGGAATGTGTCTCATGGTGCTTATCCCTTTGAATAAGGAGATTTCCTTAGGACAGATGCCTTCCGGACAGCACGTGGTTCGATTTGTGAACGGCGATGGAACCTACGTCGAGAAAGACTTAATTATTCGATAGGCGCTGATTCGGGCCTTTTGTTAACGGGGGATTTGTGAATAAGACTTGTATTTTAATGTTAATTCCACTTTCTGTCGGCTGCTCAAAATCCATCCTGCCGACAGAAACAATATGGACCGATCGTTCGGCCACAACTGCCCCTGTAGAGCCACGGGGCAGTGAGTTCAAAACACAAGATGTTATGTTTATGACCAGCCATGAAACGGTACAGCGTTCTCCCCAAAAGTGGGGAAAAGCTTTTGTGGAGGATTCTTACTCCACAAAAATCTACGATCAGTACGGCAAACTCATTTTTTTTAGATCACTTTATGCTGATGCTGATTGGGCCATGGTCGAAAAACAGATCAATGTTTTGGATCTCAACAAATATCGATTTTTAGAAAAACTCAAAAAAATCGAGCCCAGCCTTAATTCGGCGGCCCGGATTTTTGATCCCAAAGTGATCATTTCACTCAAGTATGGAGTTAAACATCCACTTTATCAAATCGACTATGTGAACGCTGCCCAGAGCGGTGTGTACCGACTCAGAATGGATCCGCAAACCTCAGTGGCGTTGTCCACGCAACTGATCAGCTCATCTTTTGAGCAGGGTCGCGGATTCGTGTTCCCCAATGGACCCAAGATCAGTGACCTCACGGAAGTGACTCTTATCGATATGATCGGAGACGGAACCCTAACAAAAAAATCTCATAAAATTAGCAGTGAATCCCCCGACTCCGTTCAAAATACCCAAGAATTTTTTAAGTATGAACCCAGCGATGCTCGTTTTGACCAAGTGCAAGCATTTTACTTTGTCGATCAAGCTCTGCATTTTTTTCAGAATCAACTTGGGATTACAATTCCATTTTTCATTGAGGTTAAAACTCAAATTGGCAGCCCCGATAAAACCAATGCCATGTTTTATTACGACGGTGTCATTTATCTGGGCACAGGCGACGGAGTGACTTACGCCAATATTATGAAAGATCCTTCCATCGTTATCCATGAAACTGGACATGCCTTGGTGCAAGTTCTATCCAATTTACCCATGGGCCAGGGAGAGGGCGGCTCTTTGAATGAGGCCTTTGCCGATTTTTTTGCGACCTCGTTCTTGAACAACCCCAACTTGGGGGAAGTCGCTTTCGTTAAGGGCCCCTATAGTCGCACTGTCGACAACCAGATGAAAGTTTCAGACAAGAACGGCTCTCTGTATCACGACAGCCTGATTGTCAGCGGTACTTTTTATGAGCTTCAAAAGAAACTGGGCAAGAGTATCACTTTGGATTTGGCCGTGAAGACATTGGAAAGAATGGGTCCTAATGGAAATTTTTCTAACTTTAAACAAAATGTTCTTTTAGCTTTACAGCAGGGCTTCACAACTGAACAAACGGCCACCGTCATAAATATTTTGGCACAGAGAGGCTGGTAACTATGCGCTCATTTTGGGGAATATCATTAGTTTTGATCCTCAGTTTTTCCGCCAGAGCCAGCATCCCATTGACTGGCCTGAACATCGTCGGCTCATGGAAATTTGTATCCTTCCTTTATCAAGGGCAAATGCATCCTCCGCTGGAATCCAATCTGAATTTGATTTTTCAATTCAGCGCGAATGGCCAAGAAAGCCTTTCTTGGACCCGCACCGGGGAGCCTGGATTCTGCCAGGCCGGCGCCACCTACCAAATTATTCACAACCAGTTGCACACTAAAATCACCTCCATCAACCCACAAAACAACTATGACTGCTCTTCCGATCCGGACATGCAACTTGGGAAAGAAAGCATCACTCCCGTTGAACTTCGCAGCGGTCAGCTCTTTTTAAACATAGGCCTCTCAGGAGAGGACCTTTTTTACATTTTTGAACCAATAACCCAGTCTCAAACGCTGAGCACTGAAAGGAACTTATGAAAAATGCACTCGCAATATCGATTCTCTTAATGACCGTCAATGCCTCGGCAACGTCATATCTGGAACCCCTCCTCGGACTGCTCCGTGATGCTCACGGAGTGACCTTTCAGGTTTTCTCTGGTGGATGCACTCACAAAGAGGACTTCGCCGTAAGACACGGAACTTCCAACGGAGAAACCACCGTGGGCTTGTACCGAATCAATCCTGACCATTGCCTGGCCTACTACAGTTACGGCATTCAACTTCAATACAGCTACGAGGAATTGGGAGTCGATCCCTCTCAGCGCTTTAACATTGTCAATCCTGTTAGCGATTGAGTCTGGGTGTCTCTCCCCTGCGGTGAGAGGGGGACATATAGTCCCAGAAAAGAGGCTCCCTGCATCTTAATCTAGATCTTGCTGTGGCCTCTCTTTTGCTTATTTATTTGATCAAAGCCTCTAAGGGAAAGCTTTAGAAAGGAGTTCCAATGAAAAATAGCAGCAACCCCAATAAAACTTTCCCACAGACCTCGCCGAATGAGCTCATGGAATATGTGTTCCAAGATCGTATGGAACACCTCAGACTCCTATCTTCGGCCTTGATCAATGAGATCCACACACCACTGATCATTATTCGGGGTAGGGCCGAAAGTCTTCTTCGTAACCACGGGCAAGACACACAAACCGGCCTCAGAGAAATATCCCAAGAGTGCCAGCATCTTCTCAAATTGCTGGAATCCATGGCTTTCGTTGGCCCACGCTCTGGTGATTTGAAAATGCATAATCTCCCACTTAAAAAGATCGTGAATGACGTTTTGGTGTTTTTTGAAAAGGCCTGTTTGGACAAAGGCATAGTCATTCAATCTGAGATTCCAGATAATATTCGCGTGGAATCCGAACCTGACCGGCTGAAAAATATCATCATTTCCCTAATCAGTAATGCGGTGGATTCTTTTGATAAGGCCGACCCTGACAACGTCCGAAGTATATTTATTCACACCCAGAAAGACGCAAAAAATCTGCACCTGATTGTTTCCGACACAGGTTGTGGGATGTCGCTGCTCACTCAAGCGCGGATTTTTCAGGAAACTTTTTTCTCGACCAAATCCGGAAACCAATCCTCGGGCATGGGACTATTACTGGCGCAAAAGATGGCTCAAGACCTAAAAATTGATATCAACTTTGTCAGCGAAGAAGGCAAAGGCTCTAGCTTCAGTTTGGATTTTCCCCAGAATATAATTACTCTGTAGTGTCTGGCTCGGATTCGCTGTCTGCGTCTGTCACTAGACCGTAATCTTTTTGCTTCCGATACAGAGTTCGACGATTGATGCCAAGAATATGAGCGGCCTTTTCCTTCTTGCCACCCGTTTTCTCCAAAACGGATTGGATGTATCTTTTTTCAAGCTCTTCCAAAGTGGGAGAGTCTTGGGTATTCTCTCCATAAAATGATTCGTGATTCTTTTCATCACTGGAGGGAATTTCATTGGCCTGAATCACGGCGTGACGAGTGAGCACCACCAGGCGTTCCACCAAATTTTCAAGCTCACGAACATTTCCGGACCAGGGCATGATCATCAATTTTTGAATGGCCTCAAAGCTGAACCCCGTCACCAGCTTGTTATTCAAAACAGCATACTTGTTCAAGAAATGTTGAGTCAGTAGTGGAATATCTTCCTGACGATGGCGAAGCGGCGGCACCACAATGGGAATCACCGCTAAGCGATAAAACAGATCTTCTCGAAAATTACCCTCTTGAATGGCTTTTTTGAGATCTTTGTGAGTGGCGGCAACTATTCGCACGTCGATATCTTTCATTTGCGTATCGCCAACAGGCTTGATTTTTCTTTCCTGGAGCACTCGCAGCAGCTTGGCCTGCAAGGCTAAATCAAGATCACCGATCTCATCCAAGAAAAGTGTTCCACCCTCAGCCTCTTCAAAAAGACCTTTTTTCCTTTCATGGGCACCTGTGAAAGCCCCCTTCGCATGACCGAAAAGTTCGGACTCAAGAAGTGCTTCAGGAATGGCTGTGCAGTTGATGGCTACAAAAGGCTTTTTGGATCTTGGGCTTTGATTGTGAATGGCTTTAGCCACCACTTCCTTACCCGTTCCACTTTCACCGGTGATCAAAATATTGGATTGGGCAGGGGCCACTCGTTCAATCAAATCAAAAATGGTTTGAATCGCGGCACTTTTGCCAACGATTTCGTTGCGGGTCCAGTTCTTTTTAAGCTCTGTGGCTAATGTCTTATTCTGTCTTTGCAAGCGTCCGTAACTGACCGCCCGGTCGACCGCATGAGATATTTCAGCCAGCTTAAAGGGTTTAACTATATAGTCGAAAGCGCCCTTGCGAAGGCCTTCGATGGCTGACTCAACACTGGCGTGAGCTGTCATGATGATCACTGGAAGATGCGGGCGCTGAGGCTTGAGCTGTCTTAAAACTGAAAGACCATCCATTCCGGGCATGCGAAGATCCGTCACCACTAGCTCGATTTGCGAAGCTTCGGGACTTGATCCCAAGAGAAACTTCATGGCCTCCAAGCCATCGGCGAAAGCCTTCACCTTGTAGTGAGTTAACTCCAGATGATCCACCAACAGAGATCTCATCTGCGGGTCATCATCTATAACTGCAACGAAGCCTTGTGTATTTTGTTCCATCAGCGAAAACTAACATAAACCATCTAAATCTTGCCAAAAGATTTAGGGATATGAGACAAAATGTCTCATGGAAACCCGCCGCCTCAATGAGGAAATCCTTCGACGCCTGGAGGATCAAAAATTTGCCCTTGATCAGTCGGCCATCGTGGCACAAACAGACGCCAAAGGAACCATCACTTATATCAACGAGAAGTTCTGCGAGATTTCTGAATATTCGCAAGGGGAACTGATCGGGCAAAACCATCGCATCATTAACTCTGGAATTCATACCAAAGAGTTCTTTGCGCAATTGTGGAAAACCATTTCCAACGGACAAGTCTGGCGCGGTGAAATTTGTAACCGGGCCAAATCAGGTAAGCTCTATTGGGTGGCAACAACAATCGTTCCCTTTTTAGATGCGGGCGGAAAGCCTCATCAATATTTGGCCATTCGCCAAGATATCACTCAACTCAAAGAGGCCCAGCATCTCATTGATGAGCAACAAGCGCAGCTAATTGCTAGCTCCAAGCTCTCTGCCATCGGTGAAATGGCCGCTGCCATCACCCATGAAATTAACAATCCTCTAGGCGTAATTTTGGGTCGCTGTGAAATGATTAAAACACTCATGGATCGCGGAAATGTGGATATGGAAAATCTTAGCCGCCTGGTGGACACCATCGACATCACTGGCAAGAGAATTGAGCGAATCGTTAAAAGCATGAAGACGCTTTCTCACCAGGGTGATGAAGATCCGTTCATCAAGACTCCGGTCAAGTCTATTTTACAAGACCTTTTTGATTTGCTCACCACGCGTTTTCGCAATCAGGGAATTCAGCTCACCGTGAATGATTTTGACCCAGCCCTGACCATAGAATGTCGCAGTCATGAGATCACCCAAGTTTTGGTCAATCTCTTGAATAATTCTTTTGATGCCATTTCTGAACTGGATAAAAAATGGGTCCGTCTTGAAATTCATAGCCGCCCTTCTTATCTCGAACTCTCGGTCACCGATAGCGGTTCAGGAATTTCTGAAGCTGCATTGGCCAAACTTTTTATGCCATTTTTCTCAACCAAGAAAGTGCAGTATGGCACAGGTTTAGGTTTGAGTATTTCGCGAAGTCTTATCCAGAGACATCGGGGTAAATTAGAATACGATTCTTTTAGTCCCAATACACGTTTTGTGATCACCTTACCCGTGGTCCAGCCGTCGCAGCAATGAGCTGTTTTGACATCAATCCCTCGGGAATTGGGGCAAAAGTTCCCAAAAATCAGCCCATCTCTAATATACGATAGCTTCAGTTTTGCATCCTTAAAGGGAAACCTTGGAGGAAGCAATGTCTCAAGCCACGCATGATATTATGTCGAAGAAGCTCGTCACTATTCCAATGAGCACTACAGCTTCGAAAGCCCTCCAAGTTATGGAAGAGTGCCGCATCCGACATTTACCGGTGGTCGATGAGATGTCGGATGTGGTCGGAGTTGTAACCAAACAGGATCTGGTCGACAGTGAACTGTTCGTCGAACTATTTATGAGTTCTCCGGTCGAATATTTGGATCAGGGCACTCCTCTTCAAAGAGTCATTTTTAGAATGTTGGAAAAAAAGATCTCTTGCATCCTAGTCGGAAATGACAAAGAGGACGCCATCGGAATCGTCACTACTTCGGACCTGTTGTGGTATCTGGCTTATTTATTAGGAAAAGAAACAGAAGAACATCAAACACTTTGGAATATTGTCAATCTAAGGACCATCGGGGACGTAACCCGCAGTCTAGCAGATATCGGCATTTAGGGGGAAATATGTCTTACATGGTACTTTGGCTCGATCACAGTCACGCCAAGATTTTCAATTTTAAAAGCGAAGAACCAGAGGTTTCTGACTGCCCCAATCGGCATCACACGAATCATCATAATACTCGCCATCAGGAAAATGAAAAGGCAGAGCAATTGAAAAAGTTTTACCATGATGTCCATGATCAGATCTTGGCCGCCAAGGAACTATTGATTGTTGGTCCCGGTTTTGCCAAGAATGAATTCAAAACTTATTTAGAGACCCATCACGCCAAAGGACTTAGTCGGTCCATCATTGGGCTGGAAACTATGGATAAGGCCACGGATGGCGAGATCAAAAACATCGCTAAGAAATTTTTTCATAAATACAACCTCTTCCACTAAGCTGACGAAGGATTCAAACCTATAAATCCTCACTGAAACAGGTGGCAAAGTGGAACTGCGCGAGCCCTAAATACGGAATATTTTGGAGCGATCTATGTCTGAACAAAAATACAATTGTGACCGAGTTTGTCCATGCAAAGATATGACCATGCCCATGGAACTCATCGTGTTGACCGGAGGTCCCGGAGCCGGAAAAACGGCGGCGCTGGAATTCATTCGCAAGGTTTTATGCGAGCACATCGCCATTCTGCCAGAAGCCGCCAGCATTCTTTTCGGCGGAGGATTTTGGCGATTAGATTCTACATCGGCAAGGAAAGCCTCACAGAGGGCCATCTACCATGTGCAAGTCGAAACCCAAAATCTTGTCCTTCAAGAGAACAAATGGGCCATGGGTTTGTGTGATCGTGGCACCCTGGATGGACTTGCATATTGGCCCGGCACCGAGTCTGAATTTTATCATTCCCTGAATACCAATCGTGATGCCGAATATGCCAAGTACAAAGCAGTGATTCATCTCAAGTCACCCAATGTGAAACAGGGCTACAACCATCAAAATCCCATTCGCACAGAATCCGCTAGGGTGGCTGCACACATCGACCAACAAATTCATGAGGTCTGGAAAAATCACCCCAACTATACTGTGGTGAACAGCACATCCGAATTTGTGGATAAGGTCCACAGCGTGGTGGAACAAGTTAGAGCCTTAATGCCAGAATGTTGCCGGAAGCATCTGATGGACACTGCGGACAGCGAAATTAAGAGCGGCACCCATGTTTCCCAATCATGAGCTTTATTTTGTGCTCCTGGCCTTCGTCTCGGAACTTGTGGGGACATTGAGCGGCGTTAGCTCATCCACTCTCTTTGTTCCAATGGCGAAATTATTGGAATCTGTGCCAGTCGTCTTGGCATTAACGGCCTCTCTGCACGTCTTGGGAAATAGCACTCGAACTGTCTTGTATTGGAAGAATATTGACTGGCGAATCGCGATCAAGTTTGGCGTTCCGTCACTCATCATGACTGGTATAGGTGCTCAATATTCAGATTTATTCTCGGAAAGAACCTATTCCATTTTTTGGGATTTTTTTTAATGAGTCTTTCTGTCTACTTCTTTTTTTTCAGTAGTCACAATTTTTTTGCAGGTCGATGGCTACCATTCATCGGAGGCGGACTTTCGGGGTTATTGGCGGGCCTGCTGGGATCAGGCGGTGCCGTTCGCTCACTGGCGCTGACTGTGCTCAACTTAAATCCACTGACCTTTGTGGCCACTTCAACCCTCATTGATTTTGGCAGCGATATTCTTCGCTTATCCATCTATCTAAAAAAGGGATTTCTTGGCGAGGAGCACTTTTTCTATCTCCCCATTTTGATGATTGTGGCTGTCGTGGCTAACTACCTAGCTAAGCGTTGGCTTAAGCACATTCCTCAGGAGAAGTTTAAAAAATTAGTTTTAATTTTTGTATTTGCCATGGGCCTGGTGTCGGTGGTCTCGTCCTATTGAGTCACAAATTCCACATCTGCGAACCACCAACTTGAACAAATATTTTTCCACTGACAGGATTTCCAGAATAAGCCGACTGAAAATCACCCGGAAGAAAATCTTTAGTCACTGAGCCCCCAAGACTAATTTCAGCCGCACCCCACGAGGACATTTTTTGAGTGTATCCCATCGTTGCGGCCGTCACCCACCGCCCCGTATCTGCATCGCCAAAACCTGGGATTTGCAATTCGTTAGGAGTTCTTTGTAGTTCCTCTAGGCGACCCCACACACTATGGGCATCCCTGTGGAGCCAAAACTCCTCGGCGAAAGAATTCAGAGCCGCAGCGTTGTCGTAGCCATTGATCAGACCCCAAATGAGGGCATTGCTTAGCATCCAGCCATTCGCCAGCTCTCTGTCATCGTACACCGAGACCGAATAGCGCCAGACATGATCCAGGCTGGGCTCCGATGGTTCTGGACTTTTCACATAAGCGCCTGAGATCATCGCAAAATCATGCGCAGTGAATTGCTGTGTCAGCCGTGTGGCATATGAGTTGGGAGTTCCCATTGGTAAATCCACGGACAAAGGGGATGGCTCCGTTCCATTAAAGGTCGATAGTTCTAAAGTCGTATTTGCTAACCGAATTAGACCCGCCAACACTGTACTTGAAATATGTCCGACATCTTGTCCAATGTGATGCCCAAGAGGAGCATCTGGATTGACCATTCCAGTGGGTCGGTGCATGAAGGCAATCGGTCCATCCGTAGATTCCCCTCTGGGAGCAAAGGAAAATTTGACATGATCTTGAGCACTCAAAGAAATGGTATCGCTCAGAGTAAGACCCATCACCGGGGATGAGTGCGGGTGCTGAGCATCAAGAAAAGGTATACCATTGGATTGATTCTCACCGATCTGCAAAAATTCTGGTGTGCCATTGTTCGGGACCGTCCAGAGTTCCGCCGTTCCCATAAAATCCAAATTGAAATAATGACGATCTCCAACGGAGGAGCCCACATCTAGCATGAACATATCTGGAACTGAAAATGCATCACGCCCCCGTGGCTTCTCTTCTAATGTCTCCATGAAAAATGAGTTTCCATGAAACATGATCATCTTCATCGGCATTCCGGCCATGGCCATAGGCATGCACATACCCATGCCGTAGTCCCAAGTTTCCATGTCGCCGCATTGGACACTTAGGGATGAATTTTCGGCGGCAAAGCTCTGCCCACGACCGGCAAGGATCCCAGTCACCAGTAATAGATATGGAATGAAGAAAACTATTCGCCTTGTTGCCATGACTTCATTCCTATAACAGCTCTTACCGGTTGCTGTACATTCAGAAAAGGCCTTTCACTGGAATCTATTTGATAAAAAATAAGCTGAACTGTAACAGAGCGCACGCACTTCCGTTGATCAGCAAAGCCTGTTGAATTCCGACAAACTGAGAAAGAACTCCTGTCCACAAGCCGCCAAGGGCTATGCCCCCCTGCATGGACAATTGAAAGAAACTAGAGGCTCGGCCTCGATGACGATCTTCTGAGTCCACCTGAATACGGGAATTGGTAGTGACCGCAAGAATTCCAGTGCCAGCGGCCAACAACATCATCCCCAGCCCTAGAATGACAAGATTTTGACTGAAGGCCAATATGGCCAGCAAGATTCCAGATCCCAAAGGAAACAAAATAAGATCAGACGGTCTCTTAAAAACCTTCGATAAAGGTGCACCACTGAGAGCACCGATGAGTCCACCAATTCCAGCAGCCCCCATGATCACACCAAGATGTTCAGCGCTTCCGTGTAAGACTTGCTTCATTAAGACGGGAACAAAAACCATTGTTGGCATCACTAAAAGCCCATTGATCAAAACGCTCAGTAAAAGTTTAAAATGAATTTTATGCTTCAACACCGAGGTGAAATCACTCAACTTGGGCTGCCATTCCCTTTCTAGGCGAAGTAGTGGATGTGATTTTTTAGGATAGACAAGAACCACCGCAAAAAATAATGGCACGTAAGACAGCAGATTTCCACTGAAGCAAGCGATGGCTCCGTACTTCGCCATCGCGAATCCAGCAATAGCCGGACCGATCATGCGAGAAATATTAAATTGCAGCGAATTCAAAGAAACGGCCCTAGGCATTTCTTCTTTGCTCACCAAGGAAGGAACCAGTGTCTGCAAGGCTGGCATTGAAAGTGAGTCCGTGATGCCACTCACCAATGAGGCCACGATCAACATCCATGGTGCCAGCCAACCAGAATACATCAGTATGATGATGATCGCGACCGCGATCATCTGTATAAATTGGAAGAACAAAACCACGTGCTTGCGATTGAAACGATCCGCCAACAGTCCGCCCCAGAGGGTGAGCAGCCAACCGGGGCCGCTCAGAGCAAAGGCATCCAGGCCCACCATGAAGGAAGAACCTCCCATACTTAGCATCAGCCAAGGTTCAGCCACCTGCTGCATCCAGGTGCCTATGTTCGATAACAAACTTCCGCTCCAGAAAAAGACGTAACCACGACTCTTCAGAATGGACGGAAGATTTGTATTTTCCACAAGTACCTTAGATCATTTAAGTCAGTTTATTTTTTAACTCTCCGACCCATCCTAGCTTGCTCAATGGCCTCTTGCAAATCCGCTTCTATCTGAAGTGCTGCCTGATCGGCCCTGTCGCCTTGGCTTTCGGGAATATTAAGCGGGAACTTCTCTATTTTAATTTTATCAAGTTGCAATTCCCTTTTTGGAATCACCTGTTTCGGTAGGTTTGATTTTTCGAAGCTCATAATAATTCCTTTCGTAGAATGGGTTAAAAAAATCAATGGATCTGAACCCTAGGGAGTGATCGCGACTTTCAAAACACCGTCTCTTTGATTGGCAAAAAGATCATAGGCTTTTTCGATATCATCCAGCTTAAACCTATGCGTGACCAATGGTTTCAAATCGACAATTCCCGACTCCACCACATTGATCAGACGACGCATTCTTTCCTTGCCGCCGGGACACAGTGTAGTGACGACCTTATGATCACCAAGACCCGCCGCAAAGGCATCCAAGGGAAGAGTTAATTTGCCAGAGTACACACCTAGACTGGAGAGAACACCCCCAGGTCGCAGCACTCTCAGGCAAGATTCAAAAGTCTGCTGAGTTCCAAGAGCTTCGATCGCCACATCAACCCCACGTCCGCCAGTTAGGTCCATAATGGCCTCAATAGGATTGTTTTTAGAGTAATCAATGGTGATGTGGGCACCGAGAGACTTAGCCATCTCCAACCTTCGAGGATTGCCATCAATGGCAATGATTTGAGAGGCTCCACGCAGATGAGCCCCAGCGGTCGCACAGAGTCCGATGGGTCCTTGGGCAAAGATGGCAACGGAATCCCCGATACGAATTTGGCCACTCTCGGCTCCGCCAAAGCCAGTACTCATAATATCAGGGCACATCAAAACCTGTTCGTCGGTCAGGTTGCTAGGTATCACTGTCAAATTGGCTTGAGCATTGGGCACAAGAAGATATTCCGCCTGACAACCATCGATGCTATTGCCAAATTTCCATCCACCAATGGCGTGACCACCGCACTGCGAATGATCGCCGCTCAAGCAGGGATTGCACTGCCCACATGGCGTGATGGCACCCACGATCACCCGTTGACCCACTTGGTATCCACCGACAGCCATTCCGAGTTCCGCGATGACCCCCACGGGCTCATGGCCAATGGTCAGGCCCGGCTTCACTGGATATTCGCCTTTTAAGATATGCACGTCGGTTCCACAGATAGTGGTCGTGGTGATCTTCACTAGGGCATCCGTCGGCCCAACCTTGGGAATCGGTTTTTCTTGCAATTCGATTTTTCCCGGTCTGACAAAAACGGCGGCTTTCATTGTTTTCATATATACGCTCCCCAAGCCGTAAATAGCATGAGCTGTGCCAAAGATTTTAGATCTATAGCGGCTTGTGACGGACTAGGCGCCGTTCAATGTGACAAATTGTCTCACGATGACAGCTCCACTTCAGCTATTGAGAGAAAATATCGACCCATTGGTTCATAAATTTCGTCAGCGCCGCCGTCTTAATCAGCGTCAAAAAATTGAAATTAAAAAGCGTCGACGTCGGAGTCTTAATGCCCATCAGACGCAGATGAAAGCTTGTGGTCTGTTTTCGGAAGCGCTCGCTCAGTTGAAAAGCGAGTCTACCCAACGCCCTTAGAGTTTTTAGCTTTTTTAGATCCAACTTCTCGTCGCCCGCGGCGATAAGGACCATTTCCTGAAAATCAGAGTCCGTGATTCTTTCACGCAAAAAATTCGCTTGGAGGTAAGACAAAAACATGAATTTGATCACAATCTTCTCCCCGATCTCGGCGAATGCGTTTTTAAGATGGGTGCGATTTTCGAAATTTTCCATATAGGAATTCATTTCGAAAAAAATGCGATGGGCTTGGTCGTGCACATCCACAATACCTAAAAGCTCCAGAGTGTTGGCGCAAGATTCTTCCACCAGCATTCGCAGCGCCACTGTTCTTTGCGACTCCAGATCCTGAGCTTTTCCCATCGGCCCAAGAACCTGATTCGCTAGATTTCGTACGATCCCATGGCAGGCCTCGTGAAAAACAAAGTTTTTCTTCAGATTTCCTTCAAGATCCTCCCGACTCAAAGCTGCAAGTTGCGCGGGATTCATTTGTTCGAAGGAGGAAACATTGTTGGCATAAGGCAGAATCTTGCTGAGGAGAATGCTTTCCAGCTGCAAAAGAGGAAATGTTTCGTAAGCATCATTTTTCTCTGCGGCAAAACTGTATCCAGCCGCCAGTGCCGCTGATCTAACCTGGCGAAAAAATCGATTGTTCACAACCAAGTAGCCATCACCGAAACTTCCCGGCAATCCCTGATCTTTAAACTTATTGTGCTGTTCTAGCAAATGAGTGAGTTTCATGGCGAAGTACTTAAGCTACTTCGAACAGGTTAAAATTGGTAGGACGTACAGGCAAGAACTGGAATTCTGGAATACCGGTTAACTTGTATTCAGGAATTCCTGAATTTGAAGATTGGTTGCGGGGGCAGGATTTGAACCTACGACCTTCGGGTTATGAGCCCGACGAGCTACCAGACTGCTCCACCCCGCGACAAAGAATTGAGGCGAAGTTAGTCTTTCGTAAGGGCTCCGTCAACGCCTAATATTTATTACGGAGAGCTGGGCACGATCTGGCCGGTGATCGGATTGGCCTCGTAAGCTTTGCCTGCCTGCGTACCATCTTGCCCCTTCATGATGGCATCCACCCAGCGCGCTGCGAACACGGGATAAGCCTCAGGGATTTTATGCTCGGAAAGATCCACCAACATGCGGCTCATGCGGCTGGCTGGTGGCAACTGATTCCAAAATTGCATCAGCACTTGGCGCGGAATGTACTGATCTTGACCTGCCATTACTAAGTGCACGGTGCCCGCTGGAAAATTTTGCGAAGCTCTTAGCACGTTGTACTTGCGCAGGCCCTGGGTCATTTGGAAAACGGCCTCTGGCTTCAGCGGACTGTTCAGCATGGAAGGCTCTGCGATGGGATCATCGAAGTAAACTATTTGGCGTAAGAAATAAGCATAAAGCTCTTCATCGGTGGCGGGATTTAAAGGGTAGGTCAATCGCGTCGCTGCGATCTCTTGCTTAATCATGGAATCTTGCGAGGCCAAAACTTCCGTGTACGGACACATCAAGATCGCTTTGCCAATTCGCTGTGGGTAAAGTCCCGCGAAGACAATGGCAAGCCCGCCTCCGTAAGAAAGTCCCAGCAAATTCAACTTGCCCGTAAGACCTACTGCATTCGTTAACAAATTCAAATCCATCGCCTGATTTTCAATCATGATGGGAGCTTGCACCGGTCCGTAGGCTGCTAGAGTCTGACCCATGCCTACCGGATCATAGCGAAAAATTCCGTAACCAGTGGCTTGAAATTGTTGAACAAACTGGTTCCACGATGTGGTCTCATAAGTCAGTCCATTGAGTAAAACTAACGTGTCTTTGCCCGGCTGAGCCTTGATCCAATCCACGTAGAGTTTCCGACCGTTAGAGATCTGGACAAAACCCTTCATTTCGTTCGGCGCCGCCACGGCGGCAGTCATGGCGAAAAATACAAAACACAATGCCGATAGAAAAATAATCTGTCTCAAATAGTCCCCCTCAAGGTGTGCGAAGGCGTTGTAACTTTTGTTTGACGCAGGTGCAAGACACCGCTCCATAACGCAGATCTGAACAAAAAGCGAGCGGGTGGGTTCTGGGGAAATCTATGATATTCTTGGGGTTCATGTTGTCACCCGAAGTCAAAAGGCTCCTGCAAGAGTTCAAGGATTACAAGCGATTGGTCGTCACTGTCGCCATTTCTGGCATCGCTTGGGCGATCACTGGCGCGGTATTGGCCAGTCAGATGAAATCGGTGTTTGACGGGGTTCAAGGCGGTCATCCCGAGGTCGTCAAAGAGCACGTTTTGATCATTCTTCTGGTTTCGCTGACCCAGGGTCTTGCCCGTTATCTGCATCTCTTCAATATGAATTACTTGAGCGAACTTGTTTGCCAGGGCATCCGCCAGAAACTTCAGATCAAGTTCATGCGTCTGAATCTGACCTTTCACAACTCCTATTCCGCCGGGGCCGGCGGTCTAATCAGTCGGATTTTGAGTGATATCGTCGTCATTTTTCACGGCCTCCGACTGTTCGCTGATTTCTTCAGAGCTCCGCTGCAGGCGATTTTAGCCTTGGGCATGCTTTTTTATTTTAACTGGCGACTGACCTTGATCACGGTCGTGGTGCTACCACTGGTGGTCGGGTTTCTGCGGCTGATCGCCAAATCCATCCGCAAGTTCAGCACCCAAGGCCAAGAAGACCTGGAAAAAATCACCGGCACCATCAAAGAAACCTTGGACGGAGTCCGCATCATCCAATCCTTCAACTTAGAAAAAGAAATGCGCCAGCGTTTCGAAAACCAATCCTTGGATTATTTGAACTCGCGCCGCCGCACTCACAGGTTGATGGAGATCACCGGCCCCGTCACCGAGTTTGTCATGACCGCGGTCATCGTCTTTATCATCGGTCAGTTTGCTTTGGAAATTTCTGAGGGCAAAGCCACGCTGGGTGATTTCATGGCCTACGTAACAGCACTGCTGATGATGTCCGATCCGGTAAAGAAAATGCAAGAGGCCTATGTCCGCATTCAAGAGACGACGTCGGCCGCCCGCCGCGCATTTTCGATGCTCGACGAGGACAGCGAAGTGCCGCAGGACAAAGCTCACAAAAAATTTCCCAAGGACTGGAAAACCATCACTTACAAAAATGTTTCCTTCCGCTATGGCAATGATTGGATCTTGCGCCACGTGAATCTGACCATTCATCGCGGCCAGATGGTGGCCTTCGTCGGAGCCAGCGGCAGTGGTAAGTCAACACTAGTGAATTTACTGGCGCGATTTTTTGATCCCACCGAGGGACAAATTCTGATCGACGATGTCCCCGTCAACGAAATCGAACTGCACGATCTGCGCGCCAACATTGGCTTGGTCACTCAAGACGTATTCCTCTTCAGCGACACCATCGAGCGCAACGTCTGGGCCGGAGATTTCGAAAAACCCAATGACCGCGTGGTCGAGTCCGCCAAATTCGCCAACGCCCACGACTTCATCGAAAAAACTCCGAACAAATATAAAAACCGAGTCGGTGACCGTGGCAATCTTTTGTCCGGCGGTGAAAAGCAACGCGTGTCCATCGCCCGCGCCATTTTCAAAGATGCCCCGATTCTGATTTTGGATGAGGCCACCAGCGCGCTCGATTCCGTCAACGAAATCGAAGTGCAAAAAGGCCTTGATTCAGCCATGCAAGGACGGACATCTTTAGTGATCGCCCATCGCCTGGCCACCATCGCCCGAGCCGACGTCATCCACGTCATGCGCCAAGGCCAATTGGTAGAGTCCGGAACTCATCAGGATCTCCTGAAAAATACCGGAGATTATTCGCACCTTTACAAGCTTCAGTACAACCACTAGTTGAGAGCCATTGACGCACGAAACTAGCCTTCCCTCTGGGTGGTAAAATGCATAGAATTAGGGAATGGACAAAATGTTTGTAGCTACTTTAATTTTGGTATTCGGTGCAACTTCTAATGCTTCGTCATCGGCCACGGCCGGCGGCGATCCGAAAGACTTATGTTCCGCAGAATCGCAAAAGCATTTGTCCTCGCTCACCCTGAAGGGTGAAACGCGTTTCTCTGAATTTCGATACGATCCAACGTCCGCACAGGTAACGGCCGCCGAGTTCACTGATCTGGGCGCCACGGGCCATGGACGCCATCGCAAGAAGAAAAAGGAAGAAGCCCCTGCCACTCCACAGTTTGGTGAAATGTTGGTGATGAATGCACAAGCCAAGGAGCAATCCGGTGGCTGGCGCAACTTAGTTCTTCACTGCGGAGTGCACAAGGGTAAGATCGCGACGTTCACTTATGAAATTATGTCAATGGCTGATGGCTCTGCAGCCCCACCGAAAGCGGCTGCTACTACGGCCGCGGCAGCTCCGGCTGCTACGACACCCGCCACTGCACCGGTGGCGAATCAAAATCCGTAGCCCGCACCCACATATTTTTGTGATCTTTCCCAGTTCGGAAAAAATGCACTCGCTTGTGATTTAATTTGTTTTCAAATCGAAAAGAAATGACTGCGGACCCTGATTTGCCGAACTGGGAAAGATCGGAAAATAGGGCCCTGACTATCAGTTGGCGCGAACTCCGCCCTCTTTGCACATTTGAACTAGAGTCTTTTTATCGGCGTCGTTACCATGTCGGTGAAAAACTCCGTGCCAGAATCCATCTTTTTTCTCAGAGCCTGGAGCTTGCTCAACACCACAACCTTGAATTTGGCTGAATTGATCAGAGATCATCGTTCGATGTAAGGTCACGCGTTGTTGATTCAAGTCTTGCTCCGCTTTGACGCGATCAATGGAGGCAGCCGTGATCTGTATATGAGCCTGCAGGACCGCGTCCAAATTAGTATACCCCATCTCATAACTCTGCTTAGTGCTGTCATACACATCTAACAGAGCTTGTTCGGCAGCGACCGCCAGCTTCAGTTGTTGCTCGGCATCGTTGACGCTGCCAATGACGCCTTCCAAAGCTTGAGTGATCTGTCGAGTTAACGCTACTTTCTGCAATTTTACTGAATCGATATTAGTCTCTGCCAGAGAAATATTGGGGAAAATATCAAATCCAAAATGGAACCCCAGTCCGCCCGTCATATTGCCAAAGGACGCGGACTTACCACTACTACCCGATGACCCCAAGGTGGCTGAATTCATAAAACCAAATTCCGCGGAAAGCTTGTTCGCTTGAGCAGCCTTGAGCAGATAATCCAGCTGGTGATTCTCTGGAGCTACTGATGCAGCCTGTGTTACCGCGTCTTCCACCGGCTTAGTTTCCCAAGAAGAACCCGGCATATTAGAAAGATCAAATTTAATTTTCGTCGACAACGGGAATCCCATTACCTGACGTAGCGCTGGAGTGTCCGTATGATCCACGATCTCTGCCATCTGTAACGCGGGAACTTGCGCCAACTGAGCATTGGCTAAAAGCGTCTTCAAATCGTTGGGGTTGACTGATCCAGGACCAAGTACGTCTGATTCAGTTTTCTTATCATGATAAATTTCCATCAGGTCATCTGTTTGTCGTTGGTATATTTGTTCCAGCTGCATATCCGCTAAAACAGTGTAATACATCGCCAGAGTCGAACTATACACATTGAGTTCAAGAATTTTGTAGGCCACTTTTTCGGCATTGAACTGATCCGTCGCCGCATCCATATTGAACCAATTGGATGGAAACAAAAATGGCAGTAGAAATTGAATCTCAGAGATCAAGAAACCGGGACCACTCGAAATCATTACATTCAGATTCAACGATGGTAACAGCTTAGCCCTGCTAATATTCATCTGCTGTTTGGCCGCCTCGACGGCGTTGAGTTCTTGATCTAAAGAGATATCATTTTCTAGAACTTGATGACGGAGAAATTCTGGATTCACCGTGACTGATCCTGGAGCCGGCGCCACAGGCGCTGGCGCGGTCACTGCGGGCGGTTGCGGCTTGGTCCTTGCCAAGGCTGTTGAACCGTTCACAGAAACCAGTGCGACCATCAGTAAAACGAGAGATCCGTGGATTGAATTGAACATGTATAATCTCCCGATTTTATTTGATTTTAGCTGTTGTCGGAGCCATATCGACTTCAATGACTTCGCCCGCGCCCTCTACCGTGCAATGCCAGCCACTAACACCATCAGCTCCTATGCCAGAACACTTTAAAATTTCATCGAAATTAGCTCCGTTGCTGAGCGTAGCTATGCCGCTCAATTGATTGCTATTGTCATCGACAAAGGTATTTTGATAAGAAAAGGATATCATCGGGGGAGTGGGTATACCCAGATTGAAATTGACTGACACCAATCGCTGGGGATTTAGAATCCTCAACAACTGCTGTTGAGGATTTGAGGACGGAGGTCGAACAGTCATGGTGGCGGTTCGAGTAACACCATGAGAAGGATAGGTCCCAGAGTATGTACGACTGTCTCCAGCCAGTTGCCTGACCCGCTCTCCTTTTGAATCGACAATACCGTGCTTGGCTTTCGGCGTACCCACCGATAGATCTAATCTGGCGCCATATTTTTCTTGGCCATCCATATATATCTCTCCCACAAAACGTCCGGCATTAATGGTTCCAGTAATGACGATGTTCTTAGAATTCTGAGGGAGGTTGCTTTCATCCACCACAGGGATTTGCACAGAGAAATCTCCCGTATCTGGATTGAAATAACCCGGATTTGCTTGATTGGGTGGAACGGTGTTATCGGACTTTCCACGGTAGTCCAATGACACCTGGATCAAAGGCTTTTGTTGGGGCGTCATACCGTCGGGTCCAGTTTGTGGAACACTCACCACCTTGACTGTCATACCCAGGGACCCAAGGGATTTGCCATCCAGTTTTGAGTTCATTGTTCCCCAAAAATCTCCTTTGGCTGCATAGGCCTGACCCATCAGTCTTTTGGCCTCGTCGGCTTGGAACTTAGCAAGGTCTTTATCCCGAGCACAACCGCTCAAGATCACCGCTGCGCTAGCTAGAACCAACACAGCCGCTCTTTGTGACAAGACATTTTTTCCGAAAAATATTTGATTAATTTTGTTAAGTGTATTCATGGCCCAAAGATTTAGTCCTAGAGGGAATTTCTGTCAAGACTGTTAATAAAGTTAATCGTTTAGGCTGTGGTCTTGGCGTTTTCTACAGACGTGTAACTGTAATAATTACCCGCAATCTTTTGCTGTCCCGTCGGCGGTCGATCTATAACTCCGCAAAACCCTTTGCGAAGTCAAAATCGAGTAGAGCCACCGGCTTTGTTTCTAACTCGCCTTAAAAGCGCGATGTAAATATGACTCGGAAATAGCAGAAACAACGACGAGATCAACAATCCCAGTCCGATATTGGAAAATTTTTTATCCAGATCGATCGCCTGTAGAATAAAGGCGCCTGTGAGGAATAAGCATCCGAGCAAATGGGTAGAGATCAATACCGCCCGCCTCACTTTGGAAAATCCAAAATCTAGGAACTCGACCCAGCGTGCGGCCCCGGCGATCAGAAATGCCAGTGCAATCGCCAGCAGTGCTAGGCTTTCCCACTTGGTCACAGCGTCTTCGTGCCAAATTCGAAAGAGCATCACATGCAACTCATGAATCATTGCACCGCCAATGCCGGCTGTAGGTTTTTAGTCTCCAGCGTATCTGGGCGTTCGAACCTGGTTAGCAAACTGTAGACCACGGGAACCACAAACAACGTCAAGAATGTCGAGGCGATCACGCCACCGATGATGGCGATGGCCATGGGGATCGTGGTTTCTGCTCCGGGTCCGATGGACAAAGCTTCGGGCAAGGCGCCGGCCACTGTCGCGACTGAGGTCATTAGGATTGGGCGCAGCCTCACCGGGCAAGCTTTCAGCAAAGCCTCGCGCACATCTAGTCCCTCGGCGCGCACTTGATTGGTGAAATCCACAAGCAGGATGGAATTCTTTTTCACGATTCCCATCAGTAGGATGAAACCGATCATGCTGAAGATGTTAATGGATTGGTGAAAGATCAAGAGTCCTAGGAAAGCTCCGCTAAAACTGAACGGCAAGGCCATCAGCACCGTCACCGGATGGATGAAACTATTGAACTGTGAGGCCAGCACCATGTACGAGACCACTAAGCCTAAGAACATGGCCCACAGAAGACTCTGGAAGGTTTCACGAAAACTCTGCGAGCTGCCCGTCATTTTCAGTGTGTAACCGGAGGGCAATGATTCGCGGGCCAATTTTTCGACGCCGATCATGGCCTGATTTTGCGACACTCCCGGCGCTGGATTGGCGTACACCGTGATTGCTCGCGCCCGGTTCAAGCGCGAAATCACCATTAAACTTGGGCGAATTTGCAGATCAACCAAGTTTGAAAGCGCCACCATTTCACCGCGGTTGTTGCGAATTTTGATGCGCTCTAGATCGGGAATCTGTTTGCGCTGGTCGGCCATCAGGCGCAGCTCTATTTGGTAGCGATGGTGATCTTTGCTGTACTCGTTTTCATGATTCAGAATCGAACCGCCGACCAAGGAATTGATCACCGCAGTGAGCGTGTCCAGAGGAACGCCCGCGGCTGCCAACTTGTCACGATTGGGGGTGAGCTGCACTTCCGGCATCCCCGGCTGAATATCGGTGTTGGTGTCAGTCACCAAACCGCTCTCGCGCATTTTGCCCATAACGCTGCCTGCGACCTCGTTTAATTTTTCCCAGTTGGGTCCTTGAATGATGAACTCTACCGGAAATCCGCGACCGGCGGCGAATCCACGCAAGGACATATCTTGAATGGTGATTTGCATTCCCTGTTTGCCGCCGCGGCCGCCCCATTTTCCGTGGCCTCCGCCTTCAGTGGGATTGTCAGGAACTTTTCCATCTTTTGATTCGGCGATGACGCCCCGAAAGGTTTTGACGGTCTCTGCGGTCGCCGTATCAGCGCCCGGCGGAGTGGCTGCTGCGGTTTCTTTCCATGATTTTTTATCCATTGGCGTGGCGGTGCCGACTTTGTCTCGATGAGTAGCTCCCACGGATTCCTGGGCTCCGGGCTCTAGGCCCTTGGTCGGACCCTTCGTGAGCTCCTTTAACTCTTCACGAAATTTATTGATGATCTCTGTCTGGGAGAGCTTCCTTTTGTTCCGATCCACAAGCGATACGAAAGCCTGCCCCTGATTGACCGCATCGCCACCGAAACCTCCGACGGCGCTGAAAACTCCGATCACTTCGGGTTGTTTGCTTAAGTAGTCCTCCACCTGGTGAATCTTATCATTGGTGACGCCCAGGGCGGTGCCCACTGGAAGCTTAAACCTCATCATGAACATGGATTGATCTTGCGGGGGCATCATTTCACCAGGCAGAAATTTCGCCGTAATCATGCTGGCCGCAAAAATAAGCAGCGTGACCGCGCAGGTTTTCAAACGATGATCTAGCAGCACCTTCAGCACACTCTGGTACCGATGTGCCAATTGGACAAAAAATCTTTCGACAAATCCGGCAAGACCTGTGGGATGGGGATTGACCGTCAAATAGCGCGAACAACGCATCGGCGTCAGGGTCAAGGCCTCTAACAGCGACAACAGCACCGCCGCGGTCACCGTGATTCCGTATTGCAGAAAGTATTTTCCGATGACCCCACTCATGAAAACCACCGGCAAGAAAATGGCAACCACAGCGATGGTGGCCGCCAAGGCGGCGAAGGTGATTTCATTAGAGCCATTGATTGCGGCCTCTCGCTTTCCCTGACCCATCTCGCGATGGCGCACAATATTTTCCAGCATCATGATGGCATCATCAACGACGATACCAATAGCCAAACTGAGCCCCAGCAGCGTGAAAGTGTTCAGGGTGAATTTGAAAAAATAGAAAACCGTGAAAGTACCGATGATCGAAGTCGGAATCGACATCAAGACATTGAGCGTGGAGGTCCACGATCCCAAAAATAGATAACACACCAAGGAAGTCAAAATCGCAGAGAGCACCAGCGTGAACAGCAACTGATCCACCGACTGCTGGATGAACCTGGTGTTGTCGGAACGCACATCCAGATGATAACCCTTTTTGATCGTCGGTTCGATGAGCTTCAGTTTTGCCCGGACCAATTTGGCCACTTCCACAGCATTGGAGCCATGCTGTTTGAGAATCCCCAGCGCCACCGTGCGATGACTATTAAAGCGCGCGATCCGACGCACGTCCATGACCCCCTCTTCGACAGTGGCCACATCATGCAAATAGGATCTTTTGAAATTGGGTCCCAGCTTGGTGCGCGAATTGACCGTGATGTTGCCGAACTCTTCAGGCGTGGTGGCCTCGCCCATGACACGAACATTGTATTCGGTGGTGGAGTTTTCTAAGCGGCCCGAAGGAAGTTCCTGATGTCCGGTGGAAATGGAATTCAGTAAATCATCCGAGGTCAGTTGCCGCTGATCCATTTTATCTAAATCCACCCATAGCCGAAGCGCCGGATCCACATAGCCCGCTAAGGCCACGTTGCCCACACCATCCAGCACCGTGAACTGATCATACAAAGTGTTTCGTGCGTACATCATTAAATCGATGGGGCGCTCGTCCGGATTGTCAGAGGTCAGCGCTAACCACAGAATGGGCTGGTCCTCTGGATTGCTTTTTCTGAGCGTCGGTGGATTGAGGTTATTCGGTAAAACATTCTTCACCTGATTGATTTTATTTTGGATCTCTTGCATGGATTCGTCGATGTCGCGATTGAGTTCAAATTCCACCGCAATGGAACCTGAACCTTGACTGGCCGACGAGGTCACGCTGCGGATGCCATCGATCTCCATAATGGCATCTTCGACCGTATCTAGAACTTGGCTTTCCATCACTCCGGGTGCTGCACCCGGAAGACTCATTGAAACACTGACGACTGGAAAATCCACGTCGGGCAGCTGACTGATTCCCAGGCGATGAAACGAAATCAAACCGAACAGCACGATCGCAGCCATAAGCATCCAAGCAAACACCGGCCGTCGAATAGAAATCTCAGGAAGACTACTCATGTGGAGACCACCGCCGTGTGTTTCACTGTAGCCTCAAAGTCTTTGGGCTCTGGTCGCTCGAGCGTTGAAAATAAACTGTAAACACAGGGCACGACATACAATGTAAGAAAGGTGGACAGAGTCACTCCACCGATCAGTGAAATCGCCATGGGAATCCGAGTCTCTGCCCCGGCGCCAAAGTTGAGAGCCTCGGGAATCGCGCCCGCCACCGTGGCCACTGAGGTCATTAAGATCGGTCGCAACCGCACCGGACACGCATGCAAAAGCGCATCGTGCACGTTCGCTCCTGCATCCCGCTGTTGGTTGGTGAAGTCGACCAACAGAATGGAATTCTTCTTCACGATCCCCATGAGCAAAATTAATCCGATCATGGAAAATAAACTTAAGGACTGATTGGTCACAGAAAGCGCTAGCAACGCACCAGTGATACTGAATGGCAACGCCATCAGAATCGTGATTGGATGCAAGAAGCTGTTGAACTGTGAAGCCAAAATCATATAGGCCACCGCAATACCCAAAATGATGGCAAAAATTAAACCATTGAAAGCTTCATGAAAGGCGTCTCCACTTCCCATCAGGATCACTCGATAACCCGGAGGCAAAGTTTTTCGGCCGATGTCCTCGACCGCATCTAAGGCATCTTGTTGAGATTTTCCGTAGGCCACATTGCCGAACACCGGTACCGCGCGATTGCGATTGTAACGGGAAATTAATTGCGGAGCAGAAACTGTTTTGATCTCTGCCACGTCTTTCACTTTCACCATCTCGGCGCGGTTGTTCCAAATTTGCAAATCAGAAATGCTCTCTGGAGTGGCGTGCTGCTGCGGCTCTGAGCGAACGCGAATGTAGTAGCGGTGATCTTCCATAGGATATTCGGTGTTGGCATTGAAAATCTGTCCACCGATCATATACTGCACTTCTTGGGAAATACTGCTGACGCTGACCCCACGCTCGGCAGCTTTGTGACGATCTGGTAAAACTTGGACTTCGGGCATTCCCGCTTGGTAATCCATATTAATATCTTGAACGAGGCCTGTGGCATTCAGCTGTTTGATAATGTCGCCAGAGTAATCTTTCAGCTTGTCCCAATCTGGTCCCTGCACCACGAATTCCACAGGAAACCCGCGTGAGGCACTAAACCCAGTGAGCGAAAGATCCTGTCCGAACACTTCTGTCTTGGGCGGCAGCAACTTGAGCAGATCGTCGCGACTGCGATCCATGATTTCCCGTTGTGAAAGTTTTCGGTGTTTCGTGTCTTTAAGAATGGTGTAAATCGTTCCGGCGTTAACGACGTTGTTCTGCTCGTAATTGCCGATGCTCAAGTAAGTGTCAGTGACTTCTGGCTGTGCCCGTAAATACTCGTCGGCTTTCTTGAAAACTTCGTTGGTGGCTTGAATGGAGCTGCCCACCGGAATTTTAATCGAAAGCACAAACAGAGACTGATCCTGTGCCGGAATCAATTCTTTGCGCAAAGTAGAGACAAAAATTAACGAGATCAGGAATAGGACCATCGACACGCCCACCACTTGCCAACGACGCTGCAGCGTCCACTCCAACGTCTGCTTGTATTTGGCGGACAGATTTTCCATGAAGTGATCCACTTTCTTGATCATCCACGTTGGATTTTCTTTGCCCGAATGCATGAACCGAGCACAGCGCATGGGAGTCAGCGTGAGGGCCTCAAGCAGCGAAAGAAAAACGGCCACTGTCACCGTGATTCCGTATTGAAAGAAAAAACTTCCGACCACGCCTTTCATGAAAACCACCGGTAGAAAAATAGCAGCGATGGCCAAGGTGGTGGCAAACGCAGCAAAGGTGATTTCGTTCGATCCATCCAGCGCTGCTTGCCTGCGATTCTTGCCCATCTCGTGATGGCGCACGATATTTTCCAACATCATGATGGCGTCATCGACGACGATACCAATAGCAAGGCTTAGCCCCAGCAGCGTGAAACTATTGAGCGTGAAGCCCAAAAAATTCAGCGCGATGAACGAGCCCACAACCGATGTCGGGATGGCCAATAGAACATTGAAAGTCGAAGACCAAGAACCCAAGAAAAGGAAACAGACTACGGAAGTCAATAGTGCAGCCACCAACAAAGTCATGTTGAGCTCGTCCACGGACTCTTGGATGAATTTGGTTGAATCCAAACGCACGTCGATGTGATAGCCCGCCCGCAAACCCTGTCTGACCATTTCCACTTTTTTGCGAATGAGTTTTCCTACCGCCACGGCATTGGATCCATGCTGCTTGATAATACCCAGGCCTATGGCATTCACTCCGTTGTAGCGGGACATCGCACGAATATCGGAAACTCCCTCATCGATCTTCGCCACCTGACTCAAGTGAGTTGGCAGATAATTGATGCCTCCCCCTCGTGACTGGATGCGAATGTTCGAGAAAGAATCGGTGGTATTGGCTTCGCCCAGCACTCGCACGTTCAGCTCGTTGAGTGGGGCCTCAATGCGGCCTGCAGGTTGTTCGGTTTGTTCATTCTGAATGGCGGTCCAGACGTCCGCGGAATTTAGCTCAAGCTTGTGCAATTTGTCCGCATCCAGCCACACGCGCAGATTCGGATCGACATAACCAGAGAGTGTCACACTGCCCACACCCTCGGTCGTCGAGAACTGATCCTTCAGCGTATTTCTGGCGTACATCATCTGCTGCACCAGCGGCACATTGTCATCGGCGGTCACAATCACCCACATGATCGGCTGATCCTCTGGATTGATCTTGGAAATCACCGGTGGATACATGGTCGTCGGTAATTGATTATTGATTTGTAAAATTCGATTCTGCACCTCTTGCAACGCCACATCGATGTTGCGATTCAAATTGAACTCGCAGGTGATGTTGGCAACGCCTTGACTGATACTGGAAGAAACGCTTTTTAGCCCATCGATGCCCATCACCGCATCTTCGATGATATCGACGACGTTGATTTCCATGACCTCTGGTGCCGCGTTATCCAAGCGCAAGGCGATATTGACGATCGGAAAATTCACGTCTGGCATATTGCTAATGCCCATGCGAAAGAAAGAGATCCCCCCGAAAATAATCAGGCCAAACATCAACATCCAAGCAAAGACCGGTCGGCGAATGGAAACTTCGGAAATACTCATTGGAGGCTTACCCCTTATCACCCGACAAATTAGCAGAATTTCGCTCGAGAAAACAATAATTTATAATTGCAATATGAAGAATAACGCTGCAGTTTTATGATATTCGAAGCACTTTCTGCGCTGGAGGGACGATGCTCATTTCGATCTATGGAAAATCACATGAGGTTCTCTGGACTAATGTGGGATTGTTAACTTTTGCAATTATTTTTTTCATCGTCGGCGTTACACGAGTGGTCGAATTCAAAGACTTGGATTTCTCTTCGGGGCCCCGGCGCACTTTGATGGCTATTCACGTCGGCGGGACGCTTTGCTTTTCATTGGCTTTGATTTTACTGATGGCCGATCCGGCACTGGAACTAAGTTCTGTGACACAAGGCTTATTTTTGGCCGCGGTTTTTTCTTTGTTTCCGCTTCACATTTATCTAGCGATCCGTCGCAAGATCCGGATGGACGGCGACCACTGAACTGGATGAACGCAGTTCCACAAGGGCTTTTGAGATCAGCCCCAGGCCAGCACCCAATTGCTCAATGTGAATTTCATCCAAGCCCTCCAATCGTCGGGCCAGCGATAAAATCGCGGCACCGCGAATGCGCTGAAAATAGGCATGACCTTTTTTGGTCAGACGAATGTAAATGGAACGGCGGTCTTTTTTGTTCGTGGCACGGGCGACCAAACCATCGGCTGCCAACGAATCCACCATGCGGGTCATGGCCGCACCGCTGACGCCCAGCCGGCTGGCCAATTCCTTATTGCTAATAGGTTCTGAAAATAATTGGGCTAAGATACGAAATTGCGGCATGCTCATGGCACCACTGCGATGAGTGCGCATCTCTTCACGAAACACCCGCATGGCCTGAGGCACGATGCTGAAAAACAAACTGGCCACAAGTTCATTGCTGTAAACCGTTTGCATCCGCTTCGTGGGAGCCTTCAATAAAGAGGTCATCTTTGATCCGTCCAATTAAAATCCCATTCTCAAAATGCCCTGCAATCCAGAGCCACTCATGTCAGATCCACCGACGGAACCCTCGGTGACTAAGTAAGCGACACCCACGCCTTCACCTGTTTTTGCTCCCATAGGGGCCTGCATGAAATCTGGACAATACATCAATTTGATATCGGCGGCGAAAATCACTCCCAGCGCATTCACCCCGTACTGCTCGAAAGCCGAACGCTCGCTGGCAATCCAAGTGGGCATCACATCTAGTTCCAAAGACGGCTGAAGAAAGCGAGTTCCCAAACCAGGAACACGATAGGACATACCCATTTTCACCGCAGCCACATCCAAATTCTCTTTCACCGTGGTGTCGGAAGAACTAGAGGCAACAGTTCCATTTCTGGTTAAGCGAGCATAGTAAACACCGAAGTCAGTTTCGATCACGCCGCCCAGAGCATATCTATACGGGGAAACTCGGGCCACGCCCAACATAGGAATTGGTCCTGTTTGAAAATTCGTATCGGCAGGAATCAAACTGGCACGGTTCAAAGCAGAAGGCGACCAACTGGCAGAGGTGAACTCATAGTCCGAGATCTTCGGTGCATATTCATCGCCATTTCCGGTGGCACGTATATAGGTGGATTGCTGCTCGACCGGCACCGTATAGTCTTGCACGGTCGGATTCAAAGATTCGTCATTGACGACCGGTTTGGTCACCGGCAAAGCCGCGACAGAGAACAAGAGCACCATAGTTAGAACGTAAACAGACTTCATTTTCATTCTCCTTGCGATAACAAATCAATTAAAATGCTGAGTGGCTGACCCGAGGCCACGAAATAATTCGCACAGGCCGTGATGCTGTTGTAGCGAATCTGATCCAGGGTTGAAGCCGCCGTAAATGCCGTATTTTGAATGGTCAAATAATTCAGAAAATCGATGGTCGCCAAACGATACTGCCGGGTGGCTTCCGCCAAGGACTGCTTAGCTAGGCGATCGGCCTCTGTCGCAGATGCCAGAGAAGTCTCTGCGGTTTCCATGGATTTACGACTGGTGATTTGATTCAGGTTCAAGGTGTTTTCCAAGTCTCTGCGACTGCTGTACAGTTGCAATTCTTGCGAAGCGTAGTTGGAGGCATCGTATTTTGAGGCCAGCCCTTCAAAGATCGGAATGGTCAGTACTAACTGCGCATTCCACGAGTTGTTATTCTGACTGTATAAATCAGATGCGGTGTAAGAAGCGAAAACATAATTCCCAGTGGCTTTCAAAATCGGCAAATATTGGCCTTGATCCGCATTTTTAGCATCTTGAATTTGCGCAATTTGTAAGCGATTGGCCTCGAGCTCTGGTAGATAATAGTTTTTATAATCGACATGTTTTTCCAGATCTTTCAAAAACAATGTCTTTAGGGTTCCGCGAATAGCAATTTCCGACTGTTTGCCACTGACACCCATGAAGGACGCCAACTGTGCTGCGGCGGTTTCGTAAGTGTTTCTAGCAGTGTCAATTTGCGGCTGAATCGAGGCTATCTGTGTTTTGACCTGCAAAACATCCAGCAACTGAGCCCGACCGATTTTTTCCCGGTAAACCGTGGTTTCCAGGGATTTCTCTAGGACTTTTTTACTTTCGATCAGGTAATTCAGAAGTCTTTCGTTAAGAATTATGTTGTAGAAAGAACTGACCACATTCGTGGTCAGTGTGCGCTCGGCGATCTCTACTGCAGTGACCTGAACTTTGCGGTCGTAGTCCGACCTATCCACCGCATCCATGGCACCAAAAGCAAAGAGGGGCTGCGTGAGTGTCAGCGTGGTTCCATATTGGTTGTACATAGTGCCGTTGAACAGCGGCGGATTTCCCGAACTGAGTGCGGCCTGTGCACTTCCCGCCGAGCCACTCAGACTCAAATTGGGGAACAATGCAGACCTAGTCAGAGAGGTCAGGTAAGCATACTGGTTCACTTTTTCCCGCTGAGTTTTCAGACTGGGATTGTTGGCCAAAGCCGTTGTCACCACGTCTTTGATGCTCATCACTTTGGTGACCGGGGCCCCGGGCTTAAGATTCGCCTCAGTACTTTGGCTAGTGTTAGAAACAGTTTTCAAATCGGCGGCGTTCGCCATCAAGGATGTCATCAACAGGGTGTAGAACAACATAATTTTAACTCCATCTATTTCTTCAGGGGAAGATCTCTTCCCGCAAATTGTTTAGCGCAGGTCCTTTTCGCTGACAACTCAAATAAGTGCAAAAGCTAACCTTTGCATAAATTAACTAAATGCCTCGCCTTCCATGGAACTGAGAGGGTGAACTTTGTGCACAAAATGAATGTCCCAGAACAATAAGCCAATGACTTATTGAAAAAAATATAAGAAGACTGAGGGGGATCTAAAACAAAGAGGACAGTTTGAAAAGAACGATCGTAGGCATTGCCCTATTCTGCGGTTTGAAGAGTGGGATCGCCCATGCCTACCCCGAATTCATCGGCTATGGGTATACTTCTTGTCTGACTTGTCACTTCAACGGCTTGGGCGGAGGCCCGCTGAACGATTACGGTCGCGCCCTGTGGTCGGCAGAAATTTCCTCACGAGCGCTCTATCCGAAAACCATGGATGACGAGGCCATGGGCAATCAGTCGGGATTCTTAGGCTCGGTGGAATTGCCCGCTTGGTTGCGCCCCCACGTGAATTACCGTGGTCTGAACTACGAGCGAAATTTCGGTTCGACTAGCCCCACGTACACGTGGCTGAACATGCAAGAAGAGTTCGGAGTCACCGTGCAAAACGATGACAGTGGGAAATTTCTGGGCACCGTCACTTTTGCCAATATCATTCAGCCGCAAAATTACGGAAACGGCAGCGAGGGCTTCGATCATGTCCTGGCCAGGGAAGCCTACGTGCGCGAGGAAATCGCCGAAGGATGGTGGATTTATATAGGCTTGATGGAAAAAGTCTTTGGGCTGCGTAACGACGACCATGAATCCCCCCAGCGGAAGTACGCAGGCTTCTATCCGATCTTAAGCTATTCCCAAGGCACCCAGGTGATTCAAAATAAGGACTCTGCCGGAGTGATCCTCCATCGCGTGCAAGAAAAATGGGAGACCGCAGTCAACCTATTCGCCGGAAATCCCTATGACACCGTCAACCTGCAAGCGAAAGGCGCCTCTGCCTTGAGCGAAATAGAAATCGGTGATCGCAAACGCTTGGGCGCTTCCGTGCTGACCAGTCAAAGCAATCTGTTGAACAAAGATATGGCCGCCATTCACTATCGCCAAGGAATTTCCAAGGGCTCTTCATTTTTAGGAGAGTACGGCTTTATCCACGATCAACCTGCAGGTGCCGCAGACTCCATGGGAAGTTACACCATGGGCGAAGCCATGGTTTTGCTCACCCGTGGATATAATCTGAAAGTAACTGTAGAGAGGTACAATCAGTTTTTCAATCCCACCACCAATGAAAATTGGACTTGGGATGTGGGCCTGCTCAGCTTTCCTCTGCCGCGAGTAGAACTTCGCGCGGATCTGATGAATCAGCGTATTTTGACCACTCAGTCGGCCAGTCCCGATCAATGGTTTTTGGAAGGACAAATTCATGTTTCGCTGTAGCGGCCTCGCTATGATTGTGACTCTGCTGGGTGCAAGTGCCTGGGCCAGTCCACACTGGAACGTTTCGCTGGGTTATCTCAGTTGGCAAGAGACCCTGACTCTGCAAAGTGGTACAGCCAAAGACTTTGGCTCTAGCAATTTTTCGGGAAATAATTTGAACCTAAGCTACGAAGGTGACTTTGGACAGTCGCCGCATGGATGGCGCGTTGACGGAGGTTTTTCTGCGGGCACTGCAACGGCTGGAGGCAACCAGGCGCTCTTAGTTTATCAAAGCAGCAACGTTCCGTGGACGGGCGAAAACCTGTCGGTGCTCTATCGCCTTCAGCTGTCACCAACAATGACCTTGGCCGCCGGCCCTCTAGCACTGGCTAGGCAGATCAGCTATCCAACGGTCACGAACTCAACAACAACCGCCACGTCCGGAGCCAGCGTCAATTTTGGAGCCCAAGGAAACTTGCGTTTTAACTTGACGCCCACTTGGAACGTACAGTTCCTGATGGGCGCGCTGGGCAGCAATGCCAACACATTGTGGGATTTTTCCATCGGCTATTTATTTTGAAACTGGAACTTTCACGTCGACGTTGACGGTGTCATCCACTCCGATGCCCATGTATTTGATCTTATCAATTTTAAAATCCGACAAAGTCAGAGGAAAATGCGCCGTCAAAGTTCCGCCATCGATTTCATAAGTGCCAGAAATTTTTTGCTCAATACCTTTAATTTTTATCACACCAGTTCCCTTGCCACCTTTACCGGTCGCAGAAACCAAAATCGCCGAAGGAAACTTGTCGGTCTCTAAGTGTTTCTTAGTGTGAGTGTCGCGAAGTCCAATTCCAGTATCAACTTCCGTCAGCCCGACAGAAATATTCGCCGCCTGAAAAGATCCATCCGCCAACGCCTTAGCCGAGCCCTCAACCTTAGTGGACCTAACCTTAAAAGACCCCGCCGGATGCAAAACCACAGAAACCAAAGCCTCCTGAGAAAAACAAACCCCAGAAATTCCAAAAATAAGAAAAATAAATATAAATCTCACAAATCACCTCTGAAAAAAATATTATCCGACCCCGCCCCCACCAGCAACGCAAAAACCACCAAGCGTTCGCGCTAAAAAGCCCGCAGCCGAGGCGAGAGGAAGCGAACGCTGAGGCGTGCTACCCGCACGCCGTTTCGCCGAAGGCGAACCTATGGTTCGACAGTGAGCGCCCGAACAACGAAGGATCCGGGCTTTTTAGCGCGAACGCGGGCTAGTAGTCGCAGGGTGCTATTTGGGGTTTAACCTGACACCTTCCCGCGCTGGCGGGAACTTTGTAATCATCCGCCCAATTTCCGTTGGCATCGCAACGTCGGCGTACGCAATCATAGGCATCACAAGATTGAATTGGTCTTTTGGGATGCTTTGGCATCCCCTCGCAGGTCCACACACACTCGTTCAATTTGGCAAAAGGTTTCTCGCAAATTTGTCCCGGTTGTCTCACGGCCTCGGGCGGAGGTTTTACAACCACAGGTTTTGGGATCGCTGAAATTTTATTCAATTGCTCAAGCTCTGCTGCTGGAAGCGAATCCACTGGTCCCAATTTTCCGCGAGCGATTTTGCGGCCCTTCATCAGTACATCGAAGGCTGGCGCCCCAGCTTCCATCACTCCTTGGAAATAGGACCTTTCGCCGGCACCGATCCGAGAGCTGGTCTCGGCCTCGATGCCACGGAAGTTCAACTCCCCTCGGAAGCAAATCATCCCGGCAAGGCTTGTGGCCGTGTTGTAGGAAAGCAGAAAATCCGCTTGGGTATAGACATCGCTAGTGATCGGAGTCGAGTAAATCCGCTGGTTATCGCCGTGAGAGTCCACTCGCACTTGACCTGACATCAATTGAATTTCGCGGATATCACCCGTCAGAGCATCGATCGCGGGAATTTCCAAATCGGTGTTCTCAAAAACCAAAAGGCCAGTTTGCTCATCCAACTGCAGACGCAATTTGGCGCCCAATTTTGTGTGAATGTGGGCCCGATCTTTTAAAATTTCGCCTTTTTTCGGGGTGCGGGAATTTCCCGATTTTGAACTGAGCTCCACGGCGCCGGTCACTTCGCTGACAACCGGAAATTTCACCTTGTTTTCGGCCCAACTACTAAGGCCAGGGAAGACCAAGATGCAGATCAAGAAAATAATTCTATTCATGATGATTCCTCCCCACTGAGTTGCCAAATCTTAGCCCAGCGAATGAAAACCGAGTAAGCCGCGCCCACGGCGATCACAAAACCGGCCCTGCCGTCTAAAAAACCTAGCTTCAAAAAGTAACACTCAAGGAATTTGCTCAAAGGCTTGAATAAAAATTTGAAAAAAGAAAAACGACCACCGTTTTTTAGATACTCTTCGGCCTGTAGGCTGGAATAGCGATTGTTGGTGGCCACGTGATGCTCAACATTGCGAAAAACATAGTGGTACAGCGGAGCTTTCAGGCTTCGAACTGTTGGGCTCACCACTCGCTCATGGATGACTTTTTTATTCCATTGGCTGAAGTGCCGTTGAAAAAGTCGAGTCTGCGCATCCGGGTACCAGCCCCCATGCATAATCCAGCGGCCCAAATAAAAAGACTTTCGGGGCACGGAATAGGCGACCTCGGCCTGTAGTTGTGAAAAAAATTGCTGAATTTCTAGGCTGAGTTCCGGACTGATTTCTTCGTCGGCATCGATGGCAAAAACCCAATCGTTCTTGGCAAGATCCACGGCTCGATGTTTTTGGGCGCCATATCCCCGCCAAGGTTCGTTCAAAACTTTGGCTCCCATTTTTTCTGCCAGCTCTCGGGTTCGATCGTGACTGCCACTGTCAAGGACTAGCAGTTCGTCCGCCCATGGTGCCGATTTTAGGCACCTCTCTATATTTTTTTCCTCGTTGAGTGTAACAACGACTAAACTAATGGGCAGTTTCATGAAATTACTCAACCTTTCATGCACTAGGTTGACGTTGATTGGCTTTCTTGTCAAACAAGCGGAAGGTTTTTAGAATCTAAAACGGGAGAATTCATGCTTATTCGATTCAGTTTATTGATGCTGATCACATTGGCGCTATCGACAGAGGCCCTGGCCTATTTCACCGTGGGTGAAAGTGGAAATCTTCCAAAGGAAGGGCAATATCGCCTGGGTGCTGAACCGCAGTTGGTTTTTGACAGCGGTGGCTTTAATTTTTCTGGTTTTTTCGATGCACCCATCAATCATGATAGCAGCGTGCGCACAAAAATGGGAATCGGCGACACCAGTTTTGAAGCCGCCCTCTCTTACAAATGGATTCCTATCCCCGATTATGGCAAACAACCCGCGGTCGGTGGCAAGGTCGAGGCCAACTACGCCAGACGTGCCAATGGCAACTGGAACGCCATACGTCTCATGCCCATCGTCAGCAAAGATTTTGAGACCGTGTATGGTCCAGTCACACCTTATGGTTCACTGCCGATTGGTCTTGTCGGTACTCCCACGACCACGCTGACGACTTTGCAACTGGTTGGCGGCTGCGAGTACCACGCCCCCGATTATCCCAAATGGATGTTCGGCGCAGAGTTAGGCGTCAATCTCAATAATGCTTTCACTTATATCGCAGGCAACGTAACCTATTTGCTGGACGAGAGCGAAGTCGCTCTAAAGAAAACACATTAAGTTTTTTCTAAGTCAGCAACAGGGAGAGTTATGTTTTCCTTCTTCAAGGATGATGGATCGAAGGGCGCAGACATTTACGTGGATCTTGGCACAGCCAACACTTTGATTGCGGTCAAAGGCAAGGGTGTGATCATCAATGAACCCACCCTCATCGCCTTTTCAGAAGTGAGTTCTGGAAAACGCAAAGTCGTCGCCGTGGGAGCTGAAGCCCGCGATCGAATTTTAAAAACTCCGGGAAGCATCATCGCCTTTCGCCCTCTCAAAGAAGGCGTTATTGCCGATTACGACACCACTGAAACCATGCTTCGCCATTTTTTGAGCCGCCCAGGAATGAAGGGCTTTATGAAACGTCCACGCATCGTGATTTCCCTGCCATGGGGAGTGACCGAAGTGGAAAAACGCGCGGCCATCGACGCGGGCAAAGCCGCCGGTGCCAGCGAAGTGATCTTGATCGACGAACCTATGGCGGCTGCTTTAGGCGCCGATCTTCCTGTGAAAGAAGCTCGCGGCAGCATGATTGTCGATATCGGTGGCGGTACCACTGAAGTGGCCGTCATCGCGCTGGCCGACATCGTTTATTGCCAGGCCATTCGGGTCGGCGGACACAAAATCGACGAATCGATCATGGAGTATTTCAAAAAACGCCGCGGACTGATCATCAGCCAAGACACCGCCGAAAACTTGAAGATCAATATCGGCACGGCCACTCCCAAAAAAGACATTCACTCCATGAGTATCAGTGGCCGCGATGCGGACTCTGGCTTACAAAAATCCATCGAGGCCTCTTCCGAAGAGGTCGGCAATTCCATGGATCATGATATCAATCAAATCATTGAGGCCATTCACTCGGCGCTAGAGAAAACTCCTCCTGAGTTGGTGTCGGACATCATCGAAGGTGGCGTGGTACTGGCTGGTGGAGGCGCCTTAATTCGCGACTTGGATCTGCGGTTGCAGAACGAAATCCGGCTGCCTGTCCGGATTTCGAAAGATCCGCTGCTGACCATCGCTCGCGGCGGCGAACTGGTTTTGAGCGATCCTGATTTACTCTACAAAATTCAGCTGGAGATTTGAAAACTGCAGCCCCTGCGAAGTATCGCGTCAATGAGAACTGAGTACTGGCCAAGTCCAATTACTCCAGGCCCTGCGAAGCGCTACGTCAATCAATTATGGTGAGTTTTTTTGAACCTTGCTGTTGATCGGCCCTCAGCGCCTTTAACAGTTTTTCGTAGATATTAGAAACAGGCAGTTTCTTACCCTCATACTGAGTGACCGGAATCACATCCAATGTCGTACCGACCATAAAGGCGCCCTGACACAACAATAGGTCGGCCTCGCTGATGTCGGCTGCGCCAATCACGGACAGCCACTGATTTTCCTGCGCCAGCTCAAAAGCACGAATCATCATGGTGCCCTTCAAGATGTAATCCCAGCGCGGATGGATCATTCGAGAGTTTCGGTCGATCAAAAAAATATTTTCCGTGGAACTTTCAGCCAAAAAACCATCACCGTTGAAGGCCACGGTGAAATCCAACGAGCGATCCACGGATTCCTTTTTCATCAAAACGTTGGCCAAATAGTTGCAACTTTTAACTGTCGCGAACCAGCCTTGCTTGACCGGAATTTCACTCTTACCAACGGAAACACCCCCGGCATATTTTTCGGCAGACATCATTTTTGAGTCTGTGACCACGCAGTAAAATTGGTGGCCTTTGGTGTCGTAGGGATTGGGGCTAAAACTGCCAGGTCCCCGACTGATGAACAATCGCACGATGGCCGAAACCTGATGGCGCGGTACGGATTTTCTTTGAACGATCTCTTCCAAACCGATTTTACAGGTCTGTAGAACAATGCGCTTCAAATCTTCGCGGAGGAACTGAGTCCCAAGGCCAATTTTAGCGGCGCTGACGAACAATCGGTCCAAATGTTCTTCCAAAAGATAAACTCCGCCGTTGACGATCTTGATGGCCTCGAAAACGCCATCCCCGCGATGGACCAAATGGTCATCCATAGGAATCGCCATCAAGTGAGGCTCTGTGACGACTCCCCCCAGCCAACTGGAATACATGGCATAATAGCTGCCGCTTTTGGATTTTAAGATCTCAGAAACATCGGCCGCCGAGAGCTTGGGAGTTTGCATATTCATCCACTTATTGCTAGCTTAGTTTTAATGAAAAATCGAAGGATTCTAGTCACTGCTGCTTTGCCCTATGCCAATGGTCCCATTCATATCGGGCATTTGGTAGAGTACCTGCAGGCTGACTTCTGGAATCGCTTCCAAAAAATGCGTGGACATGAGTCCCACTACATCTGCGCCGACGACACCCATGGCACCGGCATCATGGTCGAAGCCCGAAAACGTGGAATCACGGCCGAAAAACTCATCGAAGAGGTTTGGCAAGGACACACTAAGGACTTTGCCGATTTTCAGATTGAATTCGCGCATTATTCCTCCACCAACAGCGAAGAAAATCGAGAGCTGTGCAACGAGTTCTGGGCCGCCATGAAAGCGCAGAATCACACGACCACCAAATCCGTAGAGCAGCTCTATTGCAATCACGATCAAATGTTTTTGCCCGACCGCTTTGTGAAGGGCACTTGCCCCAAATGCGGTTCTAAAGACCAGTACGGCGACAATTGCGATGTCTGTAGCGCCACCTATTCGCCCAATGATTTGAAAGAGGCCTACTGCTCGGTCTGCCGAAGCACTCCGGTGAAAAAACACTCTGACCATCTGATGTTTCAGCTGGATCATTTTCGCGAATTTTTATTAAGTTGGTTGCCCGAACACACCTCCAAAGAAATGGCCAACAAAATGAAAGAGTGGTTCAACGAGCCACTCCGCGACTGGGATATCTCGCGCGATGCTCCTTATTTTGGTTTTGAAATTCCTGGTCATCCGGGGAAATATTTTTACGTGTGGGTGGATGCGCCCATGGGATATGTGTCCGCTTCGCGGCAGTTCGCTAAAAAATCGGGACTAAACTTCGACGATTTTTGGAAGCCCGATACCAGCGCCAAAGCCGGCACCGAGGTCTATCACTTCATCGGTAAAGACATCGTCTACTTTCACACACTCTTTTGGCCAGCATTGCTAAAAGCTGCGAACTTCCGTACTCCGACTCAAGTTTTCGTTCATGGAAGGCTCACCATCAACGGTGAAAAAATGAGTAAGTCCAAGGGCACAAATATACCTGCAAGGAATTACCTCAAACATTTGGATCCGCAGTTTTTGCGCTATTATTATGCCAGCAAATTGGGAAATACCGTCGATGATTTTGATTGGTCCGAATCCGACTTCATCAACCGCGTGAACTCGGATCTGATTGGTAAAATCACCAATTTGGGCTCTCGCGGGGCGCAAATGCTGAAGAAAAAATCCGACGGCCGTATGACCGAGATGGACACTGACGGACAGAAATTATTCGACAGCGCTGCTAGAAAATCAGAAGAAATCGCTATGCTCATCGAAGGTCGGGAGTTCGCCCGGGCTATTGGTGAAATTCGCGCTATCGCTGACGAGACCAATCGCTATTTCGACGAAAAAGCACCCTGGAAAACGCTCGAGGCCGATCCAGCATCGACCAAAAAAGTTTTAACCACGACGCTGAATATTTTTCGAATGCTGAGCATTTACTTGAAACCGGTGCTTCCAGAATACACCAAAAGAGTTGAAGCCCTGTTCGGCGAAAAACCTTATACCTGGTCGGACGCAAGCCAAGCTCTGAAAAATCATATGATCAACGACTACGAACATCTGGCACAAAGAGTGGACCCAGAAAAAGTAAAGGCAATGATGGAAGACTCAAAACCGAAAGCCGATGCTTCAATACCCCCCAGCGCCGCGGCGCCAACGAAAGCGGCGCCCGGCGGTGAAATTGAAATCGATGTATTCAATCAAGTGGATCTGCGCATCGGCAAAATCATCGAAGCCGAAGAGGTTGTCGAGGCCGACAAATTGCTGAAGTTGAAATTGGATCTGGGCCCTTTGGGAACCCGACAAATTTTTGCCGGCATTCGCTCAGCCTACAAAGCTTCAGACTTAGTTGGCCGCCTGACGGTCGTGGTCTGCAACTTAAAACCCCGAAAAATGAAATTCGGCATGAGCGAAGGCATGGTGCTGGCGGCAGGAGCCGGCGGCAAAGAATTATTTATTCTTTCACCGGACTCTGGAGCCAAACCTGGCGACAAAGTTAAATAGGCCATTGTGTGGCTGATCCCTTTTCTTCGGAACAAACACAAACACTGCAGAGAATTCTACAACTTTCTCTAGAGATTGAAAAAAACCATTTAGATCCGCAATTGCTGGCTGCACTGACCGAGCTACTTCTGAGTTTTCAGAACTCCCCTCGCGCGGACCTACAACGCCTGGCAGAGATCCCCAGGCATTTTTCAGCGGGAATGACCTTGCGCCATTTTGTCAATTTCATGATTCCCGTCGAAAGAGCCCTAGATCGCCAATGGACCGATGCCGATTTTCTGGTAGAGACCGACACTCCGACCACCAAGGCACCCAGGCGACCGATCTATTTTATTTTGGATAATTTGCGCTCGGCCTTCAACGTGGGCTCTATCTTTCGTCTAGCCGACAGTGTCGGCGCGATGGAGATGGCTCTCTGTGGATACACACCCAGACCCGAGCAGTCGCAGGTGAAAAAAACAGCGATGCGCGCCGACCAATTTGTCGCCCAGAAATTTTTTGAACGCGCAGAATCGGCAGTCAGCCACTATCGCAGCGAAGGAATTAAAATCATCGCTCTTGAAACCGGAAAAGATTCAAAGAATATTTTCGCAGCGCCAATGCCCAGCCCGGTGGCCTTTTTACTTGGCAATGAGCGATTCGGTTTGGATCATTCACTTCTATCCCAGGTCGATGAAGTCAGGTCCATCCCCATGTACGGAATTAAAAACAGCCTCAATGTCGGACAAGCCGCCGCCGTTGCCGCCTTCGAATGGAGTCGCCAACACTCATGAACATCGAACCCATCGGAGTCTTCCATTGCTCAAAAAAAAATCCCTATGAAGCCGCTAGGCAAGGCAGTCTTGAAGAGAACAACAGCGAAGGCTACATCCAGCTCAAACCTGGAAAAAATTTCGAACAAGCACTAGAGCGCCTACAAGAATTTTCCCACGTCTGGATCCTGTTCCATTTCCATCACAACCAAAACTGGAAACCCAAAGTCCTACCTCCAAGAGGAAGCCCAACAAAAGTAGGAGTTTTCGCCAGCCGCTCGCCCTACCGCCCAAATCCCATTGGCATGAGCTGCGTAAAATTAAAAAAGATCCAAGGTCTAAAAATCGAGGTCGAAGGTTTCGATCTCTTAGATCAAACCCCAGTTCTAGACATCAAACCGTATCTCCCTTACGCCGACAGTTTTCCAAAAGCCACCAATGGCTGGATCCAAAGCCACCCGCACAAAATCGAGTGGTCAAGCAAAGCGGAAAAACAATTAAAATTCCTCATCCAAAACGGAATCACAGAACTAAAAAACTTCACCCAAATTCAACTCAGCGAAGACCCAACAAACAATAAGAAAAAAAGAATCACCAGCCAATCCAAAGAAAACCACACCCTAGCCTACAGAACCTGGAGAATAGTTTTCACGCTAAAAAATCAAGTGATAAAAATAAAAGAAATCCAAACCGGTTACACCAACGAGGATTTAATAATCCGAGAAGACAAACACAAAGACAAAAAAATCCACAAAGCTTATCTCTCCCAATGGCCTAGATCTACAAGGAGCGCGACCTAGAAGGTGAACCCTAATCCCAGGGCGGGGTAGGTATCTGTCTGGGAATTGTTCTGACTAAGAACAGTGGTGCCGACGGTATAGTTCGTCCAAGTGTAATTATTGTAGACCAAACTGACGCCCAAATAAAAATTACTGGTCACTGGATAGTTGTAACCCAGCTCCACCTCATAACCGGTACCACCGGAAAAATAGGAGCCATCCGATTTGGTGTCGGTCGTGCTGGAGAAATAAGAGCCTATGATAAAAAAGCCATTGCTGCCGTAACCAATGGCCGGCCCGTAACTAATACGCTTTTCTGGCGTGGGAGTTCCCGTTGCATTCAAATAACTGGCGGATGATTCGTAAGCAGCACCTAAATAAAGTCCGCTGCTCCATTGGTAACCAAGCTTTGAAACCACATTGAAAACCTGAGTGTCCGTCGACGACTGCCCCGAATAGGCCGTGGTATGATCATAGCGAAGTACGCTCCAGCCAAACCGAAAACTGTCACCATTGCCCCCGCCACCGTAGGAGGAATAGCTGGCAAAAGCTCCGGCGGGAAGCAGGCACATCAGAAACAGGACCCCTATTTTCCTCACGCTTCATTTCCCTTCAGTTGGCTGACTAAAATCCCGAGCTGCAACATTTCAAAAACGGTCTCTTTCCATTTTTGCAGACTCTGGATACGTCCCATCTCGTGAGTGGCAGCGTGTAGGGCCAGTTGCTCCAGAGAGTATTTTCGCTCGTCGTGCAAAAGATCCACCACCAGCGCTTGCTGAATGCTTAGTTTATACTCAATCAGCTGTTCCTGTTTTTTGAAAAAACAATAGAGCCCACGTTCGCGGTTCAACTTGGGCTGTGCATGATGAAGCTCGACGAATTGCAAAGTGGAGTTAAGCCCTAGCTGACCATGATCCATACGCAGGGCCGCGGCTTCTTGCTGAATCACCAAGTGCCGCAAATATTCAAATTCAGCGACCTCTAAAATCTCTGGCCTGATTCCTTGAAATTTCAGAAAAACAGGAAACCATCTTGGAATGTCAGAATCTGTCGAAACTAAAATTTGCTCGTGAAGTGTCTTACGAAATTGCTCTTGCAAATAGGAGATCTTCTTCTCGTGAAGAATTTCAATGGTCTTAGGAAATACGATGTTCAACGAACTGACATCCACAATCTAATTAGACCCAAGAATGGAAAATAATTGAATATGCAGCGCACAAATCGCAATCTTGTGCGCTGAGCCACACAGAAGATTGATTTGATACTGGAAAGGTCTAGTGTCACAACCCAGTTCATGAAACCAATACGCCTTGCCTTTAACCTAGCGCTGCTGTTCGTCGCTTGTACCTCGATGGCCCAGGCAGACACCTTTGCCGGTGTCATTTCCAAAGTGAACACGAACGTTTATCTACTGCCGTCGGCAGGAGTGAGTGGTTCTTTGGAAGTGAAGACGTTGACCTCCGATGTGCAAAAAAATCTGCTGCGACTAGAGTCCGGCGATTACATGGAGGCCTCTGGCAGCCTTGTCGGCAACGCGTTGGTTTTGAACTCCATTGATTTTGTCGCCCTAGCGGCACTTTTAGGAACTTGGAAAAATGGCGACCATTGGATCATTTTCAGAGATTTTTCAAATGCGTTGGTGTCCTTACAGGGTACGGTGGATTCCAGTGAGCGGCCCGTGGCGATGCCTTATTCGATCATTCCTGGTGTCAACAACACTTGGAAAATTTTCTTTTCCTCTGTCAACCGAGTGATCTCGGCCAGTCTTTCGCTCAAAGGTGACACTGCCGAATTCAGTTTTGTCGATCCGAACAGCGGTAATCCGCAAGTTTATCAGTTAGTGAAATTGAGTTTTTCAGATGATCAGCATAAAAACGGCCACTGACAGTCTTTTTTTTTCCAAAAATGATGCAAAGGATTCCAGGCTGGGTGATCTCGCCCAAGTCACATCGCCGGATGAGTTAGCCAAGCTTGCTAGGGGCGGCTGGGCGATTTTGGGATATCCCGACGACGATGGCATCCGGCTGAACGGCGGACGCCTTGGGGCGCGCGGTGCGCCCGACTGCATTCGCAAATACTTTTATCGGATGACGGCACCGAACTCTTCGCAGGTTTTCCACGACTTGGGAAATTTGCACTTTGAAGTGGCACCGGACAGTGATTCTGTCATCCATCTGCGCGAGCGCCACACCTTTGCGCAAAAAACGGTTTTGCAAATTCTGAGTGCTGGAAAAAAAGTCATGTCTCTTGGCGGAGGTCATGACTACGGCTTCCCCGATGCTGCCGCCTTTGTCGAACACAATTTGAAATCATCCTCACTGCGCCCGGTGGTGATCAATTTTGATGCGCATTTAGATGTGCGTCCCAGCGACAAGGGTTTTCATTCGGGAACTCCGTTTCACCGACTGCTGGAAAAATATCACGGGAAAATTGATTTTTTCGAGGTCGGTATTCAACCCCAATGCAACAGCGTTCACCACCAAGCTTGGGCCAAAGAGCACGGAGCCGTGATTTTAGACTTAATGAGTTTAGAGCGGCAGGGAATGCTGGCCTCTCTACAGCGGCATTTACCCAGCTCTGGCCAAGTCCGACGTCCGCTTTGGCTCAGCATCGATATCGATGGCTTCTGCAGTGCCGAAGCCCCGGGCTGCTCGCAGAGTTTTTCTACTGGCTTACGTATCCAAGAATTTCTTCCGGCTCTTCGCCACCTGAGCGCCCACTTCGATGTGCAGGGCCTAGGAGTTTACGAAGTTTCACCGGCGTTGGATCAAGACGATCGAACCAGCAAACTGGCGGCTCTGATTTTGTTTCATACGGTTTTTCCTTCGCTATGAAAGGTTTTGGTTCGGACAACCATTCTGGCGTGCACCCGAAGCTGCTTCAATCCATCATCGAGGCCAACATCGATCACGCTCCGTCGTATGGCTCTGACGTCTGGAGTGAAAAAGCCCAGCAATCCCTGGCGCAATTGTTTGGCGGAAAAATTTCCACCTTTTTTGTTTTCAATGGCACGGCCGCCAATGTCCTCAGCGCCAGCGCCATGGTTCGTCCATGGAATTCGATTTTTTGCTCGGATCTTTCACACCTGAATGTCGACGAGTGTGGCGCACCCGAATTTTTCGCCGGCTGCAAACTACTTCCACTCCCCTCAAAAAATGGGAAAATCTCTTTAGAAAGCTTGAAGTCCAGCCTGATTCGCAGGGGCGACCAACATCATAGCCAGCCAAAGGCGGTCAGTCTCACGCAGCCGACGGAGTATGGCACTGTTTACACCACCGAAGAAATTCGCGCGATCTGTGACTGGGCCCATAGTGAGGGATTCTACGTTCATATCGATGGCGCGCGCATTGCCAATGCCATCGTCAGTTTGAAAACGGATTTCAAAACCCATCTGAGTGAAAGCGGTGTCGACGTGCTTTCCTTCGGTGGGACCAAAAATGGAATGTTGTTTGGCGAGGCCGTGGTTTTTCTGAATCCCGATCTGGCCAAAGATTTCACCTTTATTCGCAAACAAGCGGCGCAATTGCCTTCGAAGACCCGCTTCATCGCGGCCCCCTTTGCGACATATCTGGAAAACAATTTATGGCACGAGATTGCCCAACACAGCCTGCGGTTGGCGGAAAAACTAGAAGGCCTTGTTGGCGATATTCCCGGAGTGCAAATCACCCAACCGGTGCAAAGCAATGTGGTGTTTGCGATCATCCCGCAAAAATGGGTGAAACCTCTGCGGGAAAAATATTTTTTCTACGTCTGGGACGAAAAAACATTTGAGTGCCGCTGGATGATTTCTTTTGATACCACCGAACAAGACGTTGAGGGCTTCGCCCAAGCCCTCACGGTTCTTTCCAAAGGTTAAGGCACAGCTTCGATCACCTCAATCGTGAAAACGCCCTGATCCATGCCTTTGGACTTTACGATGTATGGAAACAGCTGGGCAAGAAAGCTAGTTTTTACATCTGGCTCAAACTCACTGCCAGTGAGCTCGATTCTCACAGTCTCTGTTTCATTGTTCTGTAATTGAGTGTTGGCTGGGTAGAGGAGTTTCACTGGAAGCACTTCTTGGTGATCAAAAGCGACGAAGGATTCTGTGCGACAGCAGACGATCTTTGTCCTGAGCCGGGTCACGGTCTCTGTTTTGGTCACACGGCGAATATGAGCCACTCGTTCCATATTGCAGATTTGCTTTTTCTTAATCACACGACAGACTCGGTCCATGGTGTAATAAGTTTCATTGACGACTCTTGTGATGGTCTCTTGATAAGGAATTTCTACGCTATAAGGTACACTCTTGGTGTATCTTCGATAGATATTTTTAGATAGCACACCTTTGAGCTCCAGCCCGTCAGCCACTGTCCTCGTCAAGGTCAGTTGCGGAGTTTCTATAGGATCCGCCAAGACGTTGAAACTGAATGCCAATAGACACAGAATGATGCTTCGTGAAATTTTAAATAGGCTCATTTTGCCCTCCGCCGAAGAGCTAAAGCAATTTTCGTTCCAAGAAAACTTGGCACCAGTTGGCGGTTCAAAGAACTTTGATTTTTTCCAACACTTCTTGGGCGTGACCGGGGACCTTGACGCCTCTCCATTCAGCGACAAGTTGGCCTTTTTCATCGATAACAAAAGTACTCCGCTCAATTCCCAGCACCTTGCGGCCGTACATATTTTTTTCTTTGATCACGCCGAAAATCTGACAGGCCAATTCTTCCTCGTCACTGAGCAAATCCACGGTGTAGCACTGTTTAGTTTTGAAACCTTGGTGTGATTTCAAGCTGTCCCGCGAAATACCAAAGACATCGGTGTTTTGTCGCGCGAATTCTTTTTTGAGTTTGGTGAAGTCATGGCCTTCAATGGTGCAACCAGGAGTGTTATCTTTCGGGTAAAAGTACAGCACCAGCTTCTTGCCCTGATGGTTCTCGAGACTGAAGGTCGGTTGGTCCACCTGTGTTGACGGGAGGCTGAACATCGGGACTGGCTGGCCCAACTGGATTTTGGCCAGGTAGGCTTGGATTTTGGGGGGCTTGGTTTTGGCTGCGGGCTTCGCCGCCTTCGCTTTGGATTTCGGTTTTGACTTCGGCTTTAGCTTGGATTTCGCCATTGTTTTGCTCCTGGCCAATATTGGCTTCGTTGACTGGAGCCGCATTTATAACCTCACTCGGCGCGGAATTCAAAGCATTCACTGCAGGCGCAGCCTCTGGATTTTCGGCGGGCGGTGCCCCTGCCACTCCGGGCAATCCCACGGTCGGCCGTGGGTTCGGCGACTCGGACGGAGGCGGTGGCGCCATCGGTGCAGGTGGAGCTACAGCCGCCACCACTTCGGTCTGTTTGCGTGGTCCCATTTTTCGATTGTCGACCACGTGAATTCGACCCGCCAGTGGCACCTGCAACTTCAGGCAAGGCTGCTCAGAAACACAGCCGATTTTTTCCATCAAGTTCTGGTAGTGGTCGGCCTCTACCGTCAGCAAATCATGCTGATCGGCTTGGTATTCAAAGCGATGAAACTGATAGTGTTCGGCCCGGGTCAAACCCAGTCCCAAATGCTGACAGGACATCTTCAGTATTTTGTCGTCGTCCCCTGCGACCACGTACTCACAGGTGATGGTTTGATTCAGCAAGGCCAAAGACTCACCGATGCCTTCTTTCACCTGATTGGGATGAATCCACAGACTCATCTTCGCTGGAGCTTTTGGGTTCTCGAAATTCGTCCATTTGATTTCCGCTACAGAGGGCAACAACCCCGAACGACAATCATTATGTATCAGTGTGAGGTCGAAGGGTTTCGTAGCATCAGTCACGTCAACGCTCGAAAGCTCATCGTGACTCTGCGGACAGGTTGGATTCGCCAAGATCCCCACGGCATCACTGGCCATGTGTTTCGCCAAACGCACGGAAAGTGCTTTCATCGGCGAAGTGGTGTTGGAACTAGCGCCCACAAGCAGCCTCCAACTTTCGGAAAAAACCAGGTGGCTTTGCTGTAAAACTCGCAAAGTGGAGTTCATTTTTCGACGGGCCAAGGTTGGGTTTCGTTTCACTACGATGATGTGCTCGGCCTGCCTAGCGGCTTGGATCTCAGATTGAGACAACGGCAATTGGCGCCAATGAATGTGAATCGCGTAAGCCATTCCCATGATACATAGAGCAAAAAATAACAGCCAGTTTCTCATGCTTATAAAGAGTGCAAATCAGGTGCCACAATACTTCATTTTTTCTATTTAATTACAGATAGTTACATACATAACCAGTGAATCAAATTGAGATGTTTTGGGTGCTGACCAATGGACCTCCGACAGGTGACTAATTCCTAATCATGGCTCAAAATTAGGGCACCGCCCGCATAAGCTCTGCGAAATCTTGCGATCGATAGGCTGTCTGCAGAGGGAGGATTTTTAAACAGATTCCATCTTTTTTCTTGCGCCGAAGACCTGTTGAGATTCAGTCTAGAATGCTCTATCACTGCGCAAGAGGTCCAAATGCAAATGTCCAATCACGAGTCCATGCAGCCTTGGCTGAAAAATTATCCAGCGGGAATTAGCGCTAACATAGATCCAAACCTCTACCCCAATTTGATGACGGTTTTTGATGAAGCAGTCAGGAAGTTTCGTGGCCATCGGGCCTACTCTAACATGGGGACGGTTTTTACTTTCGAAGAATTGGACCGGCTGTCAGGAAATTTTGCCTCGTTTTTGCAGAACGAACTGAAGCTCAAAAAGGGCGATCGCATTGCGCTTCAAATGCCCAATCTTTTGCAGTTTCCAGTGGCGCTCTTTGGAGCTCTGCGCGCGGGCCTGACTGTGGTCAATACCAATCCGCTTTACACAGCACCAGAAATGAAACATCAGTTTCGGGATTCGGGCGCCAAAGCCATTGTCATCTTGGCCAATTTCGCAGGCCTTCTAGAAAAAGTTTTGCCAGAGACCGATATTGAATCCGTCATCATCACAGAGATCGGCGACATGCTCCCCTTTCCTAAGAACTGGGTGGTCAACAATGTCGTCAAGCACGTGAAAAAAATGGTGCCACCCTACCATCTGCCCGAGGCTTATAAATTTCGTCAGGCTCTAGAAGTTGGCGCCAGTAAACCTTATCAATCCGTCGAGTGTCATCACGAAGACATTGCGTTCTTGCAATACACCGGCGGCACCACCGGTGTGTCGAAGGGTGCTGTGCTGACTCACCGAAATGTGATCGCCAACATGCTGCAAATCGTGGAGTGGATGCGGCCGGCACTCAAGCCCGGTGAAGGAGCCATCATCACCGCCCTTCCGCTGTATCACATTTTCTCTCTGGTGGTGAACTGTCTGACACTTATGCATTATGGCGCCGAAAATATTTTGATCACCAATCCCCGCGATATTCCTGGCTTCATCAAGATTTTGAAGAGCTCCAATTTCACCGTGGTGGCTGGCGTGAACACGCTTTTCAATGCACTGATGAATGATCCCGAATTTGAAAAGATCGATTTTTCCAATTTGAAACTTTCCGTGGCAGGGGCTACGGCGCTTCAGCGAGTGGTCAGCGATCGTTGGTTCAAGATCACGAAAACAAAAATCGTTGAGGGTTATGGATTGACAGAGTCTAGCCCCGTGGTCACCTGTAACCCCGTGGATGGCACAGAACAAATCGGAACTATTGGTATGCCGGTGCCCTCCACCAGTGTGAAATTGGTCAACGATGACGGCATCGAAGTCGCCCGCGGCGAACCCGGCGAACTGTGCGTGAAAGGTCCGCAAGTCATGCGCGGCTATTGGAACCGCGATGACGAGACCAGGAAAACCATCAAAGACGGTTGGCTCTACACGGGCGATGTGGCCGTTCTTCTCGAGGACGGATTTTTTAAAATCGTCGACCGCAAGAAAGACTTGATTTTAGTTTCTGGCTTCAACGTTTATCCCAATGAAGTGGAGGATGCGATTGCCTCACATCCTAAAGTCTTGGAAGTCGCTGTGGTCGGAGTGGCCGATGAAAAATCTGGTGAAGCCGTGAAGGCCTTCGTGGTCAAGCGGGATCCAAGTTTAACCGCCCAAGAAGTGATAGAGCACTCCCGCAAGAGTCTGACGAACTACAAGGTGCCAAGATCAGTTGAGTTTCGTACGGAGTTACCGAAAACAAACGTAGGGAAAATCCTACGCCGAGCACTTCGCGAGACTACACCCACCAAATAAGTTTTTATTGAAGTGCTACTTTTCCGCCACGAAAAATAGCGTGGCCCGAGTCATCGTCGTATAAAGACGACTAAACTCATAAAGCTCTAAATGGGGAAGAAGCATCAGTTTCTTTTTCTGCAATTTAAATCCAGCTTCAGATAAAATATTGGACAAGTTCAAATGATTATTTTGATCCGCCATATTTTTAAAACCCGGAATCCCCAAATTGATCCAAACCCCACCTTTTTTCAAAACCCGATGTATTTCTAAGAATAAAAGAGTGTGGTTCGGAATTATATCCAGCACATACTGTGTGATAACGGTGTCTAAGCTGTCAGATTCGAATGGCAGCCTATGTATGTCGGCAACGATGACCTGGATATTTTTTCTTCTCTTCACCTGGCCTGCAGGGATTTTAATCCTCTGTTGCTTGAGCGCATAACTATCCGATGGAAAATTCATCAAAAGCTCGATTTTTTTGCCGCTCAGAATTTCCTTCACCAATAGAACTGCAGGAACGCAATTGTCTACGGCATAAGCCGACGAGTACATGGCCGACAAATCATAAGCCAAACGACTTGCACCACTGGCTAAAATTGCGACTTTATCCCTAGGCATTTTCTTTTGTGATTTGATGGCACCCAGGAACATCTTAAGCGTGTGCTTGTATTCACGCGTCTGATGCCAATCTCGGACAAAATAAGGCAAAAGCTGCTGGGCCCGCCAGTACGTGCCTTTTTGATCATCTTTCCATATTTTCTTCTTGGTTTTTGATGGGGTTCGATAGGTAGAAGAAAAATTTGAAGCTCTCATCAAATTCTTTAGCAGGATTAAATTTTTCTTTTGCGCGAAAATTCCATCTAAAAGCAATCTCCTGTCACTCGGGGTTTTGTTAGTCCGGGCCTGCCGTACTTTTGTTTGTAATGTGGATAATTCATGAGAAATTTGATCCTGATGCAGCCGGATCAGATCCTTCGAATTTTTTACCAGCAATTGAACACCCTTCGAAGCGGGAAATTTCACTCGGCAGCTGGCGCATTTAAGGCGGTCATCTCTGTCAACCTGGAGGGGCCTTCTGCAGATGACGCAAACGTATTCCGTAAGGTTCATATTGCAGGGAATAGCATCGGACTCCCAATGACGCAAGCGAGGACATATGGTTCTTCGCAAGTGTATTGATTAACAGGCCAGAATGAAATAGCTTTTTTTGGGGGAGTGCACATGAGTTGGAAATCAGACAAAATCACCATCGTTGGCGGCGGTTCGGCCGGCTGGATGACGGCCGCCACCTTGATCAAATTTTTTCCCCATAAACAGATCACTGTGATTGAAAGCGCCACGGTGCCCACAGTCGGCGTCGGCGAAAGCACACTTGGTCAAATTCGCGGCTGGATGCACGCCTTAGACATTGAGCCAGAGCAGTTCATGAAAGCGACAGATGCCTCTTTCAAACTCAGTATTAAATTCATCGACTTTTACAAAAGCGGAGCCGGTGGTTTTCATTACCCTTTTGGCCGCCCCTTTTTACCCAAACAGACTCAAATTTTTGGACTCAGCGATTGGTCACTGAAAAAAGCTCTGCACCCAGAGACTCAGGTACAGGATTACTGCCGAACTTTTTTTCCGGCAATGTCATTGGTGGATCGCAATAGGTTCAGTCGAAACACCGATGGGCAGCTCGATAACTTTGATTGCGATAAAAATGTCGCCTTTCACTTTGACGCCACCAAGTTTGGCGCCTGGCTACGTGACAAATACTGTCTACCAAAAGGAGTCCAGCATATCATTGCAGACGTTAAAGACGTTCAGCTGGGTGATCAAGGAATCCACCATCTGACTTTCGGTGATGGCCAAAAAGTGGCCGCCGATCTGTACATCGACTGCACTGGATGGAAAAGTCTGTTGCTAGGTTCTGCTCTCAAAGAGCCTTTTATTTCTTATCAGGATATTTTGCCAAACAACAGAGCCTGGGCCACACAGGTGCCATATGTTGACAAAAAAAGCGAGCTTGAGCCCTTTACCAGCTGTACGGCCATCAGTAATGGTTGGGTTTGGAATATCCCACTGTGGTCGCGCATCGGAACTGGCTATGTCTATAGCGATAAGTATATTTCAAAAGCTGCTGCACTTGAGGAATTTAAAACATACTTGCGCAAACGTATGGTGATAGCAGATGCCCAACGAGTGGAACATTTGGATTTCAAAGACATCGCAATGAGAATCGGTATCCACCAACGGACCTGGGTGAAAAACGTCCTGGCCATTGGATTGTCGGCTGGCTTTATTGAGCCCCTGGAAAGCAATGGCCTATTCACTGTTCACGAATTTTTATTAAAAGCCGTGAGGTCTTTGGGGCGAGAGTCCTTTACTCAGTGGGACATTGACACCTACAATTTGGCGGCCAATACCATCTTCAATAACTTTGCCGAATTCGTTGCGCTCCATTATGCACTGTCCATCCGTGATGATTCCGAATATTGGCAAGACATCTCTCGCAAAAGTTTTCGCTCCCAGACAATTGAGAAACTTTTAGCGACAACACACGGATTTGCCGATCTGTCCAACCGGAAGATGTTTCTGGACCGACATGAGGAGCACATGGGGATTCACTGCATCGCCACTGGAATGAACTACTACGTGGCGGATCCAAGCCTACTAGCGCATTTACGTTACCAGCACCCCCATATCGACTATGAGGATGTGATCAATTCACTCGATAAAAAGTGGAAAAAGCAACAGCTCAAATGGCGACGGGCCGCCGACAAAGCTCCAACACTGTATCAGTACCTAAACAGAAATATTTATAAAAATAGCTAGTTGGTACCAGATCTTGGAACCTGGCCATCTTAGGCTGGTCAGCGAACACCTGTTGACCTAGATCAATGAGCCACCCAAAATTTCATCAAGGTTGCCATCGCGGTAAACCCCAGAACCAAGAGACTTCCCAACTTCAGAGTCAGGCGATATTCAGACTGTTAGATCTTGTTTTGTTGCCAACTCACCCTCGACAATCTCTGTGATGACCTGAAGTTGTATTTCGGCTTGCTCCCTAGAGAACCCAGCGTCTTCCAACCGTTTCAATCGGACCCATCGAAAGGCCAACGCATTTCACCTGTCGCGCGACAGGTGAAATCCTAAGCCCCATCCCCATGCAGATGGCAGGAGCAAGACTTGCGGTTGATCCAGTGAGCGCTGATCAGTAGCGCACTTCCCACGATCATCACCACGGGCTCACTCCAGTAAGACAGCGACGAGTGGAAAAACACCGGTACGATACCTATGATGATCAGACCCGCCACACCCAAAATTAAAACCGAAGATTTCCCGTGATGACGATAGCCCGAAATAAACGCCCAGAGCCCCACGGGCACAATCATCAAGGCCATCACCCAGTGAAACCACGGGTGGGCCACGTAATAGCGGGCCATGATCGGAAGCGATAAAATGATCAGCGGTGTCACCGCACAGTGAATGGCGCAAATCAGTGACAGACTCATACCGAGTTTATCAAGACTGATCACTTGCTTCATGTTGAATCTCTGCAAAATTTTTTGCACCAACGCCACCCTATTTTCCGCGCAGCTGACCCAGCTTTCGACCTAAAAACATGCGGAAGTCATCTACATACCCGAAGGCGGCGGGAACAACAACCAGAGTTAGAAAAGTTGAACTTATTAGCCCCCCGATAATGGCAATCCCCATAGAGGTTCTTTGTGCTGAGGCCTCATTCAAACCTACGGCAATTGGCACTGTTCCTGCGATCAACGCGAAGCTGGTCATTAAGATCGGTCTTAGTCGCGTTCGACAGGCCTTAATTAGAGCTTCTCTGCGGGACATTCCCTGCGCCAATAATTGCACGGTATAATCCACTAATAAGATTGAGTTTTTGGCCACCACTCCCATCAACAGCACGATACCGATCATGGAAAAGATGTCGATGCTCTTTTGCGTGATGAAAAGCGCCACCAGGGCGCCAACGATGGCCAGCGGTAACGCCAGCAAAATCGAAAATGGCGTTATAAAACTTTCATACAGACTAGAGATCACCAAGTAGATGAAGATCACTCCCAGGGCCATCGCAATCAGCATGTTGTTCATGAGATCCTTGAAGTCCTCGGCTTGGCCTTTGAAACTGTAGGAAATCCCAGCTGGCAACTTAAGCTCCGGATCCTCTTTCAAAATCTTTTCTACGTCGGTGGTGATATTTCCTAAATTTCCACCAGTGCCAATATTGCCCTCGATGTTGATGAAGCGGGCCTTGTTCTGTCGATTGATCTGCGAGTAACCCGTGGTCTCTCGACCGACGGCGACCTTGGACAACGGAATCATATTGAAGTTCACGTTGGGCACGTGAGTGGTGGCGAATTCTTTACGAATGTCGCGATCCTCTTCACGCAAGCGCACGCGAATGTCATACTCTTGTCCGTTTTGACGGAAAGTTCCTGGCACTCCGCCCTCGACCCGCGCACGCAACTCTCCGCCGGCGGTGACTGTGGACACCCCCAGCGATTCTGATTTGCCGCGATCAAAATCCACATGGAATTCTGGTTTTCCCGAGCGGTAATTCGTGTCGACATCCACCAATCCCGAAATTTTTTCCATGCGTAGCTTCAACTTGTCCACGTAGGCCGAAAGTTGATCCAAATCATCGCCAGTGACGTTCAGATTGAAAGGTTTTTCGCCGGAATTCCCTAGATCCACATCGGCAATGGAAATTTTTCCCTCGGCCTGCAGAGCCTCTAGCTGTTTGCGAACTTGATCCTTCACTTGGCCAGTGGTTTGCCGTCGATCTTTTCTGGGAACCAGGTGCACATAGACGTTGGCTTTGTTGGGCTCTGTAATTCCGCTGGTGGAACCCACCACGGAAGAGATCAAATCAATGGCTGGATTCGATTTCAGGGAATCTGTGATTTTATCGGTAGAGATTTTGGTGGCAGCCAAATTTGTGCCCACTCGTTTTTCTAGATTGACGTAGAATTCACCGTTGTCAGCGGCAGGGATGAAGTTTTTGGGAATGAAAGCAGACAGCGCCAGACTGGCAAAAAAGATCAGGGCCGCGATACCCAGGGTTTTCAGATTGTTCACCAACACCCACTCGATGATGTCCTGATATTTGGCCTCTAGCCAGTTTTGAAAGCGATCAAAGCTGGCCAGCATCCTGCCAATCGGACCTTTGCTTTTTTCATGGGAATTCCCCGAAGCCAAATAGGCCGACAGCATCGGCGCCACCGTAAAGGCATCAAACAGAGAGATCATCATAATGAAAACGATGGAAAGTCCAAACTGTTTAAAAAATTGACCGACAATTCCGTCAAGAAATGCGATCGGTCCAAACACCGCAATAACGACCATGGTCGTTGCGATCACCGCCAATGAAACTTCCTTAGTGCCATTGATGGCGGCATTGATGGGAGACTCTCCCATCTCCAGATGGCGAAAGATATTTTCGCGCACGACAATGGCGTCATCGATCAACAGACCGACCGCCAATGACAGTGCTAGCAAAGTCATAATGTTGATGGTGAATCCCATCATGTACATGATGACAAAAGCACCCAAGAGCGAATTTGGCAGCGCCATTCCCGTAATAAAAGTCGAGCGCACATTGCCCAGAAAGAAAAACACCACCAGAACGGTCAGCAAAATACCGATCAGAATGCTCTCGCGCACGTCCTCGATGTTCATGCGGATGGGCTGAGCCGTGTCGCGAACCAGGTCAATGTGCAGATCCAGTCCCCGCTGTTGAAGCACCTCGTTGACCAGGGGAATTTTAGCGACGACCGCGTCCACGACTTTGACCGTGTTCGCCCCTGACTGCTTGTAGACATCGATGTAAACCGTGGGCTCCCGTTCGTAATTCTTTTTCTTGGTCATCAGTGAGGCAGCGGCCTCTTCCTCGACCAAACCTTCTTTCACTTCCGCGATCGTGTCCAAACTGACCGAACGATCCGATCCCATGAAACTGACGTTCACGTGTTTGAGCGCATCCAGGGACTCAAACTCTCCGGAGGCGCGCATGATGGTCTGTGTGTCGTTCAAGTCGACTTTGCCCACCGGCACGTCTTTCGATGTATTACGAATTTTTTCGATGACCTGCAGGAGTGAAATGTCTCGGTCTTCGAGTTGTTCTTTGTTCACCAGAACTTGAATTTCTCTTTTTCGGCCGCCGATGATAGAGACCTGGCCGACCCCGCCCAAAGTTTCAAACTGTGGTTTTACGACTGTGTCGATAGCGTCGAACAGCGCCGCCGGATCGATCTTGGAACTGGCCGCCAAACGAAGTACGGCCTGATCGGCAGGGTCGAAGCGACGAATGACTGGATCTTTGATGTCCTCTGGCAAATTTCGGCGAATGTTTCCGATGCGCTGACGCACCTGTTGCTCCAGATCTTTGATGTCAGAGCCAATTTTAAACTCCATGATGATCAACGAGATGCTGTCCAAGTTTTCGCTGGTGATTTTCTTCAGTCCCGAGAGCGAAGAAAGCTCGTCTTCCAACACCTTGGAAACCTGTCGCTCCATATCCACCGGAGAAGACCCGGAGTAAACGGTCTCTATGGATAAGATCGGAAAAGTCACATCCGGAAAAAGGTCCACACTCATTTTCATCAGAGAGGTCAGCCCCAGAATCAACATTAAGGCGACGACACTGGTGATAAATATCGGTCGTTTGATAGAAAGTTCGGACAACATCATTTTTTAAATTCCTTGATCTTTCAGGTTCACGAACATCCTTGCTTGAGCTTCCAATTTTCTTTGAGCCACCTGAAGGCGCGATAAGGTCAACTCAGACTCTGCTGCATCCTGTTCCGCCAGCACGACTTGCGATGTGATGGAAGCTCAAGCAAGGATGTTCGTGAACC
>JABDFK010000005.1:56252-83307 GCA_013286585.1 Deltaproteobacteria bacterium
GTGATGGAACGGCCTTTTTCTAATTTTTCTCTCTCGGCAGCGGCCTTCTTAATTTGCACAGTGGCCATCACTTGCGCGGCATCGACCTCACGATCAAGCTCACGATGCCGGCGATTGATTTCTTGCCAAGCAGAATCACTCTCGAGCAATTGTCTTTCCATTTTTAGAGAGGCCGCCAAGGCCTCTTGTTTAGCCGCATCCCTGGCAGCACCCTTGACCTCCGGATCTAATAGCCAAATCAATTTCAGACCGACGCTGGTGGTGGGCAGGTTAGAATTATAAACCTGATTGTAGGCACCAGTGATGCCATTGACTGTGTCGAACGAATTGGTGGCGTAACTTCCACTAAAAACCAGATCCGGCTTTACGGACTCTGCGGCCTCTTCGGCGCTCACACTCTTGGCCTTTGCTTCCAGCATCGTTAGATATGAATCCAGACGCACCCTTCGACCCTGGGAAGAAGAAGCCCCGTCAGCGTTGCTAATCAACTCGTCCAACTTGCGAGGTTGCGCCAGATTCCCCTCCATGTTGGGAGCCCGCGCGCCTGGGCTTAGCTCCATCAGATCTGCAATTTTTCTTTGGGTGGCCTCCAAATCGTCCATGGTTTGCAGCCACTGCAGTTCGCGCGAGGCCACCAACCCCTCAGCATTGAGCACATCGGCCTTGTCACCAATGCCATTCCCAAATCGAGTTTTCACCCACTGGACAATTTTTTTTGACCGCCAGAGAGAGTCCTCTCGCGATTTTTTCTCTTGCTGAAGATAAATCAGATCCCAAAAGGTCGCCTCTGCATCCATCATGATCTGTTTGTTTTGCAGATTGAAGGTCTCGCGGTTCAGAGCCTCGATCTTGCGTTCCCGATCTTGGCGCAGACGCGTGCCATGACCAAAGAAATCCTTCCAAAGTGACTGCGACAGGCTGATACCGACATTGCCGGTGCCAACGGTCTCTACCGAATTGGCCGGGGGAACTGTGGACATATTCTGAGAAGTGATCGAAAGCTGAGAGAGATTCATACTGACTGCCGCCTGAGTTCCCGATGAAAATGCCTTCGACAAAGCTGCCGAATACGTCCAACCCTGATTCTGTGAAATAAAAAAAGTCGGAGTGACCATGTTCGGCTGCTGATTGTTGAGATATGTTCCCGACAAGGACAGCTGTGGCGACAATCCAAGATCTCCGCTCATTCGTTGATAGGTTGCGGACTCTTTGCCAGCATCATTGGCCTGAATCCCATGATGTTTGGCCAGCACGGTCTGCAGAAATTCATCCATGGTCAGCGCTGATGCCAACGGACCAAGCAAAGCCAGGGTTAGAAAGAAAATGGTCTTCATTTGAGCGCCCCTTCCAAAGTGATTTTCATCAGCTGACTCACGAATTCTTCCGTGTCTTCGCCCAGCCCCGCACAGTTCTCCCAAAAGCCGGTGCGTAAATGTCGCTGTAGAACATAGTTGTCCAATGTAAATATCAAGGTCAGAAACAAAATCTCTGGCTGGATTTCCTTGCGCAAAATTCCTTTGCGCTGGGCCCGACGAAAAATCTCTACCATTTGTTGGGCCAAACCATTAAAAACGGTGTCGTGAGTCTCTCGTGCATAGGGAAGACCATTCAACATCTCTCGGTGAAGCAGAACAGCCAAATGCCGCTGAGCAATTTTCAGCTGAGTGACCGCTAAAAATCCCTGATGCAGATTATGCAAAAAGGTCTTTTTCTCGACTTTCTCTTCCGCAAACTGATCTAGAAATCCCTGCACTTCCCGCTGCATGCGAAGAGCAAATTCCTGAATCACAGTCTTATAAAGACCTTCTTTGCCCCCAAAATAATAAGAAATTAAACTAACATTGAGTCCAGCCTCATTAGAAATCTCTCGAGTGCTAACCCCATCAAGCCCATGCTTAGAAAAAAGCGTCCCCGCCACCCGAATCAAGCGCTCCCGAGCATCAGCAACATCCAATTTAGTATGTTTCCCAGAATCCTGCACCAAGCAACACTAAAACCAATTCCCCCAAAAAACAAGTTTCAATCAAACGTTTGATTAAACGCATCAACCGGAAATTTCTCCATCCCCATACCCGCTCCCGTTACCCTTTAGGAAGAAAGAGCGCGCGATAAGAGGGCCGCAGCCGAGGCGAGAGGGAGCGAACGCGGAGGCCTACTACTGTAGGCCGCACAAGTGAGCGACCGAACAACGAAGGATCCGGCCCTCTTATCGCGCGCGGCCGTTTAAGTGTGAGGTAGGCACTCTAGTAGGTACTTCATGTCTAGTGGTCTCGACACCGTGATCGTCCCAATGGTCTCCCCATTTTGGTCCAACAGTGCCCGACTGACCATTTCCACTTCGATCAGCTTGCCCGAATGGTGCAACATCTGGCCCGTCACCACTTTATGAAAGCCCCGATCGATGATTTGCACCAGGCTTTCTGCGACTTTTTGTTGCACATCTTTAGGATATAAATCTAAAACAGTTTTACCCAGAAGATCCCCATAGGTGTGACCCAGGACTCGATGCAGAATTTCATTCGCCATCTGAATTTCTCCCTGGCGATTGATCGAATGCATCATGAATGGAGACTGAGTGAAAAAATTTTCGTACAAATACAATTCCGAGTGATCAGGGGAAATTCCCCCAGTCGTTGATGACTGCGCGGCCTTCGTATCAATAAAAAATGGAAGAATATCCCGAGCTTTGATATAGCCTATCACTGCCGACCGTTCGTCGATCACGAAGACTCGATGGCCGACCGCAGTGACGATCTTTTTGACCACTTCGGAAAAGGGCTCGTCCTTATTGATCAGCTGTGCGGGTTCAAAAAGATCACGATACAAAATAAGGGAGTCCTTTTCCGGATGACTCTTGTGACGGAGATAGATGCGCATCAAACTGCCTTCAGTGATGACCCCGTGAAAGCGGTCGGCACTGGCTTGGACTGCCGCAAATTCCAATTTGTGTTTCGCAAAATATTCCACCGCCTCCGGAACGGTGGTATCAAAACTCAAAACTGGGGTCGCATCATGCATGATTTGTTGAGCCGTGGTCACTGAGATCTCCTAGAAATAGAAATAATGGAAGTTGGGATTGCTAGAATCCTTCTTAGCCGTAGGATCAGTGTCAATCAGACAGATCACTTCCGTCTTGATTTTGTTTTGCACGTTGAACACTGTCAGCCCAGAGTGCTCGATGATTTGGTGCAGGCCTCGGCCCGCGCCACCCTTGCCTTCGTTCAAATGGCCCGCTTCGCCTTTGTAGCATGTTTCTAGATAATCAAAGATGATCTTTTTCGGTAAACCCCCGAATGGATCAGAAACAGAGATGGCAATCAAATTTCCATCACAAGCATAACGAAGTGTTGCAGCTTGATCAGACGACAGGGCCACGGCCTGGGTTCGCGCTTGGTGATTGAACAGCGGCTGACCCTTGGCATCGGTCGGAGCATCGTAGATCGCATTCATGAGCATTTCCTCTGCGACCACTCCGCAGTGACCTAGCAAAGAACTGCGCACGCCGATTTTTTTGAAGGACTCTTGCATTTTTTCGATGTGCTGTGTGCGCTCACCACTGTTGAGGATTTTCACCTCTTGCACGTCCACACCCCAGGCTAGATATTTTTCTAGGCCAAAGAAATCTCGGTTCAAAATTTTATTGATCGTGGTTAAAATCGTCTTAGTGGTGAAGTTGCGATCGGTGGCATCGCGACTGACGACATGACTGACAAAAGGCAGGCGCTGCAATTTATCCAGGTAAGATGCGACTTCCGTGTTCGTGAAGGCCACGATCGGCACTTTTGCTCCGGAATCGTGAACGAACTTCATGAACTCTTCCATGGCTATATCACAGGCAACCAGATCATACTTTCCCGCCTGCAGTTGGGCTTTGGCGGTGTCTAAATCACCGGCGATGTCCAAGTTGACGCCCGTTCCGCCCAACGCCATTTTGGCCACCAACTGCTGCTTTTTCTCTGGGTCGACCAGCAGCACTCGTTGATGCTCCATGCTTTTTTCGGACTGAAAAAAATCTAATAACGACTTGATTTGCTCGCTGATGCCTTGCACTTCCTCAAGGGCGATATGCAACTCAGAGGCGTGCTGACTATCATTCAGTTCATCGTGGATATGAGAGAGCGTTTTATGCAAGGGTTTCAGATAGGTCGAATCCAGGTTTTTAACTTTGGCGACTGTGGTATCCCGGATCTGAGCCTGGTCCGACAGCTTTTTGAAACCCGCAGTCAGAGCCGCATTCTGATTTTCCAAAATCAAATGCGAGTTTTCCAGCTGCTCGGCTTTGCGCCGAACCTCTGAGGTGCGCTCTTCGACCAAAAGCTCTAGATTGGCATTCATTTTTTTGAGCTCGTCTTGAACTTTGATCAGATCGCGATTGGAGATCTCTGCCTGACGCGCCTTAAAATTCGTGCTGCGTAGCCGTTCCGTCAGTATGCTGGCGTAAATCTTGTAGATCAAAAACTGAAACTGGGCGCGATCCTTTTGAGCGACAAAATCAAACTCTTTTGAATCAATGCCATAGACATCGACCGCCGTCGCCGCGACCAGAGTGGCCGAAGCCGGTTGACGACTGATCACGCTCATTTCACCTAAGACTTCACCGGGTTTAGTCAGCCTGGTGATGAATTCATTCTCTACGATGATTTCGACTTCACCACTGGCCAAAAAATACAGGAAGTCGTTGACCTTGCCTTGTTCCAAAATGGTGTCACCCTTTTTGAACTGCTTCCACTGAGTCATTGTACAAACTTGCAGCAACAGTTCTTCCGAAAAGCCACTGAAAAAAGCATATTGGCGAAAGTCTTTGGCAGTCTCTGCAGGATGTTTATTCTGACTCATTATCTTAATTTTCAACTTCCATGGGAGAATAGGCAAAGTGAGTCATCAAAAGCTGGTCCGAAGTCCATGGTTTTTTAGTTGCGTTTTCAAGGACCTGAAGCTAAAAAAACCAGAGGCTGTTGACGTACTTTGTAACTATGGGGGCCGCTTGAGTTCATTTCGAGAAGGCTGGACCAAAATCGTGAATCGATCGGGCGTCAATCCCATGGGCCGACGCACGGAAAAATCCAATTCCAGCACGATATTGTTACAACGGCTGTCGCAGATCGCTGACCTCACCATCAACGACGCCTTTGCGTTGGTGAAGTCCCGAGCCGCAGGACTGACTTCTGACGAAGTCGAACAACACCAGCAGGAATTCGGCAAAAACGTCATTGCCCAGGAGCAAAAGCGACATTGGACCGTGATGTTGCTGGCCAATTTTAAAAATCCTTTCATTGGGGTTCTGATCATACTGGGGTTGGTTTCGTACTTCACCGATGATCTCAAAGCCAGCGTCGTGGTCTCTATCATGGTTTTGGTCAGCGTCGGGATGCGCTTTCTGCAAGAGTATCGCTCTTCCAAAGAGGCCGAAGCTCTACGTGCGATGGTGAAAACCACGGCCACGGTGACCCGCCAAGAGCTGGTGGGCGAACTTCTTTCTTCCAAGAAAATGGAGATCGTCTTCGAAGACGTGGTGCCGGGTGATATCATCCATCTTTCCGCTGGCGACATGGTGCCCGCCGACGTCCGACTTTTAAGTTCAAAAGATCTCTTCGTCAGCGAATCAGCCCTTACCGGCGAATCCTTGCCCGTGGAAAAAATGGCGCAATCTCAGCATCAAGTCACGGTCAACGCTTTGGAACGCTCCAACCTCTGTTTCTTAGGAACCAATGTTTTGAGTGGATCGGCCTTGGCGGTGGTGCTGTCGACGGGTGAAAATACGTTCTTTGGCAACTTAGCCAAAAGTGTTGTGGGCCATCGCAGTCTGACCGCTTTTGATATCGGTGTGAATAAAGTCAGCTGGCTTTTGATTCGCTTTATGTTGGTGATGGTGCCCATCGTTTTCGTCATCAACGGAGTCATGAAAGGAAATTGGCAAGAGGCCTTTCTTTTTGCCATCGCTGTGGCCGTGGGACTAACGCCTGAAATGCTGCCGATGATCGTCACCGCCAATTTGGCCAAGGGTGCAGTCATGATGTCTAAAAAGAAGGTGGTGGTTAAAAGTTTGAACTCCATCCAGAATTTGGGTGCCATGGACGTACTGTGCACGGACAAAACTGGAACTTTGACCCAAGACCGAATCATTTTGGAAGAGCACTTGAACATCGAAGGCAACGAAGATCATCGCGTATTGAAATATGGATATTTGAACTCCTATCATCAAACAGGTCTTAAAAATCTGATGGACCGGGCGATTTTAAATCATTACGAAATGGCCCACGAATCCCAGGCCACTCACTACGAAAAGATCGATGAGGTTCCTTTTGATTTCGTTCGTCGTCGCATGTCCGTCGTCGTCAAGAAGAGGGATAACAGCCACTCATTGATCTGCAAAGGCGCCGTGGAAGAGGTCTTGGGTGTTTGTGATCGCGTGGAACTTGAGCGCACCACGGTGGAACTCACTCCAGAACTGCGGGAAAAAGTGCTGCGTCTGGTGGATGAGAAAAATGCGGCCGGCAGCCGAGTGGTGGCACTGGCCTATAAAGTTCTGCCACCCGATCAATTCAATTACTCGGTTTCTCATGAGTGCAATTTGATTTTGATGGGCATCATGGCCTTTTTGGATCCCCCCAAAGAAACCGCGGCTGAAGCTTTGAAATTACTGCGCGAAAGTGGCGTCGAAGTAAAAATTCTGACCGGAGACAACGAGGTCATTACCCGCAGGGTCTGCAAAGAGGTCGGCCTTACCATTTCCAACTTGGTTCAAGGAAAAGACATTCAAGAGAAAACCGATGCAGAGATCGCAGAGATCGCCGAGCACTCCAATGTCTTTACTAAGTTAACTCCGACGCAGAAATCACAGATCATTAAGTCGCTGCAGAACAAAGGTCACACCGTTGGATTTCTGGGCGACGGAATTAACGATGCGCCAGCGCTTCGCCAGGCCGACGTTGGAATTTCGGTGGACTCGGCAACGGACATTGCACGGGAATCTGCGGACATCATATTGCTAGAAAAAAGTTTGCTGGTCTTAGAGTCTGGAGTCATCAAGGGTCGAGAGGTTTACGGCAATATCGTCAAGTACATCAAAATGACGGCCAGTTCAAATTTCGGAAACGTTTTTAGCGTGCTGATTGCCAGCGCCTTCATTCCGTTTTTACCGATGCTTTCCATTCATCTTTTGATTCAAAATTTGTTGTATGATTTCTCCCAGATCGCGATTCCTTGGGACACCATGGATCGCGAATTCCTGATCAAACCCCGACGCTGGGAGCCTTCAGGAATCGCTACCTTCATGATCTTCATCGGCCCCATCAGTTCTATTTTTGACATCATCACTTTCGTGCTCATGTGGCAGGTGTTCAAAGCCAACTCTGCCGAAAGCCAAGCGATCTTTCAATCCGGTTGGTTCATCGAAGGTCTGCTGTCACAGACTCTGATCGTGCACATGATTCGCACGCAAAAAATTCCTTTCATTCAGAGCAGTGCCACAGCGCCTGTACTGTTCACCACCGTGCTGGTGATGTTGGCGGGAATCCTGTTGCCGTTCACCCCCGTGGGCCATTCCATCGGCTTGGTCAGCTTGCCTTGGGCTTATTTCCCATGGCTCATAGGTATCTTGCTGACCTATTGCGTGCTCACTCAAATTGTGAAGACTTGGTATATTAAAAAATTCGTCACTTGGCTGTAGCTACAAAATCGGCAAAGATCTGAACCCACTCGGGACTGAAATTCGGGCACGGCACCAGATGAAAATCTGTGCCGCCACACTCTAGAAACAGTTGTTTTCCGTTCAAACCGATTTCTTCTAAAGTCTCTAGCCCGTCGACGACAAAGGAAGGACAAAACACCGCCACTTTTTTGATCCCTCGAGCAGGAAATTGAGACAGCACCTCGGAGGTGTATGGTTGCATCCACTGGCTTCGTCCCAAACGCGATTGAAAACTCACAGAGTATTTTTCCCGTGTCCATTTCAATTTCTGTGCGATGAGTTCCGCAGTTTCGAAACATTGCGCGCGATAACAATTGCGCGCGCAACCACTTCCCTGAATACAACAGGCCTCGTTCAGCCGACACTGCTGATCCTCACGGATTTGTTTTTCGGGCAGACCATGAAATGAAAATAGATAATGGTCAAAACTGCGTCCATAAAGACTTTTCTGCGCCACCAATGCCTGAGCTTCTGCAAACTCTTTGTAAAATGGGGGTAAGAACCGAGCCGGCGCTTGCACGGACTTACGAACGGAGCCCGTGGTGGCCTCGGCAAACTGGGGAAACATCGGCGCCACCACCAGTTCACTCAGCCCAATTTGGGTTAGCTCACCGATCACGGATTCCAGCTCCGGCGCCGAGTGGGCCATCGCCATGCGCACGATATACTCCGATCCCAAATTCTGCTGCAAGGCTTCTGCAAACTTTCGACTATAAAAAATCAGTGGCGAGATATTCTCTTCCTTCATCCAAATTTTCTGGTAGTTCTTTGCCGACACTTTGGCCCGCCTTGGAACTATCAACCCATTCACTAAAATCCAGCGCAGTAGAAACGGCAACGGGATGACTTTTTTGTCCATCAAGAATTTTTTCAAATAAATTCCAACCGACTTTTCATCCGGTGCTGCCGGACTTCCGATATTGACCAAAACCAATCCGATTTTACCCATGCAGTTCCTTTTGTCCGATCTCTTTCGATAATTCCAGCGACCGCGCTAAGATCTTCGTCAGACCGATTTGACCCAGATAATTTCCATGAAGGTAAATAGACTTCGGAAGCTTCAGTTTCGAAAGCACTCTTTCAAGGCTTAAATTGTATTGTGGCAGGCCCTCTGTCCAACGGCTCACGGTGAAGTGCAGTAGTTCGGTCTCTGTATGAAGAATCTGTCGACGCTCTTCCACTATTTTTTGTCGAATTTGTTCGTCCGACCATGAAAGGACTTCTGGATGTAGCGGCCCGCCGAAAATGTAGGTCTCTGAATGAAATCGCGAGCGAAACGGAAAAATGCATGAATTCATTAAGAGCCCTAGTGTCTTTAAACCAGCCGCCGAAGGGACGAGCACCCCAAACCCCTGATATTTCGGCGGTGAGTTCTTCCAGTAAGAGGTCACCGTGACCACGGCGGCAGTTTCAATGGCTTGCAAGCTTTGACTGAGTTCAGGGTGGGAATGCTGTAAAATGTTCTGTGCCTGCCTCACCGAAGTGGCAATGACGATTGGCCCCTGCAGTTTTTCTAAACAGACGCTTTCACCCAAATGAATTTCCACCCCTTGCTTGAGCAGGTGCTGGGACAGTTTTTCGACAAGCTCTTCCATTCCTTTTTCACCGCTGACCATCATTTTTGAAACTTTTGATTTTCCACGGCCGTGGAACAATCCACCAAAAATCAGACTGGCGCTCAGCTGAGTGACATCTCCCGCGTAGATTCCCTGCAGTGCAGGGCCCAACAGGCAGCTAGTGAAGGTCTTAGAAAAATTCCGATCCGACCATTGCGACACACTTTGCAGCGCCTGGGGTCGCAATATTTTTTTTCCGCAAACCAGAACTTTCAGGAGCTTTGGTAATAGGATTAAGCTTTCAATGAAATTCAATGGCCACTGCCGAGGCCGCCCCCGGAAAATAAATCTTTTCTTTGAATTTTTTAGAGGCGAAATAAAGGTAAAACCAATATCTGCGAAGAGCTCTAACACCAAATCAGAAAGTAAGATGGCATTGGCGGCGCTTTCTGCCTGGCCGAAATCATTGAACCGAGTTTGAATCATCCCACCCAATCGGTTTTGCCGCTCATAGAGATGCACCTCGAAATTTTGGCGGGCCAGGCACCAGGCCAGGGTCATGCCCGAAAAACCTCCGCCGATGATGTGGATCTGTTTCTTGTTCATATCGACTGCGAAAAAATTCTAGCTTCCGGGCGATTTCGTTTCAATCGCTCATCGAAAAATAAACAAGCATTGCGCAAAAAAGGTCGACCAGCGTCAGTGACTCTCATTCGTCCTTGCGAAAGTTCCACCAAACCGTCGCCCATCATTTCGTGTAGAAAATCTTTGGCGGCGCTTTCTTGGGCCGGGGACTCAAACTGAACTTCGTATTCAGTCATCAATTTCAAAATCTGCTGTCGACGGACTTTATCCTCTTCGCTGAGCACGTGTCCCCGAAGTCCGGGTATTTGATGGGTGGCCAAGGCGGCCTCATACTTGGGCAAAAGTTTTTCATTCTGGTGAAAACTATCGGGAGTTTCGGAAATGCTGCTGACACCCAACCCCAACATCACGTCGGTCTGCTGATCTGTGTAGCCCATGAAATTGCGATGCAACTCATGCTGCTTCATCGCCCGCGCTAGGTTGTCTGTCGGTAAAGCGAAATGATCCATTCCGACTTCGACATATCCGCCCGCCAGCAAATGCCCCCGAGCGACCTCGTAAAGCTTTCGTTTCTCTTCGGCCTTCGGCAAATCTTCGTCTTTAAAAAGACGCTGCGCTGGCTTAATCCAAGGCACCAAAGCAAAACTATAAAGCGCAATGCGATCCGGCCGCAGCTGCAAGGTTTGCTTCACACTTTCTTCCATGCCCGCCTCGGTTTGCTTCGCTAGTCCGTAGATCAAATCAAAATTGACAGAGTCATAGCCCATGGCGCGGGCATCGTGAGTTAAGGCCTCCGTGATTTCAAATGGCTGCAGGCGATTCACTAGTTTCTGTACCTCCGGATTGAAGTCTTGAATTCCCATACTGACCCGATTGAAACCGATTTTGTGCAGCGTCTGTAATTGCTCTTTTGAAGTTCTTCTAGGATCGACCTCCACAGAGGCCTCAAAATTTTTCTGGGCCCTATTGACGTTAGAAAAAATGGGTTCTAGCAACGAGCGCAGCGATTCCGAGGATAAAAAGGTCGGAGTCCCGCCACCTAGGTGAATGTGACGAAATAGACTGGTCTGAAGCTCTGGCACCTTTTGCTGATAGAGGGCCCACTCTTTCTTGACTAAATCGACGTAAGAATTTTCGTTCTTATGATCTCTAGTGATGATGGTGTTGCAACCGCAAAAAGTACAGAGCGTCTCGCAAAAAGGAATATGAATGTACATCGACCATGATTTCTGCGGACCTAGATTCTGCCGCAGATGTTGAATCCATTGATCCGCGGTGGGCATCTCTGCCCAATAAGGCACTGTCGGATAACTGGTGTAACGAGGCACTGGCACGTCATATTTGGCAAGAACAGAACTCCAAGCGCTCATGAAAATACCTCGCGGGCTCGGCGCACAAAGTAGCGAACATTGGCCTCTGGAGTTTTTGGCAAAACGCCATGGCCGAGGGCACACACCCACGACTGTCGCAGCGACGCTGGCAAAGACCTAATCTCTTGAAGATAATTTTCTAAGGTGACCTTGAACTGGGCTTCTTCCTGAAACAGCAGGCTTTGATCAAAATTTCCTTGAATAAATCCAGCGCTACGCATTTTAAAAGCGGTGGATAAGTTCCAACGATGATCGACACCCATTCCCACCCAAGGTGCCGTCAACATTTCCTCTGAAAAAAAGTCCGGCTGCGTGCCCCGCGAGTAATACCCCAGCCGCTGAGGAAATTCCCGACATAGCCGCAGCAGATACGGCGCAATTTCCGTTTTGAAAAAACCAGAACTCACTTCTCCGGCCGCGGTGTCAAAAATCATCACGACCTCGGCTCCGGATTCCAACTGATTCTGGATATTGGCTTTGATCACTGGAAGTAAAATTTCGATAAAATGATGGAATAGCTGTGTGTCTTTCTTAGAGGCTATTAGCGAGCCTGAATGCGAGCCCTCGACCGCATAGACAAATAAGGTCCATAGTCCACCGACAAATCCTATGAGGCTTTTTTCACTGGGCAACACAGCCCTTGTGGCCCGCATGGCCGCACCTTGGAATTTGAGAAATTCGATGGCCTCTGCAGGCGCCTTCAGCGTCTTGATATTGGATCCATCCAACTGCGTGCCGAGCACCGGCCCCTGATCCGTGTACTTCAAACCTGTACCCAATCCCTCGAGGGGAAAAAGAATGTCACTAAAAAGAATCGCCACGTCGAAATCAAAATCGGCCACTGGACCGCGAGCCACCTCGGCGGCTAAAGATGGAGTTTTGCACAGCTGCTCAAACGAATGCTCTTTGCGCAAGGCTTGGTAATGTGAGTGATATCGGCCCGCCTGACGCATAAACCAGATCGGAGGAGTCTTCTGTTCTTTTCTAGCTAGCGCGTTTTGAAATCTTTGGTTCATTGGCCACCCATATTCTTAATCCATTGATAACCAATTCCGCGAACCGAGCGAATGGAGCTTTCGCCCTCGGCACCCAAGAGCGTGCGCAAATGCAGAATGATGTTATCGATGGTTCGTTGACTTGGAAACTTGTCCACTCCCCAGACTGCGTCCATGATCTGATCACGGCTGACCACCTGTGGGGATTTATCCACTAAAAACTTAAGCACTTTCATCTCGTTCACGGTGGGAAAAACCGCTGCTTCATTTTGCTTTTGAATCGACATAGATTGAAAATCCACCACACAGTTTTTTAAAATCAATTTTTCGTTCTTTGGTTCGTGCGCCCGAAAGATGTGGTCAATGCGCAGAAGCAGCTCTTTCAAATGAAATGGCTTGGGAATAAATTCTTCAGCGCCTAGCTCAAACCCCCGCAAGCGGGATTCGGCGTCGGATTGAGCGGTCAAAAATAAAAACTGAACAGAGGTGATCTTGCGAATGATTTCCACCAATTCAAAACCTGTTCCATCGGGAAGACCGACATCCAAAAGCACCAAATCAAATTTCCCACCCGCACGAAACAGATCCACGGCTGACTTCATCGTCTGAGCCCATTGGACGTCATAGTCTTTTTTCAACCGCAGAGTCAGGGTCTCTCCGAGGGATTCGTCGTCTTCGACTAGCAGAATACTTTTCAAATTAGGCTCCCCTGCGGCTTCTAGGCAGGAGGATCTCTACCTGAAAACCACGGCCGGCAGTGGACGCCATAAATGTCAAATTGCCCTTCATCTTGCGCAGAAGCTTCTTGGATAAAAGCAGGCCAAGTCCGTTGCCCCGACTGCCCTGCTGTTGTAACACTTCCCCGCCCAGCTGATCCATGGCCCCGGAAAATCCGATCCCATCATCAGTGATCAGCACTTTAACAGCAGAGTCAGCCGCAGTGATTTTCATCCGGGAATTTTTTGCCTTGCCGTGCGCCACTGAATTTTGCAGCAAATTTCTCAAAACGCTGTTCAGGGCCCGGCGATCGGCAAGTATTTGAGCGTCACCTTCAATATGAATTCCATAGTCCGTAAAATCATGTTTCAAGGCATCGAGGACTTGAACCAAAGAAATATCTTCTAGAAAAAGTGAGCTTTCTTCCAAATTCGCAAACCACAATGAGTTTTCCAATTGCAAATCCAGTCGCTGCACATCATTGACCAAGCGCTGAAACACAGGGTCCTGATCCTTGGTTTGCTCTTTGAGGACCTCTGCCTGCAATTGTAAGCGAGCAATGGAGGTCTTAATATCATGGGTAAAATTGGAAAAGAAAAACTTCAGGCGTTCGTGACGACGTTCGTCCCGATGGGTTAGAAAAACCAGCATGCCTCCGCCAACGATCACAAAAGCGATCAGACTAGAGCCCTCCCAAAAAAACATTCGATGCGCAGAATCCTTGAACTCTGTCTGCCTAAGAGAGTAAACCCACCACCAGCCCACCATTGCTAAGGTGAAGGCGAACCACAGAAGCGCTAGAACAGTTTTACTGAAAAGACTCAAGGACCAGCGCTTATTCACATGCGGCCTCGATGATCTTTTGCGCTGATTCCGCCAAAATCTCTGCTGAGTGAGCCAAAGACACAAATCCCACTTCGTAGGCATTGGGCGCTAGATAAATCCCGTTTTTTAAGCCCTTCAAAAATAATTTTTTGAAACTAGGAGCTTGATTGGTCGGAATTTTTTCGACCGTGCGGATTTTTGCCCCGGCGCTATTGTGAATCCAAAAGAGTGAGGCAAAATTCTCTACTTGTAAGTCTAGACTGTTTTTTGCGAATCCTTTTTGCAGCGCCAACGAAAAAGCCTGAGTCCGCTCATGCAGTTTCACCCAGCCATTTTCGCGTTTCATTTTTTTCAAAGTGACCAGTCCGGCACGCATGCCCACCGGATTAGCGCTCAGAGTCCCAGCTTGATAGACCGGTCCCAAAGGCGCCACCAGATCCATCAGATCTTTGCGTCCGCCGTAACAACCCACAGGAAACCCGCCGCCGATGATTTTGCCGTACGTGACCAAATCAGGAATAAGCCCAGTGACTTCGACCATTCCGCCCAAAGCCACACGAAATCCAGAAATGACCTCATCAAAAATCACAAGAGTCCCATGTTTTTTTGCGACAGCACAAACCTTTTGCAGAAATTCTTTTCGCTGTTCCAGCAAGCCATAGTTGGCCGGCAATGGCTCAATGATCACCGCCGCAATCTGCGAGCCTTCTCTGGCGAAGACGGATTCTAATTTCTCTTCAGAGTCTAGAGGAATGACCAGTGTTTGCTGCGCGGTTTCTGCTGGAACACCGGCGCTGCTCGAACTGGCTTCGCCAGCAAGACCGCTTCCCGCCTGCACCAACAGAGAATCCACATGACCATGATAGCAGCCATCAAATTTCAAAATTTTACTGCGCCCAGTGGCCGCTCGGGCCACGCGAAGAGCACTCATGACAGCCTCGGTGCCAGAAGAGACAAAGCGAAGTTTTTCCATCCACGGTAACTCTTCACTGATCCACTCTGCCAGTTCCAAAGAATATGGTTCGCAAGCGCCGAAGGTCCACGCCGTGTCGATCATTTCAAGAACCGCCTCTTGCACCTCGGGATCGCGGTGGCCCAAAATCAACGGGCCAAAACTCTGACAGAAATCGACGTAGCTTTTACCTTCCACCGAAGTTAAATACGCACCTTCCGCTTTTTTGAAAAAAATCGGCGCCTGGTCCATTCCTTTGAAAGAACGAACCGGAGAATGAACTCCGCCGGGAACAATTTTCTTGGATCTTTCAAATAGGGATTCGCTGTTTAGATTTTGCATTTCTGTTTCCATTCTTCGACATTTAAAAAAACTTCCAAATTTTTGACTTTGGTAGAGATCGTGCGCGCTGTATGGCCTGGTCCGCAGGCGTGCACACGATCGACAATCGAGGGATCGATTTCGGTGGCGCGCAAAAACTGACTGCCGCTAGACCAGAAAAAACTTTTCTTGCCGGAAAAATCCCCCGCGGCTTTAGGAACCAACCGATAAGTCGCTACATTGACCTTGCCATCTTCCACCACACCCGCTGTATGGGTCAGCTTCGCCCAGCGCAGGGGTTGTTGGGGTAAAGTTTCCAGTAGCTCGGGCTCGTTTTCACCTAAGCCGTCTTGTGTTCCGTGAACCCAAATCCCGCGGGAAGCCAATTTTTTCCATGTTCCCACTCCCGCCGTCCACACCAATCCCTGAAATACAAGGGTCTCTGGCCAGGCCTGGGCCTTAGAGACAAAAACGGAGTTCACTTCTTTGGCTAGGCCGGTGAAAGGCAAAGATTCTCTAGAAAACAGGCTGTCACTGTCAGCAGACCACATTTCATTTTCGGAAAAGCGATGGGGTGAGGATTTAAGAATTTCATTCTGTGAAAGAATTTGTCCCCGGTCAGTGAGGCCCCGGCAAATTTGGAGTGTGCCAAATTTTCTTGGCAACACCGCCACACCGATTTTTTGATGGCAGCCACCACCGTGCTGGGACAATACCTGACGCTCCTGTTGCACGGCTTGAAAACTTTCCACATCGTTGATGTGAGACAGCAAGTCGCTCAGATCTTTTCGCGAGCGAAGCACCTCGATAGCCAACGCCCCCTGCGCGGCGGCGTTTGGATTCACCGATAACGGTAGCACCATCCACTCTAGGCTTTGCAGACTCTCGCGAATCTGCTTTTGTCCCGACTGAAACTCCGGTTCAGGCGCAGAGAGCAACCGATCGATGGCCGCCTTAGCGACGATGAGTCCACTGACAGTGTTAGAATCCATCATCTTGCGAATGCGCGTGGAAATATTTCCGCGCACCGGTTCAAATTCTACAGACTCCAAACCCAACGGCAAAGCCTGCAGCAAAAAAGGCGAAAGGTTGTAGGCCCTTCTAGGCGAGGAACTAAAGATTCGAATTTTTCTGTTTTTTTTCAAATCGGTAAAATCGGATTTTTTGACGAACAGCAAATCTCGCTGATCGGCCCTGGGTAAAGTTGCAGCGATAACGGTTTCTGACTTAAGCTCCGTCGGTAGATCTTTCCACGAGTGCACGACTATGTCCGTGGCACCACTCAAAAGCTCCTGATAGAAGTCTTCGGTGAACACGCCTTTCTCTGGCAGCTTCCAGAGCGGATCTTGAAGGTTCTTGTCGCCCAAACTCTCTTTGAATTGAAATTCGATCTCGATTTTTGGATTTTTTTCTTTGAGGGCATCGGCCACTCGGTAGGCCTGCAGTCGGGCCAAATCGCTTTTTCTGGCTGAAATTTTTAGGCGCATATGTCGTCCCAACCCATGGGTCGCAATTCTGAGCGCTCCATGAATTGGTCGACCCGCTGTAATATCACTTTTTTAGCCGCTGTCACTTTTTCCTCGTTGTCTTTACGAGAACCAGCCAGCTCTGCAAACATGTCATCTAAGGATGAAACCTCGATGGCGGTTTGGCTGAGCAATGACTTAAGCTGGTTGCTTTCGCCACGCAAATCAAAAATTTTTCGCAGCTCTGAGCCATAGGTATTCACCAGCCGCATCAGCTCTTCGTCCTGCAAGGGCGCTGCTATCACGACAGCCTGGCCCAATCCCGTCAGCTGGCCATAGGTTTCCATGCATAAATTCTTGAATTTATAATCCGCCAATACCATTTTTTCAGGTTGGCGGCCGACAAGCTTCAGTTGTTTCTGCGTCAGCCAGGGCAAGATTTCTTTGGCCAGATGGCCCGTACCGAGGACACTGATTTGATCCAAAGTCTTTGTTTGGGCCCGCACAATTCCACCGTAAGAATTCGATCCCAATCCGCCGATATGGCTGGTTCGAATTCGCTTCACTTCCGTCAGCAAAAAATTCAGCCAACGACGATTTTCCGAAAACAAGGGATCACCCGCTTGTCTTCGGGCCTCAATGAACAGACGAAACTGACCGAAGACTTCAGTCTCTCCTAGAACAGGAGACTGCAAACCCGTCAGCACTTCCAATAAAAAGCCCAAAGCTTTTGATCCGCGCAAAATTTGGTCGTCCTCTTCGCAACTCAGTTGGAACGAGGTCTCTGAAAAAAAAGCGATCTGACGCAAACAAGTTTTCCAGACCACTTCGGCTGGAATTTTTAGATTGGACTTACGATGAACTAACAGGATATCTTCCATATGTTCCTTATTTTTACTGAAGATGATGGCACTTTTGTCATTTGATTGTCATCTAGCACTCACTCTCTAAAAAAATACTGAAAATTGTCTGTTTTTTAATCATTTTCAGTGGCAGAAAGGGTCCCATGAAATTGACACAACGCCCTCTCACCCACAGGCCAAGAAGACTCCGAAAGAGTTCCGCTCTGCGTGAGCTCATTGCCGAAACTCACTTAAGCACGAGCGAACTGATCTGGCCGGTATTCGTGACCGGTGGAAAAAATTCTCAGGAAAAAATTAATTCCATGCCCGGAGTTTTTCGCTTCAGTCCAGACCTGCTGGCCAAGGAAATCGGCGCTGCCATGAAGTTGGGAATTCACAGTTTTGCACTTTTCCCCGCCATCGAATCCAAACTGAAAGATTCCCATGGCCGAGAGTCTTTGAATCCCAACGGTCTTTTACCCACCACCGTTAAAATGTTGAAGGACAAATTTCCGGACGCTAACATCATCACCGATGTGGCCTTAGATCCTTACTCTTCCGACGGACATGATGGCATCGTGAGAAACGGTGAAATTCTTAATGATGAAACTGTCGAAGTTCTGGCGCAAATGGCTGTGACCCAAGCCCGAGCCGGGGCCGACTTAGTGGCCCCATCAGACATGATGGATGGCCGAGTGGGAGCCATTCGCCGAGCTCTCGATCAAGAGGGTTTCACCCAGGTGGGCATCATGGCGTACTCGGCGAAATACGCTTCCGCGTTTTATGGCCCCTTCCGCGATGCACTTCAATCCGCACCTAAATTTGGAGACAAAAAAACCTACCAAATGGATTTTCGCAATTCGCGCGAGGCCGTTCGCGAGGCCCAGCTGGATATTCGCGAGGGTGCGGACATCGTGATGGTGAAGCCAGCGCTGTCTTACTTGGATGTGATTCAAACTCTAAAAGCTCATGTGAAGGTACCCGTGGCGGCCTATAACGTCAGCGGCGAATACGCCATGATCAAGGCTGCCGAGGCCGCCGGTATGCTTGATGGCACTAAAGCCATGGTGGAAAGCCTGTACTCTATTAAAAGGGCCGGAGCCGATATGATTTTGACCTATTTTGCCGTTGAAATGGCGAAATATCTCCGCTAAACGAAAGGCCTATCCAAGGAGTTCACATGATCACAAGACTGATGGTTTGCGCTTTGTTTTTTTCCGCGTTTTCACTGGTGGGCCAAATGTCACTAGCGTTCCCCATGCAGGGCATAGTGCACGTCACACCCAATGAGGTGTCAGTGCAGTTTTGCAATGAAGCATGTGACTATGTTTTGACCTGTCAGGCCCAAGCCACAGGCTGGCTGAACACGGGTTACCCCATTTCCGCAGGTGGCATGCTGTCTTTGCCTCCGGGCCAATGTGCTTATGCCTATGTCTATGCCAACTACCCTTTCTATTTCGTCAATGGCCAAGGTATGGCTAACTGTCAGTAGACTCTGAAACTATTTCAAATGAGGGGGACCTATTTTCCCCCTGACTTTCAATTGAGAGCAAAATCCCTTATAAATAACTCAATCACTGGCGAGGGGATTTCTGTGAATCAATTGAATGTTGTTTTAGTCCTGTTGTTGACTGGATCTTTCGCTCTTGCAGAAAACTCTGAGAGCTTAAACTCGCAAGACACTTCCAACAAAACTCCACTTCGTGAAGTTCTTCGTCAGAAGAAATTTGCCGATGACTCTGACATCACCGACACCAAGATGAAAGCGGACGAAGGTTCACGATCTGAGTATTCGGTGAAGTTCAGCCTGACCTACAGCGGACCTCCAATCGGTGATTTGAACAATCCCAAACAACCCAATCCCGATGGTTCGATCGGTACCTATGACACCCGCATTGGTGGTGCGATCAGCGGACGTTTTCGTTTAAATCCGCAAAGCGCGATTTCATTAGGGTCAGGTGCTACCGCCTTGCAACCTCTGCAGGGTGTGACTCGTTACGATGTGAACAATCCCTTCATCGCTTACGACATCAGTGGAAAATGGAATGGTCTGCAGGTGCGCAATTATTTTAGCGTGGTCGATGCAACCAATCCCGATTTCATGGCAGTGGGGGAAACTGGCGGCGCTGGCTACGTTAACTACGCCGTCTACAATATTCCGAATTCTAAATTTGCGGTAGAGTTGGACACTGGATTCAGCTACTGGGTCTACAACCGTGGATACATTCGAACAGACAAGACCGCGGGACAGTACTTCATCAGTCTCACTCCCTTTGTGAAATACCTGGCAACGGACAAGCTCAACTTCAATACCTCTTGGTTCGTTCAATATATGAATCCAAGATCCAGCACAGATTCGTCCGTGCTAAACAACAAAACTGTGACTGAACAAATGGCTATGGGATATTCTATTAGTAAAGACGTCTACATCAGCCCATATATCAATTTTTATCCGGCGTCTTTGACCGCGGCTTCGACCACCATTAATGTTTCGACGACGTTTTCGTTGCTTTAGAGCCTGTTGACGTGGTGCTTCGCAGGGCCTGGAAAGTGCACTTGTTTCCGGAGCCCCTCCATCCCTGGGTCGGACTCCAGTTTGGTCTCCCAATTCTATACTAAATCTGTTAGTTTTTGGGTTTGGAGAATGCGTGATGTCCATCGTTTCTAAATTTGGCGGAACTTCTATGGGCGATGGACCCTGTATGTTGCGAAGTGCGCAGTTGGCCAAGAAACAAAAATCCAGTTTGGTGGTGGTTTCTGCGACCTCTGGCACCACCAATCAACTGATAGCTTTGGGTAAATGTGCAGAATCTGACTCTTGGGACAAAGCCGAAGAGATCATTCGCAAGATCGAATCCAAGCATCTTGAAATTGCTAAAGCTCTTGGCTGTGATCAAAAAATTCTGAGTCGGGTTCAAAGTCTTTTGACAGAGATGAAATCTTTGGCCTACGGCATACATTTACTGAAAGATTGTTCCGACAAAGCAATGGACGCTCTGATGAGTTTTGGCGAGCGACTTTCTAGCGAACTTTTTGTCACTGCCATGGAAACGACTTACTCCACAGAGTCCAAGAGGCCTAAGATTGAATGGTTGGATGCACGAAAATTCGTCATCACCGATGACCAATATGGCAAAGCCAAGCCACTCACAGAGAAAATCATTCAGCAGTGTCAGTCGCTGCAGGACTTTAAAAACGGAAAATCAGTCGGTGTCACCCAGGGATTTATCGGCGGCACTGAAAGTGGCCACACCACCACTCTGGGCCGCGGCGGAAGCGATTATTCGGCGGCGATTTTTGCCGAAGGCATCGGTGCTGACGTTTTAGAAATTTGGACCGATGTCCCGGGAATTGCCACCACGGATCCACGAATTGTACCTGAGGCCCATCCGATCGCTGAGATCTCGTTCACCGAGGCCTCGGAGCTAGCTACGTTTGGCGCCAAAGTTTTGCATCCGGCCACACTGCTTCCGGCGCTCAGAAAAAATATTCCGGTGTTTGTGGGCTCAAGCTTTGATTCAGCCCAACAGGGCACTTGGGTGCGTTTGAAAGTGACAAATCAGCCCCTGGTTCGTGCCATTGCCATTCGCAAAAAGCAGGTTTTGGTGACCCTGACTAGTGCCGAAATGTTGCACTCTCACGGTTTCCTGCTGCGAATTTTCAATGTTTTCAGTGAGAATAAAGTGTCCATCGACGCGATCACCACCTCAGAAATCAGTGTGGCCATGACTTTGGATGATTCCACGTTGCTGAATAAAAATCTCATCCGAGAGCTGGGTGAAATCGCCGAAGTTCATGTGGAAGAGGGTTTGGCTCTAGTGTCGGTGATCGGAAATAACATCAATCACACGCCAGGGCTGGCGAAAAATATTTTCGAATCCATCGTCGACATCAACGTGCGCATGATTTGTCTTGGGGCCAGCAAACACAACTTCTGTTTTCTGGTCAAAGAAGACCAGGCGGAGCTGGCCGTTAAAAAATTGCATAAAAAATTCTGTTAAGTGATCGTATTTCGCCAAGGACCCGCATTGAACACCTGCGTGAATCCAGCCTTGCGCAAAGTCGATGCCGCCATAGCGCTGCGGGTACCGCTGGCACAGCAAACCACCACAGGCTTACTTTTATCCAAGCTCTTCAGTCTTCCATCGAGTTCTTGTCCCACCAAATAAAGTGGAATGTTGAGGCTGCCCGGACGGGCACCGCCCGCATATTCCTTTTCGGTGCGCACGTCGATGACCGTGGCACCTTCGCTGATCAGTCGCGGGATTTGCACTTTCACTCGGCGGAAACGAAGAAATCGAAAAACTAGGAACGACAGCAAGATGGTCCAGACGACCACGGCCTGCATATTTTCAGAACTCATAACGACTCCCAACTAGTGCGCATCCACGGCGGCGGTAGGTCCTTTTTTCAAACGGATCAAATACCAAGGAATGAACGCCAGTGAAAAAATAATCCCGATGGTCCACAGGATTTGGTTGAAGCTCATCATAAAAACCTGAGCCTCTAGGCGGTAGCTCAAAGTTTTTGCTGCTGCTTCAGCGCCCGTACCCATGCCCAAATTGTCGCTGGCCTTCGCCGCCAAACCCTGAGCCGCCGAATAATAAACAGTCTGAGTGTTCCGGTTCAGCAATGAAACTTTCGCCGCCATATCGATGTAATTCTGAGCGCTATAGGACGACATCAGCGTGGCCCCGATCGCCACTCCCAGGGAACCACCGATTTGGCGGAACAGATTGAGCAAGCCCGAAACCTGACCCATTTCGATGCCATGAAACTGGCTAAGAATAGAGGAGTTAATGGGAACGAACAAAAAGGCCATGGCAAAACCGCGAACATAGAGTCCAAATAAGATATCCCGCTCGGACGACAACGGCGACAAGCGCGTGAAAAAAACGATGCACACCTCAATGGCCACCAATCCTACGAAAATCAGCGCCTTGGAGCTGACTCCTGCGGCCATTGACCGGCCGATGAATGGCATTAACAAGGCGGTCAAAATGGACCCAGGAATGAACAGCATTCCCGTTTGCGTGGCTGTGTAGTGATAGGTGGTCACTAAAAACACCGGCAATAAAAACACCAGACCGTAGAGAAAAAATCCCAGGCTGCTCATCAACATCACACCGTAAATAACGATTTTTTCTTTGAACAAGCGCACGTTCAAAATCGGATTTTTGACTTTGAGCTCCCACCAAATAAAAGCGGGAATGCAGGTCGCTGAAATCAGGGCGTTGACCAAAATGATTTTGGACTGAAACCAATCGTCCGATTGGCCACGCTCTAGCACAAATTGCAGACAGCCGATTCCTAGACACAGCAAGGCCAAACCCACTCCGTCAAAGCTTCGCGGACCGTGAGCTTTGTCAGCCGCGATCTCTTTGTCTGTTTTTTGGCGGTCATATATCGCGGTCAAGCCAACAAAAAAGGCCAAGATTCCCAGAGGTAAGTTGATATTGAAAATGGATCGCCAGCCGAAATTGTCCGTGAGATATCCACCCATCACTGGGCCCAGAGCCGGACCGATCATCACGCTCATACCGAAAACAGCTCCGGCGATTCCGGCTTTTTCTTTGGGAAACTGTTCATAGATCAGGCTCTGTGAAGTCGGCAGCAAGGCACCGCCCATCAGGCCTTGAATGATTCGAAAGATGACTAGAAAAAATAAATTGGGTGCCAAACCACAGGCCACCGAAGCGACCGTGAATGCAACAATACATCCCAGATAATAACGGCGACGCCCCAAGCGTTCGCCCACCCATGCCGACACCGGAAGGACAATGGCGTTAGCGATCGCATAGCCTGTGATGATCACACTGATGTCTTCCAAGGTGCAACCCAGGTTTCCCATCATCGTCGGGAGCGCCACATTGACGATGGACGTGTCGATGATTTCCAACAAGGAAGCCAGGACCGCGACAAAAACGATGAGCTTGGATTTGGTGGACATCTAGTGTTTGTGAACCTTAACGACCACTGATAGTCCCGCACGCAGATCCATGATGTCTTCAGCACTCAGATTATCGAGAACGATTTTGGCAGGAACCCGCTGGACGACTTTGGTGAAATTCCCTGTGGCATTGTCCGGCGGGAGCAAGGTGAACGATGCTCCTGTGGCGGAGCTGACACTTTCGACGTGACCAACGAACTCTCTTCTAGAGATGGCATCGACGCTGACGTCAGCCTTGGCGCCAATTTTTATTTGTTCGATCTGCGTTTCCTTAAAGTTCGCCACCACCCAACGGGACTCAGAGCTGACAAAGCCAAGCAAGGGCACACCTGATGAAGCCAGCTGGCCGGCCTCGACACTGCGCTTGGCGATGAAGCCATCCGAGGGAGCGCGAATTTTTGTGTTCTCTAGATTGAGTTCTGCTTGGGCCACCTGCGCCGACACTGAATCATACTTGGCTTTAAGATCCGAATATCCAGAGCTGGCCGTATCGAATTGTGCTTGCGAGACCGCGTTCTTGTGAAACAGCTGCGACAGGCGGTCAAAATTCTTCTGCGCGTCGCCCATGCGAGCTTCCATGGAAGTTTTTTCGCTCGTCATCTGCGTCAGAGTGTTGACGTAATCGCGAGAGTCGATCTCTACCAGAACATCGTCTTTTTTGACCTTTTGTCCTTCATCCACCTTCACGGCGCTGACATAGCCTGGCACCTTGGCGGCCAACATCACCACGTGCGCGTCGATCTGGGCATTGTCGGTTTCGATATACATGTAGGACTGATAAAAAAAATAGCTGGCGATCAAAACTGCGATGCTACCTATGCCGGATAAAATTTTTCTTTTTTTAGGATCCATAGCGTGCCCCTTTTGACTCAGTTGTTAAAACAAACGTTGACCAGTGGTTAACTCCAGGTTGATCAGTGCTTCGATGGCACCGATCTGCGCGTTCACGGCTCCCGCGCGGGACCGGAACAATTCACTTTCAGCATCCAAAATGTCCGTATTGGTGCGTGCCCCCACTCGGTGTCCCTCTTTTGCTAGGCGCACGCTCTCTGCTGATTTTTCCACGTCGCTGATACGAAATTTATAAATGGAACAATAATACAAATATTTGCGCTTCCACATTTCGAAATCATTCACGGCACCAAGCTTGGCGATCCGCAAGGTTTTCTCGGCCTGATATTTTCGTTCGGCGCTCTCTTGACCACGAGCGATGGAGGCCATTCCGTCGAAGAGGTTCCAGGTCAAAGTGACTCCAACCTGATAGGCGTCGCGGAACGAAGCCGAATCTGGAAAAACGGTCGAAATGTTGTTGTAATAAATGTAGTTGCCAAAAAGACTGATTTTCGGAACCCAGTACCTATTGGCCGCTGAGGACGCATAATCAAGTCCTTCCGACTTTTGCTGAAGAGCCTGCAGATCACCGCGCTGAGAAAACGAATTTAAGGCCGAACTCTGAATTTTTTCAGGCTTCAATACCGGAAGTTCGCCGACAAGACTTCGGGTCTCGGACTCTTCACCCAAAAGCTCGGCCAATTTTTGTTTGGCGATGTCGGCATTGTCCTGTGCATTGAGGACTTCCGACCTGGCCTCGCTGGTCTGAACTTCCACTCTCAGCACATCGTAATTGGTAGAGACCCCCGCCTTTTTGAACAAATGCACATCGCGAAGATGATCTTCGATCGTTTTCAAATTTTGCTCGGCCACATCTTTGAGCATTTGCGCTCCCAGCGCGCGGTAAAATTGTACGGTGATGTCTTTTTCTGTCTTGAATCGCACCCAATTGAAGTTGTTTTCCGCCGCCCGCATGTCGGCACGGGCCGCTAGGTAATTATTGGTGCTAGCAAAACCATCAAAAATCGACCACTGTGCCGAGAGTGTAAAGTTGTAGGTGGGTACGATATTGGGAAAGGACAAAGCTCCCACGCCGGGCATAGTTACCGGGGTCAGCATATAGTTTTGGCTCGTGATATCCGTGCCAAGCAATTGTAGAGTCGGCAAAAATCCACTGAGTGTTTCTGTCTTTTTCCACTGAGATTCTTCGCTGATAGAGTGAGCCACATCAATTCTAGGAGATCGACCCAAGCCCTCGGAAACCGCTTGCTCCACTGATAGCTGGTCCACCGACGGTCTTGGCGAAAGGCCAAAACTCAATGACGAAGCAATCAAGACCAAATGAATAAGTGCCATCTATAAACCTCGTAAAATCTATGCTGCCAGTTGTCTCAAAATGAGTCATGGATAAAACTGAAATTGTCCCACTCTGAAACACGAACCCGGCCCTGTGAAAAAAAACTTCATTTTTCAGGACTTTCGACCGATGAGTATGGTGTATGAGATGCATTCAAAGACTCTTCCTATTGCTAATAGCCGCGGTCGCCCTGACGGCCTGTAATGTGAGTGGTAATATCACTGACATGACCCAGCGATCAACCACGGTCACCATTGGCCAACTGACCGGCATTGTCTCTGGCGGAACCGTGCAGACGACCGCCGGCGGCTACCAGGTATTTGCCACTTGCGGAGACGCCGTGGCCAACATCGTCAACACCACCGGCGGGGGCTACACTGTATATAGCAATGTCACCGGTAATTACGTTTCATCCTCTGTTATCACAACTATCCAATGACAAAGACCCCCGACCCGGCTAGCCTCAGTCCATGGAATGGATCCCCTTGGTCAAAGCCAGTTATGGCTTGACGGAAGAAAACGAACTGCTGAAAAGCTTGCGCTCTGGTCACCTTCAAGGCGATGGCCCTTCGACCAAAAAAGTGCATCGTTTTTTTGAAGACCACTACAAGATCGAAAGAGCGCTGTTCACCACCTCCTGCACCGACGCGCTGGAGCTTTCCGCATTGTTGTTGGACTTGAAGCCCGGTGACGAAGTCATCGTGCCCTCTTACACCTTCGTTTCCACGGCCAATGCCTTTGCCCTTCGTGGAGCTAAAATCGTTTTTGCCGATAGCCGACCGGACCATCCCAATGTCAGCATGGACTGCATCCGAAAATTGATCACGCCGCGCACGCGCGCCGTAGTGCCGGTTCATTACGCTGGATTCGCCTGCGAAATGGACGAGCTAATGAAATTGGCGGAACAGAAAAACTTTATCGTCATCGCTGATGCGGCCCAAGCCATTGAATCCACCCATCAGGGCCGACCCACCATTGCCTGGGGCCACATGTCCACTCTGTCATTTCACCAGACAAAAAATGTTTCCTGCGGAGAAGGCGGCATGCTGATCGTCAATGACAAAAGATTTTCCCTGCGCGCCGAAATTCTGCGGGAAAAGGGCACCAACCGCGCCGCTTTTTTTCGTGGTGAGGTCGACAAATACAACTGTGTCGATATGGGCTCTTCGTATTTGGCTTCAGACCTACTGGCCGGAGTGCTTTGGGGCCAGCTTCAGCGTTTGCCAGAACTTCAGAGCGCCCGACACAAGATCTGGAAAACCTACGCCGAAAAGCTGGCTCCGCTGGCTGACAAGGTAGAGCTGCCAAAACTTTTGCCCAACACTGAACACAATGCTCACTGCTATTATTTGGTCTGCAAGAATCTGTCCGAGCGAACGCGTTTGAATCAATTCTTGAAAGACCGACAGATTGGGGCAACTTTTCACTATATCTCTTTGCACAAGAGTCCGTATTACGGCCCCAAACACGACGGTCGGGAATTACCGCAGTCGGATCGCTACACCGATGGCTTACTTCGACTTCCGCTGTTTCCGACAATGACAGACGCCGAAGTGAATCACGTCGTCGATTCGATCAAAGCCTTTTTTAGTTAGAAA
>JABDFK010000005.1:83317-84115 GCA_013286585.1 Deltaproteobacteria bacterium
CTTTGGAAATTTTAGGGTCAGCATTTCAGCGGAGTTTTCAATCTCCACTTTCTTGGTATCGGTATTTTCTGGCGCCGGAAAACTCTGATTAAAACTTTCGATCATTTCTGTGCTACCGCCATTGGCCTCATTTTTGACGTGCACCTGCCCCTTGAGATTCACTCGGCCGTCGGTGACTTCTACACCCAAACTCTGGCGATCAAGGCCCTTAATAGAAATATCTAAATACACGAAGTGTTCGTCTTCACGGCGCTGAACAGCGCCCGTTCCGTTGGCCGGAGGCACACCCGCCTCCACATCAGAATCCATGTCTAACATCTGCTGGCGCAACTTTTCAATTTGCTGGAACGGGTCCACATTGGGCTCTTGGACCGACATCTGCGGAGTACTTTGCGAAAACCAGTGAAAACCAAAACGTGGCAGAACTGTGGGAAGGCAGCTCTGCCAAATCAAACACACCATGAAACCAAGAAAAAAACCCATCAGACCAGTCAGAAAATTTCGACTTTTGTTTTTTGGAACCTCAATCATGCTTATTTTATGAACCATTATTACACCTGAGGTCAAACTTCGCTCGCTGAGTCATTGTAGGAACCCCGACCGATCTGTGCTATGGTCACTCACATGACTTTGATTCTGATATTCGCTGGCGCCGCTATTTTTGGATGTTTACTAGGCTGGTTTTCCTACCGGGTTTATCGCGCGTGGAATCAACATGCCGCCGAAACCGAAGCTGCAGATATTTTGACCGAGGCCAAAGACCGCCAAGAAATTCAAGCCTTGGAAGAAAAAGAGATC
>JABDFK010000006.1 GCA_013286585.1 Deltaproteobacteria bacterium
CCGGTGTCGTATTGGGCGGAGCTTTGGGCTGGCTTGTCGGAGTGGGAGCTTTGGCCATTCCCGGTATCGGAGCCTTTGTCGCTGCGGGACCGATCATGGCCGCCATGGCCGGCGCAGGAATCGGCGGAGCCGTCGGTGGAATTTCTGGCGCCATCATTGGTTTTGGAATTCCGGAATATGAAGCCAAACGCTACGAAGGTGCTGTGAAAGATGGCGGATCCCTGTTGTCAGTTCACTGTGACAGCGCCGATCTGGTGAGATCGGCAAAAGATATTTTGAAAAGAACGGGTGCTCAGGACATAGCCTCTTCCTCGGAAGCTTCTGGCAATGTTTTCAAAATTGGGAAAAAAGAACACGAATCCAGTGTTCGCTATTAATAGTTGACTAACAAATAATAACAAGAGAGCCCTGCTGTTTCAGCGGGGCTTTATCTTTTTGGAGGACAGGGAAACATGCCAAACGAAATGACTTTGCCATTTTCCACCATTGCGAAAATTTTGTTGGTGCTGCTGGTGGTGGCCGGGCTGCGAGTGCTTTCCCCATTATTGATCATTCTCTACTTGGCCAGCATCATCGCGGTGTCGTTACATCCCGTAGTGATCTGGTTTGAAAACAAAGGTCTAAGAAAAAAGTGGTGCATAGGAATGATCACTTTGCTTCTGGTGCTGTTTGCGATCCTGATCGGTGAGACGATTATTCCGGCATTATTTAAAGAATTTTCAAACTTTCTAGGCAATTTACCAAAATTGAAAGAACAAATTCTATCTTTCTTAGAGGAGTCAAGCCCCCTGCGCTCTATCATTGAACGTAGTATCAATCGACAGATGGCCGTCCCTGTGTCCGCAGATATCGCACCCATTTTCAGCGCGGGAAATATCGCGTTGACCGGATTCGCCGAAATAGTGCTGATTTTTGTTTTCTCTATCTATCTGTTGATTGATGGCAAAAGTGTTATCGACTGGTTGACGGCTTTCTTTTCGGCTTCCAACCAGGAAAAAATCAGGGCCACTGCGCGAGAAGTCTCGCCGATCATTTTTTCTTACGTAACGGGTCAGATGATCACCTCTGCGATTTCATTTCTTTATGTGTTGATCACTTTGAGCCTGTTGCATGTTCCGAGCAGTTTGCTATTGGCGACCCTGGCGGGACTGTTTGATGTATTACCAGTGTTGGGATTTTTTCTAGCGGTGGTACCGGCAGTTCTATTCGCACTGTCGGTTTCTACGACGACCGCATTCACAGTGGTGATTCTGTATCTCATTTATCACTTCATCGAAAATTACTTGATCGTCCCGGCCGTTTACGGGAACAGGTTGCGGGTCTCTAGCTTTGTCGTGTTGTTGACCCTGATTGCAGCCGGTCTTTTGGCTGGCATAGAAGGCGCGATCGCGGCTCTTCCCATTGTCGCTTCGTATCCCATCGTCGAAAGAATCTGGCTGAAAAAGATTGTCGGGACGGCGACAGTGGATGATCACTCTGAGGCGCAAGAAACTTAGGGTGCGTTCAGTAAGGGCTATTTGAGCGTGGCCACCGTTGCCTTATAACGCAGATCTGAACAAAAAGCGAGCGGGTGGTTTTTATTTTTGAACCTTTTCCCGGCTCGTGTGTTTATGTGATCGATGGGTATAGCTGACATTACGGATGAGCAACTGGTGCAACGACTGCGAGAGGATCCCGCACAGGGTTTCTCGGACATCTATCGGCGCTATTCGGGCCCCATCTTTCGTCTGATCAGTCGTTTCACGCAAGAGCGCTCCACCGCGGAAGAAATTCTGCACGATGTGTTTTTGGAGCTATGGAAAAATGAATTCAAAGCTCAGTCCAGCGATGGCTTGAAAAATTGGTTATTCACTTTGGCAAAAAATAAAAGTCTCAATCATTTTCGTCAAACGCGAAAAAGTGAAGCCTATGTCGATAGAGCCTCTGGTGAACCTTCGGTTCTAGACCGCCTGGAGCATCAGCAGCTGTCGGCGAAATTCATTGAAGTGCAAGAAAAAATGTCGACGGAGTTTAAGGATGTCTGGCGCCTGCGGCGTGAGGGTCTTGATCATCAGCAAATCGCCCAGCAGCTGGGAATTCCGCTCGGCACGGTGAAATCCCGCTTCCATCGAATGGTCGAATTTTTGAAGGAGAGCTTAAAAAATGAAATCAGCGGATAAACTGGTAGAGTTCCATTTTGGTTCGCTGTCCGAAGAACAGCGCCTTCAAGTGGAGCGCGAAATTCTGACGGACCCAGAGATTTTACTCGAATACTTAGATCTAAAGCGCTCTCTCGAAGGCGCAGAGCTCTTCGCAGAGAAGGCGCCGTCCGCAGTTTGGCAGCGGTTGGCTCCGCACACCAGCCGCAGAAAAGTTTGGTGGAGCATCGGCCTTAGTCTTGCCACCGCCGCGATGGCCACCTTCATTTTAGTTTTCCATTCCGTTCAAGGGCCAGAGATCAGTCAAAGTCCCAACGTCGACAACAGGGCTTTGGTGGACTCTAGTCAAACGGACTTTAATCATCCCAATTTATTTTGAAAGGAAATTTATGCAACGAATTTTAGTATTGCTATTTCTGCTGACAAGTCTCTCCGTAACGGCTGCCACTTTTGAAGGCGACATCGCGGATTGGAAAGAACAGCCTAAAGAGAAATTCAAGGACCCTGAAAAAAACTTCAAACTTGTGCTCAGTAAGATAAAAAAAGAATTCATCGACCGCGAGCTCACGGATGAAGAGCTATATCGGGCCGCTACAGCCGGAGTTTTGGCGGCACTCAATTCGGGCAATGATAAATGGAACTTGTTGTTGTCGCCGCGAATGTTGGAGGACTTTAACATCTTGATGACGCGTAAACTCACGGGCATCGGTGCTACGCTGAAAATGGATCCGGATTTGGGAGTTCTAAAAATTCTAAAACTCATGCCCAAGTCGTCGGGCCAGCTGGCCGGCTTGCAGGTGGATGACATTATCCTTTCAGTCAATGGACAAAAGTGCAAAGGGAAAAAACTTCCCGCCATCGCCGAGCTTATTCGCGGACCTGCGGGCGGAAATGTGAACCTCAAGGTGCTGCGTGAAGATCGTGTGATGAACTTCAATATCGCACGCGCTGCTGTTGAAGTTCCAGGTGTAGAATTGCAAATGGTGGACGCGGCTTCGGCACTCATAACAATCGATCAGTTTTCACAGGGGACTGCCAGTCAGTTGGCTGGTCAGTTGGCGCATCTGAGTGATGCAAAGATTAAACGCCTGGTGTTGGATCTGCGCTCCAACGATGGCGGTGACTTTGAAGAGGCCGTCAAAAGCATCGAACAATTTCTTTCCAGTGGTACTACGATCGTCAATGCCAGATACGGTGATGGCAGTGTGAAAGAATTTAAAGCCCACCAATCACCATGGAGGCCAGATGTGAAGATCGTCGTGTTGGTGAGTCCGCAAACTTCTTCAGGCGCCGAATTGATGTCCGGGGCATTAAAGGACTTTCGTTCGGCGGCGCTCGTGGGTTCGACCACTCACGGAAAGTGGAACGGCCAAGTGATTGAGTCTCTGTCAAACGGTTTTGCCATCAAATATTCAGTGATGCATTTCGAAACGGGCAAGGGGAATTCTTATCAAGGACGCGGCCTGACTCCGGACCTTGAAACACAAGCTCTCAAAGATGGCGAAATCAACACGATTCAAATGGAGTCAGACATTCAAAAACGTCTGGGCATCGACGCTGGACTAAGAGCAGCCTTGCAAATTCCGACACTGGGTTGATGTGGACAAAGCTGGGAAGCTATTGCTAGGATTTTATTTCCAAGACGGAAAGGAACTCCAATGAAAGCTTTAGCTTCCCTGATCGTTCTACTTGTGGGCCAGATAGCGATCGCTGCCGATCCCGCACCAGCGGCCGATACTAATAAGTTCGAAGTCATCGATGTCTCTGGTCAAGTGGCCGGAGAAGCGCAACTTTCCGCCGATGCCGCCAGAGATTCATGGACCAAGGCTTGTGCCGCTTGGAAGAAAGAAAGCATCGACATCAATAAAAACAATGGCAATCAGGTGCTAGGAATCAATTGCAACAGTCCCGCTTGCAACACCATTGATGCGGCCAAAACTCAGTGCACATCCATAGGAGTTTACAAAGTTAAAACCGCAGGAGTGCGAGTGCCAGAACCTCCGGCTGCGGCGCCTTTGCCTCCGGATCATGAAATCACGACAGCACCACCACCTGTGATTGTGGAAGCGGTTCCTCCGCCAAGAGTGGGATTTGTTTGGTTGCCAGGATTCTGGGGCTGGCAAGGCATGCATCACGTTTGGATCCCTGGTCACTGGAGCAACGAGCGCCCTGGTTATATCTGGGTCGGTCAACGTTGGGGTCGTTACGGACACGGCTGGCATTTCTACGATGGTCATTGGGATGTAAGACCCTAAACTACAAGTACCCCGGAATACCGTTAACAGTATTCCAGGATACCGAAAGAACCCGCGCAGTCAAAAATCTACAGCGATTTTGTCTTCAAGCCCGCTTTTTTCCAGCCTTGAATTCCATCAGCCATGACGGCGACGTTTTTATAACCCGCAGTCACGGCTCGTTTCGCAGCCGTGTGCGAGGCCATGCACTCAGTGTTCGCGCAATAAAAAACTAATTTTGCGGCTTTGTCAGCGGGCAGAGTGGTTTGCACATCATACTGAGAAGAACTAGTCAAAGCCACTGCTCCGGGAATAAGGCCTTCGGTTTTTCTGGTTTTCTCGTTGTTGGCATCATAGATATGAACCGACTGAGCATCTGTGGTGATCGACTGTTGCAGCTCGTTGGCGTGGATCAGTTGGAAGCCTTCGTTAGCTGTGCCAGCTAGAGACAAAGATGAAAATAAGAGGACGACGATGGATTTGGCGAAAAATGAAGTCATAAACTCTCCTTGTTTTTGTTTGGTGGAATCATCCTAAGGTAAAATTACGGAAGATCAAGTTGAGCGAAGATAAAAACCAATTGAGAACGACAGTAAAAGACCCCTCCGCCTCGTGGACGCGACGCATAAATTCACAAAAACTAGACCAGACCTTTCGTATATTCTTCATGGTTTTTGAATAGTTAAATTGTCAGCGTTAGTTAGGGAACTTATAGTTAACAAATCGGGATAAAAACGCGCCTGAAAATCGGCTTTATCCGCATCATTTAGAAATTTGTTCGTAGAAATTAGCCCGGGTTTTTTTAGGATTTGAAAAAACGGTTGTTACTCAAGTGAGAAGTGATAATTCATAAAGTGTAGGAACAAACCACACTTCAGACGGCACGACAGAGTCTGAAGTTCGCAAAGGAGAAAAACATGAAAATATCGGTACTCGTATCGGTGTTGGCTTTGTTGATTGGAGTCCAATCACGAGCCCAAGTTCAAACACCCGTGAATAACCAGTTCACGAAATCAGTGGAACAAGCTCTGCCGCAGTCGACGGACTCTGCAGAACAAAAAGAAGTTGAAGGCGGTCACCCAGGTGGTGGCGGCGGTCATCCCGGCGGCGGAGGCGGTCACCCAGGTGGTGGTGGAGGTTCACATCCAAGTCCTCAGCCTCACCCAACTCCACAACCTCATCCGCAACCAAGTCCACATCCAACACCACAACCGGGACCACATCCTGGCCCTCAGCCAGGTCCGCACCCTGGTCCACAGCCGGGACCACATCCTGGTCCGCAACCAGGTCCGCATCCCGGTCCACAACCGGGACCACATCCTGGTCCGCATCCCGGTCCGCACCCCGGTCATCCTGGCCCAGGCGGCCCACATCCCGGCCCAGGCCATGGATATTATCCGCACCCAGGTTGCCACGATGGTGGACCTCGTCCGGGTTGGCATTATGGTTGGGGATGGAACTACGATCACTATCCATATTGGTGGCATGAAGGTTACTACTGGCCAGGTTGGACTTGGTATCCGAATGTTCCAGGCGGCTACTGGCAATGTACGGCTTTCGACTCTGCCAATCAGGCGTTCTCGGCTTTCGCTCCGACCAAAGAAGAAGCAGCTTACGATGCTCTGTATGACTGCGGTGGACCGGATTATGAAGACGAATGCTATATCCCTCAAGGATATTGTCAGTACCGTTAATCGTTCTAAGAACACTTAAATGAAAAAAGGGTGGGCTCGAAAGCTCACCCTTTTTATTTTTTCGCTCGGGAAAATTCAGAGTTAATAGTTTGCGCAACTCATATTTTCGTCGGACAGAACTTGTCCATTGGGCAAATGTGCCAGCAAAGAAGTGTGGCGGTAGTTAGTGGACGGGAAGGACAGGCTGAACTCTTGTCCTTGGGTTTGGATGTCGTAGAACATGTCGCGACCGAAACTGGCTGATTTGGGTTGGCCTTCGTTAGAAGCCAAGGCGTAGGAACCAACTTCGTTGCCATTTACATCAGAAATCATTGCTCCATAGTGTGAGGTCCTAGGAAAGCCGATACCTTGATTGTCCACGATGGTGACTCGGTACTGTTGATCGGATGTTTTGCAATCAGAGATCATACGTACCAGAGCGTGAGAGGGAAGTGCATACATGGACAACAGAATCAAAAGGCCAGCTAATTTTTTCATGGTTCATTCTCCTTCAAAGAGTGTTTGTGTTACATCGCTGGCTAATAGCAAGGGCCGTACCAACTCTAGAGCACGGTCAGATGCGTTCAGCGCCGCAGCCAACGTCAAAGTGGTCTCAAAGCGTGGTGCCATTTCAGTATCGTGCAGGAAGATTTTTCAGCTATTTCTTAAGGACCAAAATTTCCACGGTTTCAGGAATTATTTTGGGACGCACACCGCTAGCGGTGATGGCGGCAGTTTCGAACTTAGCCGCAACCAAATAGATTGTGTGGGTCTTCGGATCAATCGCCATGGTTCTAGCGCTCTTGAGAGTGTTCACGGTTTGAATCACTTCAAAAGTTTGCGGATCCTTTTCTTGCACCACTGTGAGGTTGCCTTGGCCATTGGAAGAAAAGGAAAAGCCCGCATCAAAGGCAGCGAAATCGGCGCCTTGGCCGATCGGCAATTTTTGAATTTGGCGCCCGGTCTCTGAATCTGTCACTACCATCACTTCATTTTCACAAACTGAAAAAATGAGGTGGTTGGCGAAATCAGCCGCCAAACCCGACGGCGATTGGCATCCCGCTAAGGGCCAACTATGTTGAATCACCATTTCTTGAGTGCGAAGTTTAAGTAGAGTGTTCGTGTCTTCACCGTTGAAGTAAATATTTCCCTTTTCGTCGGCAGCAGCAAATTCCGGTTTGCTATCCAAGGCAATGGTCTTAATGCTTTCATCTTTGATCGCATCAATCACGGTGATCGTTTTTTCACCGTTGAAACAAAAAACTCTGGAGGTCAGTGGGTCAAAAACAATGGCATCGGCTTTTTTTCCGGCAGGAATGGTCTTCAAAATTTTTAGCGTATGATAATCAAAAACGACCACCGAAGAATTTTTTCCACTAGAGATATATCCTTTGCCCAGTTGCGGAGCCAAGGCCACGCCATGCGCTCCATCGATGAACTGCTTGATACTGCCCACCAGAGTTTCGGTTTTGACGTTGAAGACATCGACATGATTTCCGCGAGTAACAAAAAGCCGATCGGATTTTGAATCCATGGTGAGGTAATCCCACCCTTCGTTCCCGGAAAGTTGAATTCGATGATCCAAATGATATTTGGGCATAGCTGCCAGAGAAACAGACAAAAGAATGGATAAATACATAGAGTTCAGTTTCTCATGTGGTCGGCCAAGTTCAAGAGAGAGTGCAGCACTTCTGATCTAATGGGCTCTGAGACGCCGGCATCCTCGAAGGCCTGGACCATGCACAGCATCCATTGATCGCGCTCGGGCTTGCCGATAGGAAAGGGCAGGTGGCGCGCGCGCAATTTGGGGTGGCCATATTTTTCGATGTACAAGTTAGGTCCGCCCAGCCAACCGGACAAAAACTCAAAAAGTTTCTCTTCCGCTTGCGGCAAATTCTTATGCAAAGAAAGAATTCCTTTGGCCTCGGGCGACTCTTGCATCAGTTGATAAAAGCGTTGCACTATTTTCTTAAGCTGGGGTTCGGCGCCGATCATTTGGTAAGCAGAGGGGCTGGACATGGGTCATTTCTTTAAATAAGAGCAGCCCCTTTGACAATCATAAACTGAACTGCCAGCATTAAAAACTTCAGATGCAGAAGTGGCGAATATATTTTCTATTCTTTGGGATCCTATTCTCTAGGCCCGCCTGGGCGCAAATTGAAGCGGTCAAGGGCCTAGAGGTTCAGTTCGGCGGGGATGAACCACAACTGAGCACCAGCTTCCAACCCAGTGTCGGTGGCGCGCCCATTCTTAAATTTCAACCCAACGTCCCGACGAAAACCTTTTTGGGCATGGGTTACGGACCCTTTGGCGCCAGTGTCGGATGGGTGGGCGTACAAGATCCGACCACCGCGAATCAGTTCGGCAGCACGAACTCTAGTGATTATCAATTTCGTTTGTACTTAAGAAAAATAAATATCGAAAGTTTTATTCAGAATTATCAGGGTTATTATTTGTACAATACAGGCGACGCTGTCGCCGGTTACAATTCCAATAGTCCCCGGTTGCTCTATCCAAATATGCAGTCGCAACATTATGGTGTGGTAGTGACCTACAAATTTTCGTCAGAGCAGTTTTCCAGTTCGGCAGCATTTGATCAATATGAAAGACAACTGAGCAGTGGTGGATCTTGGTTGGTCAATGCCTCCATCGACTATTTTAATTTTTCCAACAATGCCACATTCGTGCCCGCTGGTCTCACAGGTCAGTACAATGGTTTTCAGAATGTCTATGGAGGCAATATCCTTACTTACTCGCAAGGGTTTGGCTATGGCTATAACTGGGTTTTGCTTCAGCGATGGTTTTTAGCGGCTCAAGCCATGGTGAACATTGGCCCTTCCTACGAGAACTACAATTATAGCGGTAATATTACTGCCAGCAATTCGGGTTTCAACGGTGCGCAGACTCATGGAAAGTTAGCGCTGGGGTATAACGGTGAAAAATTTTGTGCCTCTGCACGCGTTAGTTTGGACAGTGTCTCGGCTCCGTTTCCCGGAGTGAGTGTGAGTTATTCAGCCACAGAACTTTCTTTTTATTTGGGATATCGATGGACAGATTTTGACATACCTTGGTTGGATGTCAATTTTTTCTAAAAACCGCTAGCTAAGGGGGCTTATGAAATTTCTAATTCTTATACTGGGTCTGCAGGCGGCCTCTTTGACTATGGCTCAAGATCTTGTCATCGGAATCATCAATGAGATGAGCGGCGAAGTCTCGGTAAAACATGTCGACGGAACAGATGTGGGCGCCAGGGTTGGCATGAAGCTTTCCATCGGCGAGAGCGTGGTCACCGCAGCCGGTGCCAGCGCCAAAGTACTGATGAAAGATCGGAATGTTTTCTTCGTTGGCGAAAGTTCGACATTGAATTTGCAAGAGTATTCCAGTGACGAATCTAAATCTGGAGCCACAACCATTCGCCTAGAAGGCTCTGCCGCAGTGAAAATCATGAGAAAATATGACGACCAAGAGTCGACGTTTCGCCTGTTGACCGAAACCGCCGTGGCCGGAGTGCGTGGCACCGAATTTTCCGTGGAGCAAGAGGGGGCTGGGGCCACCAAATTCACCACTTACGAAGGAGTGGTCGAAGTGGGAGAGAAGTTGAACGGTCGAAAGATCGAAAGTCCCATGCGGGTTGAAAAAGGTTTTCAGGTGGCGACCAGAAATGGCCATCTGGATCGGTCCGGCATGAAGCATCTCTCTTCCACCGAACTCAAGGGTGCGAGAGAGTCCGCCCTAAGGCCCCATGCGAAGCCCGCAGCGCGGGTCGAGAAGAAAACCGAAAAGCATTTAGAGAAAAAGCCAGAGAAAAAATCCGAGAGAAAACCTAGAAGGTAAGGTGCCCGACGATCCCCCGGACACGGATCTTTCTAAATTCCGTAGGATTTCTGCGGATTCCGAGGCAAGCCTTAACCACCGGAGACGAAACTCGGATCACCAAGACCGCCTCTGCCCCGTTGCGGGCACAGCCCGCTGATCTTGCGGATCGTTGGTAAAGCCAGCCGCAGGTTTCACATTCGAGTCTACAAAACCGCGGTCTGCCGGAACCACCTGCATTTTTTGATTCGGGGACATGAGCGATGCGATTTACAGAATTTTTTCCGAGTCGTGGCAGGTCATATCGCACAAGAAATTCTGCGTGAGTTTCCGCTGCCGGCGCTGGGCCGGGGCGGTGCCCCCTGGGAAGCGGAGGACAGCCACAAGGACTGCTCGAAAAACCGGCGGAAGCTCTGGGCTTTGCTGCTCTACTCGCGGGTACTTACTTGGGGACGGGAGTTCCGAACTGTGTTCGCTATATCCTGCAAAATACGCTGGAAGCGCTTGACCTCATCGCCTGTCAGCCAGAATCGTCACCGGTTCCTAAAGCCACACATATTCGCTATTAAATCCTCCAAAATCGAGATGGCTGGCATCGCCGTTGCAATTGCATTCTAAGAATGAAAATTCCTCTGGAGGACCAATGGCACAAGTGAATCTAAAATCCCAACTTCTCTTCATCCTGGTGGGCGTGGCTGTGCTCACTCCCGCTTGTGACAAAGTGAACAAGCTCGATAATATGAATGATAAGACCACCGAGATGGCAGGAACCACGAAGGAACTATTGAGCACCTCGAAGGATCTGAAGACCTCCACCACCGACGTGGTGGAGACCTCGCATGACATCAAAGCTTTGACCGCCGGAGTTGCAGTTAAAACAGAGACTGTCGTTGGCCTAACATCAGAGATTTACGATGCTCAACGCCAGGGCGGATCCAAGGCTATTCGCGAAGAGGCCAAAAAATCTCTGCGTGCAGATCATGCCGGCGGGGACAAGTTGGCTGATGCCGTGACTTATTTCGATGCTTTTGAATTTCAGACCTTCACCGGTACCGGCGAGGACAAGGCCGAAGGAAAGATGGACCTGCTGCTTCACGACGCCATGGACGAGTTTTTCATGACGCTGACAGAGTTCAATTCGTCTCTACCAGATTCGAGTCCTTTTGCAATGAAGGTGATTGAGCAGTCGCCCACTTTCTACGAGAACAGTCAAACCAACAATCAGGCTTGTTTCGATGCCTTGGCCGCCACTCTTCATTTCACCAATCGTAAGCTGAAAGAAAATATCACAGCGTTGAATGCCAAAGACAAAACGGAGCTTCAGCCAGTGTCATTTTATTCCTTGATCACGGCCACGTTGATGAAAGAAAAAGACATCAACTCTGGCAAAATTCCGGATTCACAGGTGAAGTCTTGGGAGGCCATCATTTTGGTCAACAGAGATGTCGCGCTTAAATTGTTACAGGCCAGGCACAACGCGGCCATTGGTGTGTTCCTCAATGCCGTGCTGCCTCCGCCGAGTTTCTTTCTTTCCGGAGGCATCGGGATTGGCGAAATTCTTCCACGTTGGCTTGGCAAAAGAGTGATGAAGGTGGTGGACTATTCGATGAAGGATTGGACGCTGGATCTTGGCAAGTTGAACCTCAAACAGTTGCAGAAGTATCAGGACTATTTGCAACATGCCAGCGATACAAGAACCTATTTGCAGACGAAGCTGAATATTCAGCCGGTCATCAATCCGACGGTTCAGGCCTATCTGAATTCTGCCAAATTGAAAGGCAACTCTGAGGACGGCGCCGTTATGGCCGCAGCACGCACTCAATTCGTGGGCGTTTTTAATCAGGTCAAGGGCGGCGATTAAAGCGCCGTATTTGACTTCGACGTCAAATATCTCAATAATTCTTACATGCGGTTATTAGTCACCGGCGGCGCCGGATATATCGGAAGTCATTGTGTCACTGAACTTTTGAAAGCTCAGCATGAGGTCACAGTGGTGGACAATCTTTCCACCGGCTTTCGTCAGTCACTGCAAATCAAATCCAACCAGGGAATAGACTTTGTTCAAGAGGACATCCGCCATCAGGACGCCATCGAAAAAATTCTGCAACAGAAAAAAATCGAAGGCGTCGTTCACTTTGCCGCTAAACTCGTGGTGCCAGAGTCCGTGACTCATCCTTTGGATTATTACGACAACAATGTCATCGGCAGTTTGAAGTTGATCCAAGCTTGTCACAAAGTGGGTGTGCACCGCTTTGTATTCTCATCGACGGCGGCTGTTTACGGCGATGGTTTAGGACGTCCTTCGAAAGAAACTGATCCGGCGGTTCCCATCAATCCGTATGGTGCCTCCAAGCACATGGTCGAACAAATTTTAGAGGACTATTCTAGGGCCAATAAAGATTTTAGATTCATTGCACTTCGCTATTTCAACGTCGCCGGAGCCTCTGTGGATGGGGACAACGGACAGCGCACCAAGGGTGCTACGCACTTGATTAAGGTCGCCAGCGAGGTGGCCGTGGGAAAACGCCCAAGTATGCATATCTTCGGCACTGATTGGTCCACGCCGGATAAAACTTGCGTGCGTGATTACATTCACGTGCAGGATCTTTCGCAGGCTCATGTGGTGGCGCTCTCGGCTTTGGAAAAAGGTCATCAGGGCGGTATCTTCAATTGTGGCTATGGCAAGGGTTCTTCGGTGCGCGAAGTGATCAATATGGTCAGCCAAGTGAGCGGTCGAAAGGTGAGCGCTGTTGAATCACCCAGAAGACCCGGTGATCCAGAACTCTTGGTTTCTGATCCAGGGCGCTTGAAGGGCGAGCTTCGCTGGCAGCCTCAATTTGATTCGTTGGAATTGATTTGTCGAACTGCCTATGAGTGGGAAAAGAAAAAAACCACTTAGATTTTAGTTTTTTTCAGCGGCAGGCTCTTCCCTTCAAATTCTCTGATTTTAGAATTCAGAAAACTTCGGGCCTTATATTTTTTCATCATCTGCTGCGCAGTCCTTCGTAGGTGAACATGGGTGACGCCGCTATTTTTTAGGTGTCCCTTTTGGTCACCAAACATGGTGTGACCTTCTTTGTTGTAGAGAATGTATTTGCCGTTGGCCGGCAGATAGATAAATACGTCAAAGTCCAAGAGAGCGTCTTCGCTGACCTCGTCAATACTGATTTTCAGCATGTGGTCCTCGATAGAGTCCTCTAAATGCAATTGAATATCATTGGTTGGAAAGAAGGCCAAGGCCACTTCATGTTGGTAGTGCACAGCCTTCAGTAAGAAGTCAGCCTGATCTTGCGCCCAAGCTTGAAAAGGGACCGATGTGATCTCTATATCCAGAGTTTCAATTTCATTGCCGTTGACGGGTTCACCGCTAGTGACCAGGTACGCAACCAGGTGTTCTTTCATCTGATGAATCAGCTGCGGATCAATGTGGCGATTTTTACCTAGGGCCGCAATGAGATATCCCTGGAAGTGTCCTGCGGTCAGCACCAAGCAGGCCACCTTCGCCGTGCTTTCGATTTTTTCGGTGGGCTTATCATCTAGAATGATATCAACCGTACGATCCAATGCATCGACAGAGCCCTTCAACAAAATAGAATCGTGTTTAGAACTGATAATTTTGACTTTTGAATTTTCGACTTCTAGTACGGGATGGCTGCCATCGTTCGTCGAGCCCGCCGGGCCCTCGTCTTGTGTTCGATGGATAGAGATCACATTGGATTTTGCGGCAGAGGCGTTGGCAGGGGCGGCCGGCGATACACTGGCAGAGCCCGACTCAAAACTCGGGGTCGGCGTCTGTCCTTGGGGAGTGGGAATATAGCCAGGATTAGTGGCCGCGTTCGCCACAGAGTCATGATTAGGTTTATAAGCTGCACCCTGCGGATTTGTCGCTTGGGTCGGCACCAGCGGCGCGGAACTTGGAGAATCAGATCCTGACTCAAATTCAAGCGACGGGGCCGCTGTCTGCGCGCCTTCATCTTCATCAATCAATTTTGCCAGCAATTGTTCTGGCGAAGCCTCGGCGTGGGATTCGCCGTCACTCATCAGTTGTGCCAGTAGGGAATTCGCTCTTTGCATGTCTTCGCCGCCGCCAAATTCCATGCTGGCTGGGGTGGCCGTTTTTTCACCATGAATATGAGTCAAATTGCTTTCAGGATGGTTCGCAGAAGCCTCCCCAGGTAGTCGTGTCGTTGCCTCGCTGGGCCGTTCGACTTCGGCTTTCTGAATCTTAGCAAACAGCCGCATGATCTGCGGCCCAGAGACCGGCGGATTTAAATTGTACTCTAAGCCCAAGGCCAAGAGCTGATTGGCCGCTTTGGAAGAGTCACTCTCTGTGTAGCCAATGACCACCACCTTCATCACTTGGGTCAAAAGCTTTGGTAAAAGTTTGACCTTCGGATTGGGATGATCGGCAGGAATTAAGACATACTTGGGTTTGTGTTTAAAAAGTAATTGCAGTGCTTCTTTGAGTTGCACAGTAGATACGAATTTCAATTCTCGATTTTTGAGAAAGATTTCCAGCCCCTTCATTGCTTGAGGATTGGACTTTAATATTAGTAGGCCGCTGTCTTTTGGATCCATGATCTCCCGAATATTTTCAATATCTTACTTCGCAGTTGACTGATCGGCAGGACGGCGGCATTTATTGAGTCCTACATGACAAAAGTCTGGGGGTTCGCGTGGAAGAAATCGAAGTGCCCGTTGAAAAAATGCAAGAAGCGCTCATGGAAAATGCGGGCGAAGGTCCAGCTTGGTTTGGTTGGGTGGCCTTAAGTTCGGCCTTGCTGGCTGTGATCGCGGCGGTGGCTGCACTTTTGGCTGGTCATCATGCCAATGAAGCTCTGCTAGAGCAAATTCAGTCTTCGGATCGCTGGTCTTATTATCAAGCCAAGGGCATCAAGGCCGCAGTCCTGAGTTCGAAGATGCAGCTGCTGCAAGAGCTCGGCAAAAAAATACCTGATGAGGACCGCGAAAAGCAGTCTCAGTACAAAGACGATCAAGAAGAGATTTCCAAAGAGGCCAAAGAAAAAGAGGAGGTCTCTAGGCATCATATGCTGACCCACAGTTCTTTCGCGACTGCCGTGACCTTTTTTCAGGTGGCGATCGCGGTATCGGCGATCAGTGTTCTGGTTCGTCGGCGAAGATTTTGGTTGGTGAGTTTAGTCTTTGGTGCGTTTGGACTTGGATATTTCATCCTTGGCTTCATGGGCCCGTTGAGCGGTTTTCATTGAAGATCCTACTGATTCAGCCACCGATGTCGCAGATGAATTCGCCGTATCCGGCGACGGCCTATTTGAAGGGCTATCTGCAGCAGCTGGGTCATCAAGTCGCACAAAAAGATTTAGGCTTAGAATTATTTTTGAAAATATTCAGTCGTGCCGGACTTCAAGAGATTCACGCTGTTCTGGTCAACAGCAGCCGCCAGAACGACAGCGTTGAATTTTTTCTAGAAAGCTTCGAAGATTACCTAAAGTGCATCGAGCCTGTGATTCAGTTTTTACAAGGGCGAAATCCCAGTCTGGCCCTGCGAATTGCAGAGCGCAAGATTTTGCCGGAGGGACCTCGTTTTTTGCCTTTGCGAGAACACAAAGAAATTCTCTTTGAACAATTCGGGCAATTGGGGGTGCAAGACAAAGCCAAATATCTGGCCAGCCTTTATTTGGATGACATCGCCGATGTGATCCGAGAAGGCATCGATCCGGACTTCGAATTCTCCCGCTACGCCGAAAAGCTGGCTGAATCACAGCGCAGCTTTTCACCGCTCTATCAGAAGTTAAAGAGCAAGGGTTCTGTGATCGATCGCTGGTGCGAAGAGATTTTTGCCCAAACGGTGAAAGAGTTTTCGCCGCAGGTGGTGGGCTTCAGCGTGGCCTTCCCCGGAAATCTTTACGCGTCTTTGCGTATGGCCCAATGGCTGAAGCAATCGCATCCGGAAATTCCCGTGATCATGGGTGGCGGCTTCGTCAACACCGAGCTTCGTGAAATTTCCGATCCGCGATTTTTTGAATTCGTGGACTACTTACTATTTGACGACGGCGAGCGACCGCTCGAAGTACTATTGAAATTTCTAGCGGGTGAAATTCAACCAAAAGAACTCGTTCGCTGTAAATTCATCGAAGACGGGCAGGTGCAAAGCCGCGCCATGACCGATCGAAGCAATTCAGCCTTTAAAGAACATCCGGGACCCGATTTTTCGGGTTTGCCATTCGCGCAATATGTTTCGATGCTGGAAATGCCCAACGCCGTTCACCGAATGTGGTCTGATTTTCGCTGGAATAAAATGATCTTAGCCCACGGCTGCTACTGGAAGCGCTGCACGTTTTGTGATGTGAATTTGGATTATATCTCTCGATATGAGCCGCTGCAGGCCGCTCAAGTCGTGGATCAGATGGAAAAAATTATCGCCGTCACCGGCACCACTGGATTTCATTTTGTCGATGAAGCCGCACCGCCCGCATTGCTCAAAGCCCTGAGCCAAGAAATTTTGCGGCGGGGCCTGGTGATCACCTGGTGGGGGAACCTGCGCTTTGACAAACAGTTCACTCCAGAACTCTGTGAGCTTATGTCCGATGCCGGCTGTGTGGCAGTCACCGGTGGACTAGAAGTGGCCTCGCCCCGAGTGCTCAAGCTCATCAACAAGGGATTGACGCTGGAGCAAGTGGCCAGAGTCAGCAAAAATTTTTCGCAAGCGGGGATTTTGGTGCACGCCTATTTGATGTATGGGTTTCCAACGCAAACCCAACAGGAAACCATCGACAGTCTTGAAGTGGTTCGGCAGTTGTTTGCGGCGGGTTGTCTGCAGTCAGCACATTGGCATCGATTTTTAACCACGGCCCACAGCCCGGTCGGACATCATCCTGCGGATTTTTCCATCGAACTTATGCCAGAGGCCATTCCGAAGGAGGGCCTGTTTGCCCGTTACGAGATCAAATATCAGGAAACTTCCCCGGCGGATCACGATGCCATGGGTGTGGGGTTACGAAAAGCGCTCTATAATTTCATGCACCAGGTGGGTTTGTCGGAACCCGTGCAATTTTGGTTCGAAGAAAAGTCACCAAAGACCAGTTTAAGGCCCGATTTCATCGAAACATTCCTTCGCCAATAATGCGGTGCAATTAGTTTGAGCCCACTCCCAAACTAGCTCAAGCTATTGGTATTACAATACGAATGGGAGTTGGGAATGAAATTTTCTCTGGCCTTGATCTTTCTGATGGGTTTTTCAAATGTGGTTTTTGCCTTTGATATGGCTTGCGTCAAAACCCAGGTGGTTCGCGGTGATGCCTGCAATAACTTAGTGGTCAATTTTGATTTTTCGTTCTGCGGGGAATCGGCACCACGATCCAGAAATGTTCGCTCCAGCTGTGTGAATCAAAAAGCTGTGGCTTTTGTTAAAGATCCTGCGAATTTGTACATCGCCACTTACGCCACTCCGGTGAAAGAGGGCGGCGACTGGCGTCTGCTGACCGTGCGCTCAGAAGCGCGTAATCAGGCGGCCGGGGGCATGCAAATGCAATTGAAGAAAAATGATGGCACCGTCGTCGCTGCGGGCGTCACCGCCGAGCCAGTGCCCGTGACCGAAGAACCTCAGAAGCCTTTGCCGGCTGTCGCTGTCGTCCCGGTTCCTGCACCCAGTGTAGAAATTGCAGAGGCCGCACCTGCTCCGGTGGTTGCTGCTCCCGCGCCGGAAGTGAAAGCCGAAGTTCCCGCTCCGGCCAAGGAGAAAAATCTGGAGGCCGAAAAAGCCATGGCTAAAGACGATGACGACTGTGGCTGCGACGGCAAAAAAGAAACGCCGAAAGAACCCGTCAAAGAGCCTGTGGTCAAGCATTCGGGTTTCATCGATTTCTACTATTTGTCAGCGATGAATGCTCCGCAAGCCGTGACGACATATCCTGCCACCAGCACCACGGTCAATGCCACTCCGGCGCCGAATGTTCCCTACCGGATGTTTGATATTTATCATGACACTTTCAATGTGGCGCTGGCCGAGTTAACTTTGAAAAAAGATTTTGAAAATGCCGGAGGCCAAATTGATTTGGGCTATGGCAACGCCACCTACACCATGGATCCCAACGACGTCGGCGGGCAGAACGTTTTGCAAGCCAAGGCCTACTACAAACTAGGCCCAAGTGTGAAATTGACCGTGGGAAAAATGTTCACTCATATGGGCTTGGAAGAGGCTTACTCAGTTGAGAATTTCAATTACTCTCGCTCGCTGATCTTTACTTATTTAGAGCCTTTGTGGCACACCGGTGCTGCTTTGGAATTCCAACTTGTCCCCGGAGTTCTTGCGGCCACTCTTTATGGCTACAATGGCTGGAACGGCTCTTACATGCAAAACCAAAAGATGACGGGACTACGTTTGGACTGGAAAGCGTCCAACGAGTTGCATGCGCAGTACAACATGATCTACAGTGCTCAGCCGACGGTCAATGCCGGTACTCGCCAAGAACACCAGGTCAGTCTGACTTGGAAGCCCAGCAAAGATGAAACGGTAGCGGCAGAATATGTTTGGGGCTACCAATCCGCGGCCTTCGTGGGCCAAGACACTATGTGGAATGGATTCGAAGTGCTTGCCAAAAAAGCCTGGGGAAAATTCAGCGTGTCGCCAAGGTACGAGTTGATTTCTGATCCTCAAGGTTATGCGATTTCTGGATTGTTGGCGCCAGTACCGATGGGAACCTACACCGCACAAAATATTTACAGTGCGACACTGACCTTGGCAGAAGAAATTCAAGAAGGCGCAAGAGTGATCGCCGAATTTCGCCAAGACACGTCCGATCAGAACGTGTTCAAGGACATGAATTACTTGCCGACGAACACCCAGTCCACGGCAACGCTGGCGTTTCAGTACGAGTTTTAGGGAGTCAGTGCTCTTTGTTGAAGTTTGATATTTCCACCAACCATGGCCAATACGATTTGGTCGTAGGCCGGAACGTTGGAGCGAGCAGCAACAACTGCGCCTCGGTCATTATATAAGCTCATGTTGTCGAGGTCTCCGCCGTCGGACAAATCGGATTCAGCCAAGGATGCTGTGTACCAGTGACCTTCAATCATCACTTGCGCCTGTGCTTGAGAAAGTAATCGCAAAGTCGGGCAGACAGATTGGAAGCCGACCACTTTGCCGCCAGAAACTAGTTCGACGGCGCAGCTTTGAACTTGCGCTTTTAGATCTTGAAGAATTTCGTGGTTGCCAGTCACATCCAGAATATTTTGTGCAATAGCTGATACGGAATTGAGGCTGGTGATCACCAGAGCCAGGGAAATAAGTGTGAGATTCAGTTGATTGGATTTCATAAAGCGTAACCGTTCCTTCTTTTTTAAATTGGAGGACGGGTATATGCCCATGAATATACGAAATCAAGGGCTTTTAAAAAACCCTTGGCAGAAATTACAATATAAAGCCAGCCCACGGTACGGAGGCGTTTCGCTAGCCAGCCGTATCGGCGTTTCGCTGACTTACTGGCCGTTGCCGTTTCCGTACAAAACACCGTTCAAAATTACAAATCCACTGTCATGCGGGCCTGACGGATTCTTATGCACCCAGTGAATGATCGCTCCATCTGGACTTGGCGGATATCCACCACTTTGTGAAAATGAGTTGATAAAATCCCCACAAGCGATCACTTGGCTGCCGATCGTTGGCTCTGGCATCATACCGAAATTCAATTGATAGATCACTTCCACGCGATCATTGGGGCCGGGACCAATTCGTATAGAGAAATGATGATGGCCCGTTAAATCCGCGAAATCGGCATCGACTGTTCCTTGCACGTAGCCACGGGACAAGAAACCGTTCGGCTCGCTGACCTTCCACTGAAGCACTTGCTGATTGTTCATCGCCATCGGCTGGCCATGGTTCATGCATTGCTCAGTTTGGTTGGCATAATAATAGCCAGCATTGGCGGACCAGGAAAGCACCAGAGTCGCAAAAACGGCCAGGGTCTTTTTCATAGGAACTCCTACAGTGGTAAGGTTGAAAAACGCCAATATATTTCTGATTTGAAATGCTGCAGCCCATGGGCTGTGCCTAAAAGCGGTCGTGACAAGATTCCGCAAAATTCCCCCGATGTAGACAGGCATTTAAGGTGCCTGGTAGAAACGCCGAACCGTATTTCCGGCTTATAGATCGCTTTGATAGGTTTATTGGCCTGGGTCGAAATGGTCAATACCAATGGTTCACCCTGAAAAAATAACATCATGCCTAAGGTGGGAGGGATCCCGTCATGGGTCCGGGGTCAACCTTCCACCGGCCCGGAAGTGGCAACAGTGATTGGCGCTCTGGGTAGAACAGTAGCTCTATTTTTTATCTACATCCACGAGTTCGATCTTCAGTTTTCCAAAAACCACGTCCGCTTGGATGAGCAGGTGATTTTCACCTTTGTTGAAATTGTCCGACTGATCGGTCCAATCGCCTAGGCTTGCATTTTCGCGATCCGGGCTATGGATATTGCCAAAAACAACGGAGGCCTCGACTTTATATGGAGTGTCCTTTCGCAAACGCAAGATGGTTTTGCCAAAGACATTGTCAATCTTGATGCTCTGGCTCCCTTGGGAAAGGTCGATGTTGGTCAAATCCAAAACGGATTCGCCAAAAATAGTCTGGTAGGATTTTTTGTCGTCAGTGCTATCTTTACTAGGAAATGAAAAATCTGATTGTGAAAACACCGCCTGATAGTCCGTTTTCACCTGTTGGGGGCGGAAGCCAAAACTGCCAAACAGCATTTTTACTCCCAGATAAATAATGAAGACGGCAAACAGTATCCGCAGGATCGGAAGATTCCAACCCAGAATTTGGTTGATGAGCAAAACCACGCCAAAAACAACAAAAGCCAGTCCCCAAAACATGCCATGACTCCTTTTTCTGTTCATCGAAACTCCTTTGCCAGCCAGCCGACGGTACGGAGGCGTTTCGCTCGCCAGCCGACGGTTTAAAGAAAAGCAGAACGACTGTCCAGATGTTTTGCGGAAATGAATTCCTAAGCCTACAAAATCTCCCAATCCGATGACGATAGTCCCCGAAGTCTGTTCTTCTGATAGCGGATTTGGCCGATGACTTCCTTTTCATTGAGCTGAATGTAATTCCTGGTGATTTTGTAGGCTCTCCAACTTCTCACGACCCGCGAAAACGGCCGAAACTTCCACAGCTTCCCTCGCCAGCCGTATCGGCGGGGGGTATCGGTCACGGAGCTCGGCGCAAGTAGTCCCTCAAGCCCTAGTCTTTGCGCAATTTGACCTGTCACCACGCGAAAGAAGAAGTGAAAATGCCTTCTTCTGGATGCCCTTAGCAATAAGTGAACGTGATCGTTTTGGATGGAGCACTGTTCAAGCTTCACACCAAAATGCTTGGCATATTTCCGGATCGTCTGCTGAGTGATGAGAAAGCACCGCGAGGACCTCAAGCTTCTGGAGCGCAGTTTGGTTTTGTCGACTTTGAAAACCACGTGGATCGAATCGCGACTTGAAAGCGGTCTTGTGCCGCGGCCGGCACGAAGTTGGCGCAAAACACCGCCGTGAGAAAACTCATGCCGCCAATCCGTCGGAAAGAAACTCTGCTGTTTGCGAGCATGACCGATACCCATGCCAGAGTGACAAATGCAAAGGCCTGGGCCATGTGGCTGGCTCATATTGGGCCCAATACCAGATGCAGACGACGGTTTTCGGATCAGAAGAACATTGGGGGGACTTGGCGTTAGGCCAGATTCAGGTCTAGTTGGTTTCAAATGCACGACAGCATCCGGTGGATCTCGTAAAATTTATCTATGAAAACCATCCCTACGACAGCGATGAAACTTGTGGTTTTAGCTCTTATTTTAAACCTCACGGCTTGTGCTTCAAAATCTGAGCGCTCGGAATTTCCGTACACCGAGGATCAGCCTCAGCAGGGTGAGACCAATACTCCCCATTTGCCGACAGCCAGAGAGATTCGAAACGATCCGGCCACTGCGGCTGACCCTGTGTTGCAACCGGGCTTTGTGATTGAAATGACCAACATTGAGGATCGTAAGCTCAATGGTAGCTTCAAAATTGAGTTCGATGGAAGTATGCATTTGCCTTACAACGTGGTGCTGAAGACCTCAGGCCTGAAATTGGTGGACGTGAAGGCCGAAATGTCTAAGGCTTACCGAAAATTTTTTAAAAATCCTTCTTCCTTCAATGTCCAGCTTAAAAAACGCGTTTACTTGGTGGAGGTTCGGGGGCTGGTGGAAAAACCAGGCGTTCTGACCATTGAACCCCACTCCAGCCTAGAGTCCATCATCAGCCAAGCGGGTGGTTTAAGCAAAGAGGTCCCGCCCAAATATTTGCGGGTGGTGCACAAAGATCAGAGTCAGCTGGCACTTTCTATCGTGGATTATTTTAAGGCGGGAAGTCAGTTTGCAGGTTTGCAAATTAAAGCCGGCGATACTTTGTATTTTCAAGTGGACACTCCGGAGGGCGGTGCCTCTATGATGAACTTAACTACCATCCAGATTATGGGCGAAGTTCTTAAGCCGGGCTCATTGACTTATCAGCCGGGTCACGATCTCTATGATTATCTTTTGCAGGCCGGGGGGCCCGCTCCGCTGGCGGACCTTTCGCACATTCGAATCATTCGCGGCCCTTCGCAAAATCGTCTGATTGCGGACATGGACTTGATCGAAGAAGAAAAGCGCCCCGTGGTGCATCCAGGTGACTTGATATTGGTGCCTTACGACAAGGCCACACCATTTGAAAAGAAACTGACTCAGACGGCAAGTATTGCGACCATTATCTCTGCTGTGGCCTTGATTCTATTTACATTTGGGGTGCGCTGATGAGTGCACAAAGCAAACGCGAAAGCATCGGCATGACTTTTATGGATTTACGAAACTTCGTGTCCTATGCAGAGTTCAAACGTATCTTTGATAACTTGGATCGCCTGGTGAAGAATAAAAAAATTCGTAGCCTTAGCCTTCTTTCGTTTCAGCCGGAAGAGGGGCGCAGTTTTATCGGCGCGGCCGTGGCCGTGGGGTTGACCCAGATGCTGGGCTATCGTGTGCTTTTGATTGATGCTGGAAATCCGACTTCCAACTGGGACATCAACGATATTTTCACTCAAGAGCACTCTGAAATTCTAGAGCAAGATGGAATGGTTTATAATTTGGCTTCCAACTTGGATGGCATGAAGTTGTCACGTTTGGCGACCGTGGCACACAAGGCACAGGAGTATCGCATTCAAGACATCATTGCGGAATATCAAAATCGGTATGACCTGATTCTTTTTGATTCGGCGGCACTTCGCACCACCAACCGTGGTAATTTTGATCCTTGGGTGATCGCCGCGCGCACGGATGGATCGATCTTAGTGACCTCTTCTAAATCGGGGGATGTGGCCTATCAGTTTCAAACTGAACCCATGCTCAAATCAAAAGTGATCGGTGTGATCGAGAATATGGGGGCTGCGTGAATCAAGAGATTGATCTGATCCGCATCGGCATGTCCTTGAAGACTCACTTTAAAGTGATGGCCGGCATTATTGCTCTCACGGTGGCGGTGGTCGTGGGCGGGGCTTTGCTGATCATGCCAGTGAAGTATAAATCATTCTCGGTGGTCACGATTCCTAGCCGTTATTTTCAACAGCCCGTGGTCGAAGATATCATCCCCGCATCCGGAGACATCTCAGAGAACCGCACCCTTCGCGAAGGCATGCTGAAGAGCGCCCTCAACAGGGAAGTGATGGAATCTTTGCGCGCCAAATACAGTATTTTTCCTGGCCCAGAGAGCGGAGAAAAAAATTACGAAATCGCCATGCAGAAATTTGGTGATCAGTTTGAAGTGTTATCTTTGGGTGCGACCAGTTTTCAAATTTCTTATGTCAGTGGCAACGCCGAACAGACCTTTGAAGTGGCCAAGGACATCCAGCAAATCGTTTTAGAAAAATTGGTGTCATTAAGAAATCAGAAATTGCTCGATCTGCGCGACAATTTGATCGGTCGCGTGGACAGTTTGGCTTTCAACGTAGAGGGCGTCGCCGATCCCATCAGCAGCTCGCGGCCCGAAGTCGTGAAGACCGAGTTGTCTCGGATCCAGGGTGTATTGGCCACGCTGAAATCCCAGTTTTCCGATCAGCATCCACGGGTGAAAGCCTACAAGGCGAGAGAAAAACTATTGCTCCAGTGGCTGAATGAAAAAAAGCAAAAGCCGAGCGTTGCGGAAAAATCTAAGGATAAGAGTAAGTCCAAAGAAAAAGACAAAGCCGATGGTATGACCAGCGGCGGAATGGCCGACAAAGAACGCTACGAAGATTTGCTGAAAAGGGTCGATCGACTGAACATTGTATTGGAATACGAATCAAAAAATCCGGACAGTCTGGTCGATATCACTACTTCGGCCGTCAAGCCACTGGCGCCATTTTCCCCCAACCTGAAACTGATTCTTCTTTGGGGGTTGCTGGCCGGAATGTTTTTTGCCATGGTCTACGTTGCTGTTAAGCGAATTTCAGAGATGATTGTGACACCCACGGCAGAATGGGCCATCGGGCAAAGCATCGTGTACTTAGGAAAAGTACCGAATTTGCGTGGAACCGGCAAGGTCTCTAAAAAAGAATCCAGATACAAAGAAACCTGATTCATGGAATCGGTTCAGATTTCTCCTGAGCAAGAGGCCGTTCTTCAACAACTGATTCTGGCCACGTCGGTTCTATTTTTTCTGTTCATGGCCTGGCTCACTTGGTTGCAAGTGAAAGTCTGGCAAAAAAATCCAGAACTGATCTCTCAGCAAAAGGATTTGCGTCAGTCGGTGATCATCATGGCCATTGCCATCGGCATGGTCACCCTGGGTGTTTACTGTGCCGAACTGAGGTTCGAAGAGTGGCCCATGGCTGTGGGTCTTGCGTTAGGATTGGCCTGCGCCTTCGTCAGTCCAGTTTCGGCATTTGCCTTTTTTCTGTCTCTCATTATCCTTCGCCCCTGGGAGATTTTCCATGCCAATGATCTGATGGCGGCACTTCCCCGGGCCAGTGCGATTCTGGTGCTGGTCGTACTTTTGATGAGGTTCATCCGCGAAAAAACCATCAAATTTTTCTGGAGCAGGGAATGCAGTCTGCTGGTGCTTTTCATTTTCTGGACGTGGATCTCTGGCACGCAGTCTTCGGATCCAAAGGCCTCTTTGGATTCATTTTTGGACATGATGGTGAGAGCCGGGGTGGTCTTTTTTCTGGTGGTCAATATCATTCAGAAAAAAGAGGACGGTGAGTTTATTCAAAAAGTTTTGGTCGGGGGTGTCCTTTGTCTGCTGGCTTTGGCCATTTTTTTTAATCATCTGAGTGGCACAGATGATCCCGGTCAAAGGTTGGCATTTGTTGGCATGATGGGCGATCCCAATGACATATCCGCGTTCGGTATCATGGCGCTGCCATTTGCACTGGCGCCTTTCTGGCGAAGCAAAAGCAATAATAGCGGTGATTGGATTTTGACGATCATTTACAGTCTGGTTTTTCTGACGGTCTTGATTACGGCACAATCCCGTGGCGCTATTCTGTCCACGGCGCTTTTTATAGGCATGGTTTTCATGCATTCGGCCAAGTGGAGTCGTAAGAGTGTTCTGATAGGCATTATAACCGTGGTGGTGGCCTTACCTTTTTTCCAACTCTTCAGTTCGCGCGAGTCAGGGGATATGGCTGAATCTCAAACCAATCGCATGATCTTTTGGAAGACGGCGGTACGCATGGCGGTCAAGCATCCGATCATGGGAATTGGCTTCGATGATTTCCCCAATCAGTTTGATCACTATGTGGTGGACAACAGTGGTTCAGAGTCTGGCAAAAGAACTGCCCATTCGGCATGGCTTTTGGTTTTGGCGGAAAATGGTTTTGTCGGACTGGCTTTATTCTTTGGACTGTTTTTGACAAGTCTTCTGAGGGCCGTAAGAATGCGCCAAGAAAAGCCAGAGTTTCTTTTTGCTATGGCCTCATATGGTATGGCCATGACATTTCTTTCCCACAGCTATTTGATGTTTCCGTATTTATTATTTTCTTTAACCACGGCGTCTTTTTTTATTCAGCAGAAGAAGTCTTAAGAATTTTCAGCCAATTTTCAGTCTGAGTTTTGCGTTCATTTTTTTGAAGCGCTGACTTCTGACCAGCTTCGCCGAGTTGCCTGGACAGCTCTGGCTGTGAGGTCAGCTGTAAAATAGCGCGGACGAACTCGTGAGCCATTTTCGATCCACAGAGAATTCCATTCCTAGAATTTTCGATCACTTCAGGAATTCCACCGACACTAGAACTCAAAATCGGTTTTTTAGAAAGCATGGCTTCTAGCAGAGCAATGGGCAATCCTTCCGTGAGTGAGGTCAACACGAAAACATCGGCAGTCGCTAGCCACTGAGAGGCCAAAGGCTCGTGGCCGGCAAAAATCATTTTCTCCAGCTTCAAGGTGGTCTTAAGTTCCTGCAGCTTTTGAAATTCCAGGCCTCCGCCAAACCAGACCCAGTAAATCTCTTGCTGACGGATTTTCGGATCGGACATGATTTCTATCGCCAATTCCGGATTTTTTTCCGGACTAAGGCGCCCTAAACTCATCAAAATCTTAGCGGTAGAGGGAATTTTAAATCTTTGCAGAAGTTCTGTCCGAGTTTTCTGTGCGGGCAGATCCTCTAGAGTCAGCGCATTCTTTAGCAGAGTCACCTTTGCGTAGATCTTTTTAAAGGCCTCTAATTGAGCTTCTGACACGCAGACCACCTGATTAAATTGGCTCAGGCTTCTTTGGTCCAACCATTCGTAAACGCGCATTTTGAGCGACTGGGCCGTCCAGCCGTGATGGTAGGCGATCTTTGTTACCGGCAGATTTTGTGAGAGCAAATCCCCCACATATCCAGAGCTCACCAGGTGAGTGAACTGGCCGGTCTGAAACCTCGTCAAGAGCTGTTGCCTAATTTTGAAAAAATTGAATATCCCGGGCGACAAAATCCACGAACAACGAACACCGCCGGCCAGAGCCCGCTGCTCGGCGATGGCACGATCTTGGTCTTTGAGTGCTGACGAATGCAGCAGCACAAGTTCTGTTTCTATTTGAAACTGGCGACGCAATTCCGCAGCCAACGAAAAAATTTGAGTCTCTGGCCCACCGTAAAAGCTGTAGGGTAAGAGCTGTAGGATTTTCATCCGAGATAGCGCTCGACGAATCGGCTCAATAATTTTTCATCCGCCGACCAATGGTATTTACTGACGATGGCTTGCCGCCCGTTATTGGCAATTTCTTTCTGGTAGTGTTCGCACCCATTGAGAATATCCTGCGCCAGTTTTTCTGGCGAGGTCACATCGATGATCCAGCCAGCCTTAGTTTCATTCAAAATTCGCCGAAAGGGGCGGGTGTTCGAGGCAAAAATAGGCCGGCGGCAGGCCATGTAATCAAAAAGTTTATTGGCCAAAGTGTGGTCCAAAAGTTCTGACAGCTGATACGGCAAAATTCCAGCATCGACTTCCGAGATCAATTTAGGCAAGTCAGAAAATTTGTATCGTCCTTGCAATTCACAGTTGATTTTGTACTTCTGGATCATCGCTTGGATTTCATCAGAACTTTCTCCGGCCCCGGCTAAAACTAACTGCAGTTCTGGTTTTTTTTCTTTGATTAAAGCAAAGGCCTTAATCAAAACGTCTAGGCCGCGTTCAGGAGTGATGTGGCCATGATGACCAATGCGAATGATTTTTTCTGGGGGCGCAAATTCCTGAAAGAAAAAAGAAAGATCAGGGGTATTGCCAATCACCTCTAGATCTTCAGCGGCCACTCCCATTTTTATTAGACGCTCATTTTGCTCCTCACAAACCGTCATGATTCCGTTGGCGTGAAGTGCATGCCATTTTTCAATTTGATCGGGAATGCGGGCACCATGAATGGCCCATCTGTGTAGAAGATTGGAATTGTACTTCTTCCATCCCCGCATGGCCGCGGGGTAATGCTCGGCCATATCGATGATGCAGGGAATGTTCATGGCCTCGGCAGCATTGATGGAAGAGGCCGTGATCCAAAAATCCCTAGCAATGACCAGATCAATTTTTCGTTCAGAGATGACCTGCTTGATCCGACGGGTCCATATGGGGCTCCAAGGCAGTGGCGCATTGAACGATGAAGATACCTCTAGCACTTCGAAGGGCAGCGGGGGCATGGGCTCCACTCGTTTTCGAGCAAGGAGTGTGATCTTGTGACCTGCTTGCGCCAAGGAGCGCCCGATTTTTTCTACTCGCACGTCCCAGGGATAGTTGCCTTGCCACACATACAGAATTGAGCTCATGGTTCAATTCTGCCGAGTTATTTAGCTGATGGCAACCGTAGTGATCGACATAGCAAGGGTTGTGAGGAACAACACGATCAAAGCTCGTCTTCCGAGCGCTGTGGCTCGTTGCCAAATTGGATTAGCGGTGGCATCGACCTGGTCGGCCAACGACTTTTCAGAGAAGAAAAATTTCCGCACCACGTGAATGAAGGTCAAGAAAACCGAGATCACGTCCATTCTTAATCCCATTTTTTTCATGTAGTAAAAATCATAGGCAAGCTTGGTGCTAGATTCTTCCATGGTCGCCGCATAACCAGCCCAGACCTGTGCCCAACCGGTAACACCAGGGCGGATCACAGTGCGCAAGTAAAAGAGCGGGATGCTGGTCTTGAGCTGCTCATAAAACTCCGGTCTTTCCGGGCGCGGGCCGACGAAGCTGACGTCTCCGTTGATGATGTTGATGAGCTGAGGCAACTCATCCAAGTGCAGAATGCGTAAGATATTGCCAATGGGTGTAATGCGCGGGTCATTTTGTTGCGCCCACTGAGCACCTTTGGACTCGGCATCGACTCTCATCGTACGGAATTTAAGGATATCGAAAGTCTTGCCACCGATACCTAGGCGTCGCTGTTTGAAAAACACGGGTCCAGCGCTGGACAGCTTGACCGCCAAGGCCGTCAACAGCATCACCGGTGCTAATAGCAAGAGCATCAACAGGGCAATGAGCGGTTCAAAAAAGGACTTTAAGCGCAGATAGTATTTGCTGTTGGACGGAAGATCCTGTGCCCATTTCAATAAATCGGTCTCGCTTTGCAGGTCTAGGTCTACGCGATTTTCAATGTCTTCGACGAGATTTCTGACGTCCATCACCTGCAGATTGGAAATAGTCAGCTGAATCAAATGATATTTAAATTTTTCATCCTGCGTGCAGCGGGGGCTGTAAATCACCAAATCTGAAGCTTGGTGATGGCTGTCCTTATCCCAAAGGTGAAACTTAAAAATTTCCCTGTAAACTGATGATTTTAAATTGGAATCCAGCTGCGAAAGTTCGGACTGAGTTCCCAGGAAAAGGATATTGAGATGATATCCAAGAGACTTCAGTAAAAAAGCCAGCATCAAATGAGTGATGTACCAGGTGGTGGACAGGACCAGAGTTTTTTCGATCAGCGTGAACCAAGAAGACGCCGGCAGCATCATCCAGTGCTGTAAGCCGAACTGAACCACAAATTCAGTGCAAAAAATCAACAAGGACACCACGATAAAATCAGACTTTCTTGGAAAAAAGCGAAAAGCTCTGAATAGTTGGAAGAAGGACATAAAGAAAAACATAATGGCCGTAGTGGCCAAGGCGGCAATGAAAAACTCTGCCGAAGGGACGGTCTTATGCGAGAACGTCAATACATTCAGCGCAAAACTGAGTGGAAAAAAAACGAGCAAAAAACCGATTTTCAAAAGAAAGTTGTGTCTGTTCTCAATCATGTTCATAAATGCTCCTGACCTTGGTCTATGCCAGGAGCATTCCAAAATTGCGAATTTCATTGCTGATCCTCTTGCAGCTGAAGTGAAATCCGCTGTCTAAACTTTTGACAGAGACCAAAAGGGCTAGCCCTGTGTTGGTTTTGTTCACTTCTAAGTGGTGACAGGCACTGGGTTATTGTCTTATTTTGGGACAATGAAATTGGAGATTTGGATTCCGGCACATAACGAAGAGAAAGTGATCTTAGAGACTCTAGTGTCTCTTCAGTCCGCTATAGGCAATTGCACCGACATGAGTTTGGGTGTGGCTTGCAACGGTTGTACAGATTTGACGGAAGCCCTGGTACAAAAATTCGGAGCGAAGAAACTGTTTCTGCCAGCCATTGGAAAATGGCGAACCATCGAGGCCATTGTGCAGCACTCGCAAGCGGAGTGGATTGGATTTGTCGATGCTGGCACCATGTGGAATCCGGGGCTTTGGCATGGAGATAAAACCAATTCCAGTAAAACGCTCGCCAGCCGTGTCGGCGTTTCGCGGGACCGGCTGGCGAGTCAGCTGCCAGATTGGTTTCAGCAGTCGAATTTGATGGGCTTCACGCTGCCGTACACCTCGGGAAAAATGAATCACTTAGAAAAAGCCTATTGGAAATTCGAGTCCACTTTTAAAAAAACGGAAGAAATGTTGGGCGGTCTAGTGACCGTCTCCGGATTTAGTATGTTTTTTAAAAGAGCCGAATTGCAAAAGGCCATTGAATTTCTGCATCAGCAGTTTGGTCCGGTGAACTGGTTGAATGACGATGTGATTTTACCTTTAACCTTGAGATTTCTATTTCCTGAAAAGCAGATTCGTCTGTACGTCAGTCCGACTCCGAGTGCTCTTGAGATTTTGGATCTTGGACACGCGGCCGATCCGCGGGAAAAGGGTCGACGGCTACGCATGATGCGTGGAAATCTACAATGGATTCGGCGCATGTTTCCATTATTTTTTAGCGCGCGGTACTTTTCGCCATCGCGGCTAGTGATATTTTTTCTGATTTTGCGTAAGGCGTTGAAAGTATTTTGGGCGTATTTATTCCTGATATTTTTTGTGCTCGCGGCGGTGCTGGTGTCGCCGTGGACTTTATTGTTGCCGGTGGCCATTCTGTTGGTCCCCAAATTCGGAATATCTTTTGGCTTTGCTATGCTAGCCAGTTTGCGGGCGCCCTGGGAATTATTTTTTCCGGAATCCAAAGATTTGAGTTGGTAGGGCGCCAGGCGGTGATACACCGGCGTTTCGCTCGCCAGATCGTGAAAGCCCGGCCTGATCCGAAAACCGTCGTCTGCATCTGGTATTGGGCCCAGTGGCGGTCATCCGCGTGGCCCAGAGCTTTGCATTTGTCACTCTGGCATGGGTATCGGTCATGCTCGCAAACAGCAGAGTTTCTTTGAATCCAATTGGCGGCATGAGTTTTCTCACGGCGGTATTTTGCGCCAACTTCGTGCTGGTCGCGGCGGAAGGCCGCTCTCAAGCCGCGACTCGATTCACGTGGTTTTCAAAATCGAGAAGTCTAAATTGCGCTCCAGAAGCTTGAGATCCTCGCGGTGCTTCCTCATCACTCAGCAGACGATCCGGAAATATGCCAAGCGTTTTGGCGTGAAGCTCGAACAGTGCTCCATTCAAAACGATCACATTCATTTACTGCTAAGGGCCTCGAGAAGAAGGCATTTTCACTTTTTCTTTCGCGTGGTGGCGGGCCAAATTGCACAACGCTTTGGGCTTGATGGGCTGCTTGCGCCGAATTCCGTGACCGATACCCCCAAAGGCCCGCGAAACAAAGAGAAACGCCGATACGGCTGGCGAGGGAAGCTCTGGAAATTTCGGCCGTTTTCCCGGGTGGTGAGAAGTTGGAGGGCGTACAAGATCATTAGAAACTACATTCAGCTCAATGAAAAGGAAGTCGCCGGTCAGATCCTCTATCAGAAGAACCGACTTCGAGGGCTGTCTTCCGGAGATTGGGAGATTTTGTGGCGGTAGAACAGTAAGCCGATACGGCTAGCGAGCTACTGCAGTTTCTTAATCACCTTGGCGGGACTTCCTGCAATGACCGAGTGGTCATCGTAAGTGCCGGCCGTGACAATGGAGTTAGAGGCGATCACACAGTGGTTGCCAATCTTCGCGCCTTTGAAAATACAGGCATTGACGCCCACCCAGACATTGTTGCCGATAGAAATCGGGGACGAGTCGGGCACCCAGGTCCTAGCGATTGCAGAGCAAGCGTTGAGCTGAATTTTTTCGGCCGGAGTGAGCCCGCCAAAAATAGGTCTGAAACCTAGACCGATAGACTCTACCTGTGCTTGGCGAAGATCTCCTTGGGTGGGGTGCGAATCATAATCCTGAATCAGCACATTCCATGCGGTCATAAAATGAGTGCCAATTTCAATTTTTTGTCGGGAAAAAATTTGAGTCTTTCCCAGAATGGAATTTCTACCCAGGTGGATTTGTCCGCCTTGAAGGGCTCCCACCTGCGCGTCTTCGTAGATGATGCAATGATCTCCCAGTTCAATCAGCGACTGAGGTCCATCCGTGTACACGCAGCGAAGCCTTTGCTGCCGAACATTGCGACCTCTTTTGATGTTGGCGGGAAGGCTGGGTAGGATTTTAAGTAACAGGTGGGTGCGGTGAAATAACCACTGGCCCCGTAGCAAAGGCCACATCAAAGCGGGTCTAGAAAAGAAACGTCGTACCAGTCGTAACATCAAATAAGATCATCAAAGGAATCAGAATGAATTGCAAGAATATTGCGGAAGTCCTACGCTGGGACAAGTGGACATTCGTTTTCAAAAAGATCAATATCAGTTTCGCTTTTTTGATCGATTCGATGGCGAAGCTCGTGGTTTTGAAGATCGCCTAAGGTCTCAGTCGCAAGAGATCGAGTGCCAAGAAACGCTCACCAGCCGTATTGGCATTTCGCGGCACCGGCTGGCGTGGCCGTGCATTTCTATTTGGCAAAGCTATCGGTACCTGGAAAATCATGGACATAAATTCATGGTCTTGCAGATGCAAGACTCAGCTTCTGGCGGGCATTTTCAGATTTCAATGTCCGTAGAAGTCAGTCGATTCCAGTTTTTAAAAATGGGCAAAGTTTCTTATTGGATTCCACAGTTAGAGCCGAAATATCAAGTGGCTCAGGAGGAGCTACTCTCCTGTTTTCAGTGCTTATGCCGTCAGCATTCCGGTGTGATGAGTTTGCATATTCATGTCTATGTTCCGGGTGACACCAATCATCTCTGGTCCAGTAGCACTTTGCTGAAGCAGGGATGGAGGGTGGCCCAGCGCCAATACGCCGAGCGCACTCGGCTGATGGATTTGCGAGTTTCGCCAGAAATCCTGCTGCAGCGATTTTCGAAGAGGGTCCGGATGAAGTTTGAAATCAAGGAGGATGACGAGCTTGAGTATAAGCCCATCGCTTCTGCAGATCAGATTCCTCATATGCAGGCGGCGCTGAATGATTCTTTCCACAGATCCATTCATAGCGGATACAACTATGATTTTACCGGCGCCATCAATCTGGTTCAGAAATATCCGGATTCTTCTTTGGTGTGGGGAGCGGCGTTCAAAGACACGGTCAGCGAAACGCCGATACGGCTGGCGAGCGAAACGCCGATGTGCCATCGGCTGGCGAGCGAAACGCCGCAGTACCTGCGGCTGGCTACAAAGGCATTTTCTATCGGAATGATGAGCGCTGGTCTCTGTGAATATTCCCAGTCAGGCTCTCGCAGTGATGCCAGGCTTCGTCGTCATGATTTCAATTACATGCTGATGTGGAAATTGATTTCAGGGGCCCAAGCATTGGGCGCACAGATTTTTGACCTAGGCGGGATCACGTCCGGAGACCCCTCGGATCCACTGGCAGGCATCTCACAATTCAAGCGAAGATTTCCCGGGTTTGAGGTGGAAATCGGAACAGAATTCGACATTTCCCTAAAGCCGTTTTGTCTTCTTATTTTTTTGCTTCTAAGAAAACTTCGTTCCATTCTTGGTCGCTAGGACGAGTGCTGCAACCACCTGACCGTAGGGCTAGCCAGCCCGTCGATATTTGCATGCTTTGATTCATGAAAGTCTTTATACTTGAAGCAATGAAAAAGTACCTGAGATTGCTTGTTGGCCATTCTCGAATTTTGAAACTTCTTCGTCCAGATCAGCGTGGCCGACTATTTATTTTTAATTATCATCGGGTGCGACAAAACGGAAAAGAAATTCTATTTGACGAAGGTGTCTTCGGACCAGATGAAGCCAGATTTAGGCAAGAACTCCATTGGATCAAGAATGAAACTCACATTTTGAATGAAGTCGAACTGTTAGACATCTTGAATTCGAAAAAGCCGATGAATAAAATTTATTCCATGGTGACTTTTGACGATGGTTATCGCGACAACTTTGATGTGGCATTTCCAATTTTGTCAGAGCTCGGAATTCCAGCCACCTTTTTTATTCCGACATGGCATCTGAGCGAAAGAAAATTAGGTTGGTGGGATGTCGTTGCGTATTTGATCAAGCGGACTCACAAGGCAAAATTTTCTTTTCGTGATCGGACCTACGAACTGGCGGATCAAACTCAAGCTATCACGCAGCTTTTGACACACTTAAAGAATATTGAATCCACACGAGTCGATGGTTTTCTTCAGTCGCTTTCCGAGGCGCTGGATGTGCCGCTTCCCAGTCAAGAATTGCAAAGCAACGAACTCATGACTTGGGATCAGCTAAGAATTATGCGTGACCAAGGAATGTCCATTGGCTCGCACTCGCATTTGCATGTTATTTTGTCTAAGCAAAGTATTTACGAATCAAAGTTACAGCTGCAATTGTCCAAAGAGATTCTAGAGCGTCAACTGGGTGCGCCAGTGCACACATTGGCTTATCCCGTGGGCGGGTATTCTCATTTTGACTACGAGACAAAACGAATTGCCCGCGAACTTGGCTTCAAGCTGGGGTTTAGTTATTTGACCGGGATCAATCGACTGGGCCAAATTGATCCGTTCAACGTCAAGCGCATTGGCATTCAGCCGCAATGGCCAAACTTGGACTATTTATTGGCATTTCCTCATCGCGCCTTTCCTGAACAGGCCGAAAATATATGAGTCAGCCCAAGGTCAGTCACTGGCCAATATCCATCTTAAATGGTCTCTCGGCCATGGTGGCCTTGTTTTTACCCATGATCATGAGTCGGCTGATATCTGCCGATGATATCGGCCGCTATAAAGTTTTATTTTTGTATTTGCTGACCATGCCAGCTCTTTCGCTGACCGGTGGTATAGAGAATGGACTTTACTATTGGGCGGGGCTTGGTGAGGACGGAAGGCCACAGGTGCGAACGGGTTGGTCGCTCACTCTTCTGCTCTCGCTGATTTTCATGGTGGCAGTGATCGTGGTGTCTCCATGGTTGGGTCAATGGTTCGGTTGGAGCCAAGGCGAATCTTTGGCTTTCGTGATTGCCAGCTTCACGGTGGCGCTGGCCAATTTTTATGAGGCCTTACTGATTGCCACTAAACGAATCTGGCCCGGAGCTTTTTTTTCCGCTGGCTTTGATGCCATGAAAACAATTTCACTGTTATCGGCAGTCATGTACTACCGTACGGCAGAGTCCGCAGTTTGGGCCTTCACGGTGACCTCTTTGATTAAAATTGCAGTGACGCTGTTCTTTGGTTCTAGAGAAGGATGGATTCCACTGATACCCGAGTTTAAGTCCATCAAAGAGGTAATGAAGTATTCACTTCCGGTTTCAGTCTCTGGAATTTTTGATTTGCTGATGAATTATTCGGATCGTTTTTTACTTTCGGTGATTATCAGTCCGGCAGAGTACGCCATTTACACGTTCGGCTGTTTGTCATTGCCACCGCTGCAGATTCTTGAGCGCTCGGTCAACCGAGTCCTAATTCCCAAGCTGACTTTGTCGATCAAACAACATGACCGCCAGAGCTGCATTCATCTCTACAACGAGGCCGTCGAGCAAATCATGATGCTCTACATTCCAGCGGTGGTGGGGTTGATCGTGTTTGCAGAGCCCATCATTCGGCTGCTTTTCACCGAAAAATACATCGCGGCTGCGTCCTTTCTGCGTCTGTATGCACTTTGGTACTTAGTCTCTGGTTGGCCTTATGATGTAGCGGCAAGGGCCAGCGGTGATGGTCGTTGGATTTTAAAGACGAACATGATCATGGGGGCCTTCTCGCTTTCGGTGTGTGCATTGCTGACTTGGTGGTTGGGTGCGCTGGGCGCGCTGATTTCTTTGATTGTATCCGTCACCATGCTGCGATTTTTGGGCTTCCGCTTGATGCATAAGAAATTTCACTGGAATTTTAAAGAGCTGGTGCCGGTAAAATCTTTGATGCTGTTCTCTACTTTTGCAGTGATTCTTGGGATCGGAAGCTTTGGACTCAAAGGCCTATTTGCGACAGAGTTCTGGTGGTTAGTTATTTGTGGCGGTGCATTTGCGTTGGTTTATCTGGGTGTTTTGATTTATTTCCGCAGAGACCTTTTTGACTTTCATATTCCCATTAAATTTTGGCGCCGAAAATCGGCGGATACGTCCCGTGAAAAATAAAAACCTTTTAGTGGTGCTGCAATATTTGGAGCCCGGTGGCATCGAATGGTTGGTGGCCAGACAAACTAAGGACCTGCAGTCGGGCAGCCTGGGATGGAAGCCAGTGGTATTTGTCTACGATCAGGGGCCGGTCAAGCCCATTGATGAAGTGATCATTCAAAACGGGGTGAGCTTAGTGCGCCGGCAGAAAGGTTCAGGATTCTCTTTCGCCGTGATTGGAAATTTGCTGAAACTTTTTCATCAAGAAAAAATATCCGTGGTGCATGTGCATCATCTGGGGGCCTTGATCTATGCGGTCTTTGCAAAGTTTCTGGCGTTTCGAAAAATAAAGATCGTGTACACTCAGCATAGCTTTATTCACCTTTACAAATATCCCAAATACCGTCGAATAGAAAAACTTTTCTGTTTTTTCGCCGATGAGATCACCGCAGTCTCAGAGCAGGTTCAGCGGGAGTTTACTCAGTTTAACATCTCGAGAAAAAAAATTCATTTGGTTCCCAATGGCAGTGTCTTCCCCGAAGTGAAACTGGCGAGTGAGGAGAAACTGTTCCGTTGTCGCCGAGATCTTGTGCGGTCGGAAGGTTGGTCTGAATCTGTGAACGGGCAAATCGAAAAAAAATGGATTGTCTATCTGGCGCGCATTCATCGGGGCAAAGGGCAAGATCTAGCTCTAGATCTCTGGGAGAGAATGTCAGAGTCCGTTCGCACCGGTTCTGTATTACTCGTCATCGGGCCGGTGATGGAGTCCGACTATTTTTCAGAACTTCAGCAGCGCGCTCAAAAGCTACCCGATACCCAGCGGATTTTATTTTTGCCGGCCACGAATCGCGCGGGTGCCTGGATGCAAGTGGCGAATGTTTTCCTGTCTTGCTCGGAATCGGAAGGTTGGCCTATGGCCCCCATGGAGGCTCTTGGTGCCGGAGTGCCTGTGATCTTAAGTCAAATCGAGGGACATCAAATGTACCTGCCATATTCACGGCAATTCGAGTTGTCTGATAGGAAAAATGGCGCAGCCCTGGTCGAAAAAGAACTGCAACAGGATTTTGAAGCTCAGCGGTCAGCGCAGTGGCTCAGAACCGAGGAAATCCGGCGGAGGTACTCGGTGCGGACCATGAACCAGGCCTATCTGAAAATCTATGAGGGCGCGCCCTAGTCCAACATCCACAAAACTGGTCCAGTCTATATTCTCTATTAATAACGCCAGGACATTCACCGATAGAACATGAAACCCCAGGAGGTTTCATGAACCATCTCCTTCTTGCTGTGCTGACGAGTGCTGTGTGCTGTTCTGTCGTGAATGCCACGGAAATCAGAATTCTTGAACAGCCTAAGTTTCATTCACTATGGACCCAAGCCGAAATTACGGCAATGGTTCAGCAGGTCATCAATGCCGAGGACTTTCGTGAGGTCCGAGTTCAAGTATTTCCTCGCTTCCTGGTGATTCAATTCTTTCAAATTGGCTATCATCGCGTGGATTTCATCCGAGTGAACTTCAATCAAAAACACGAGATCATCACCGTGCAGAGCCCCTATGCTTATACGGCGGAGGACTTGAAGCTCTTGGATCAGCGGGATTCCTACGCCTGCCCTGACAACGATGCGCAGGTGATTGCCTTTGCACCCAACAATGATTCCATAGAGCAAGCGGTGACTCTGGATGTGATTCAAGCGGCAGAAGCCAAAGGTTATAAAGTGGTTTCCTTGTTGAAGGCACAAGCCACGCGTTTGAATTATTTGTCCTACATGACTTGCCCACACTTAATTGGCAATTTTTATGATGGCGATTCCAATCCTCAGAGTTTCATCACCGTGGATGGATTGATCAACGCCAGCGAGCTCAGTGCGATGAAAGGAATTTTTCGTTACCACGTGACCAATATTTGGGTCGCTTGTGAGGCATTCAATGATCCCATGTATTCGACTTTGATCAATGATACGCAGACGCAAAAATATGCCGCCGGGATCAATGACCTTCTGGTCGGCCCCAGTGATCAAGCTGCTGCCTGTGCCATGAAGGCGGCCATTGCGGGACAGCCGATGACTCAATCTTTTCAGGATTGTTATCATCAATTGGATACTCCCAATGACAAGTGGGGCTTTGATGGCCATGGCTCGGATATCTTTGGTCAGTGATCCATGTTGAACATGAGCCTTGGCAGCATCATCGGCGGTTTAATTTTTTCGGTGATCGGGCTTTTCTTTTTTCGCTATGGTCGCAAAGAGGCCGAGCATAAACCGTTGATCATTGGCCTTGTGCTAATGACTTATCCCATTTTCGTCGACAGCAATCGCACCTTGTGGGCCATTGGCATCGGACTTTCCGCATGGGGCTATTGGGAAGTGAAGGGAAAGTACGGCTGAAGTTTTAGCTCTTGCGAAAATGTAAAATCTGGCGACGGACATAGAGCCAGACTGACCCGCCGATCAGTTTCAATAATTTTTTAATATTCCAGAAAAGAAACTGCCGACGGCGCGCCCATCCCTGACCCGTGGCCAGCTGCACAGCCATGGTTGCGGGGCTTGGACCCTGCAGGCCGAATCGCCCCACGATCAACAGTGAACCCATCTGGTGAGGCTCTGTGCTGGGTTCTGAGTTGAAAAGAATTTCATACCCGGCTTTTTGCGCCAGACGGGCGACCTCTTTTGAATAAAAGCCTCCCGGCACCGAGGCCGTCAGCACCGGCACTCCAATCATTTGCTCTAAGGCTTTCTTGCTTTCATGCCATTCAGAAAAAATCTGCTCTTCACTGAGATGGGAAAGTCGGGGCGGATGACTCCAAGAATGGGAGCCAATGACATGTCCACGTCGGTGCAAATCCGCGACTTGCTCTGGACGAAGAAATCCCGGCTGACCAATCCTGTTGGGCACGATAAAAAACAGTCCTCGCCAGCCGCGCTCTTCCAACAGTGGCGCAATCACGGAGTGTGCGCTTTCCCCGCCATCATCGAAGGTGAGCATGACCCGGTCATCTGGCATGGGATCACGTTGAGAGCTGATGGTGCTGATGTAGGGGACATGTTTTTTGATGGCATCGAGATGTCGAATAAAACTGTCTCGTTTCATTTTGTACAAGTCGGCATCGGCGCCGGAAAAGCCACTCTTCGAAAAATCATCGCAGACATCGTGATAAAGCAGAACTCCCCAATGACCGCCGAATTTCCGGCCTTGTCGGGCCAGCCATCTCCAGCGGAAATACCGCGTGAGCCATGGTTGCCCCCAGTTTCTAGACTCACGGCCTTGGGTGTTCAGGGGTACGGCTTGACCGCGGCCAATCTGCAAAAGTTTTTCTTCAATCGCCGGAAGATTTTCAAACACCGATCGGGTCTGAAAGGAAAAATGGGAGTCCTTAGACTCATCCATTTCCTGATCAAAAGTGCAGTGGTAGTAGGCGAAGACAGGGCCCGTATCGATACCGCGATCAATCCTAAGTAGCGTCGACCCAACGCGAGTCAGATCCCTTCGTGCCAGCGCCCAAAAGCAGCCATGGGCATTTCGATATTCAGGACAAATGCCGGGATGGAGCACATAGGTCCCGCAGCGTGCCTGTTCAAAAATTTCTGGTTTCAGCAACACTTTGCAACGAGCTAAAATCAAATCGGCGGACCAGCGTTTTAGTGCGGCCTGGGCCTCTGGCGCATTGGGAGTTGCTACGCGAATCACCTCCGGTTGACTTTTGGATGCTGAATACTTCTGCAGGCAATGCTGGATGACGGTTTGCTCATACTGCTGAGCACGCCTCTGATGAAAAATTCGGTGATGGATTCGAAATGCCACCACATCCAAGAAGCGCAGACTCCCAAGGCGCTTCCACTCACGGCGAAATCGAGCTTTCTTTTGTTTCGCGGTCTCTTCGATGGCGATGATTCCGACTAGCTCGGTGAAAGATCCCAACCATGCTGCCACGGCCTGGCGATTGAGCACATCTTCTTCATGGCAAATCAAGACAGTTTTCATAGTGAACCCATACTCCAAAGCCTGTGAGAGCGGAGCTAATTAGTCAAGTGGCCTGGGATCTTTCTAAAATCCATAGGATTTCTGTGGATTCCGAGGCAAAGCCTTAACCACGGAAGACGAAATTCGGATCACCAAACTTGTCCCGTTGCGGGCACCGCCCCGGCCGGCCTGCCCAAACATTTGACAGTCCACAGACCAATTTGGGTCCTGGCAGCGAAAGCCAATAGATCCATTTTCATCTGCGCAATATCTGACTTTAAGTACTTAGGCTATGGCACAGATTGCACTAGTCAAAGAGCAGAGGTTTTTTCAACAGCCAGCCGTATTGGCGTTTCGCCAGCCAGCCGTATTGGCGTTTTGCTAGAGGAGATAAAATGCCACGCTCTCAAACAAGTCTGCGAATGTTGCAAGCCCGACGCATGGGTTGGTTGGCGATTGCGTTGATCGCCGTGGTCGTCGCTGTGAGTTTGACCGCATGTAAGCCCGAGGTGGGTGCCGATGGCGCCAAATTGCAGGGTCATCATGGGGGCTCTGCAGGACCTGCGGATAAAAATGCTGTGTCGGCATCGGTGACTCCGACTGTGCTGGATGCCACGAAAATCGCGCCAACTAAAGGCGATAGTTTTTTCTCTGCCCCTAGCGATGCTCATCAAACGATTTTGAAAGTCATCCAGCAAGCCAAGACCAGTCTGGACATTGTGAATTATCGTCTGTCAGATCCAGATGTGATCAAGGCTTTGAAGATCGCGGCCGGCAACGGTGTCGCGGTGAGAGTGATTTTGGATCAAGGGATTCTGGATCAACAAGATACTTTGTTGAAAAAAAATAATGCGACAAGCTTGTCCGACGATTTGACAGCAGCCAAGGTGTTGGTGAAGCCCAGTCCGAAAGGTTTTCCGATCAGTCACCAGCAAACTGTAGTGGCCGATGGGCAGACGGCCTTGATCACTTCCATGGATTTGGTGACTTCAGATGTTTATCAGGTGACCCGAGATTTTGGCTTGGAAACTCAGGACAAAGATGTGATTGCCGATATGAAATTGGTTTTTGATCTGGACTGGAGCAATTCAGGCAGTTCGAAATCCGACACGCCTCGAACAGGGGATAAAACATCGCGCTTGATTTGGAGTCCTATCGCTGCGGCCAATGGCAGTAAGGCCAAAATATTAGGTTTAATAGACTCTGCCAAAGAAACTATTCATGTCGAGACCGAATATCTTTCTGACGGTGATGTGATCAAACATCTCTTGGATATGGCCAATAAAGGAGTGTCGGTGAGTGTGCTTACGCCGGGATGTGTGGCGGGTAGAAAAAATCCTTTGCTCAATCGGACTCTGGTGAATCAGTTGAGCAGCCCTCAGAATCAGAATAAGGTCAGTGCTGCTCCACCTACAGTGAAGAGCCCTTACATCCATGGAAAAATGATTCTAGTGGACGGTACGACATTTTTTATCGGCTCTGAGAGTCTTTCCGTTGTTGCTCTCACCAAATCCCGAGAGCTCGGAATTTTGACTTCCGACGTGACCATGGGGAACATTTTAGAGGCCCAGTTCCAGAGTGATTGGGTCAATGCTTTGAATCCTTCCGACGTGACGAAAGCCAATTGTGAGGGTGTGACTGGACCCTATGCCGATGACAATCCGGATTTGCCGGCGACCAGTGACCAGCCAGATCCTTTGGCTGATCCAAAGAAGACGCCTCACAACGGTCATCGCATCGGTGTCACCACCACTCCGGAGGCTGGAGCAAAACCCGTCACTCAATAGCGATAATATCCAAATCTTTCTGCCGGATTTTTTGGATCTCTGCAGGAAGAGCATCGATGATGCTGGCCCCGAGCGCCTCGATGAGTTCGCTCTTGTAATGCTCTCTTCGATACACCAAGCCCACTTGCCGGGCGGGAATGGGGCGCTCAAAGGGAATCAGTCGAGTGTCCTTGCCGTAATTCTCGGCGGAGAGTGCCGGCAATAGAGTGTAGCCGCCATTGGATTGCACCAGATTTTTCAAGGTTTCCAGACTGCCGCTTTCAAATTTAAACTTGCGATGATCGATCTTTGGCTTCAGAGAGCAAACATCGATGATCTGGTGGCGCAAGCAATGGCCCTCTTCCAGTAGCCATACATCACCATATTTTAAATCCGAGTAATGAATTTTTTTGTGCTTGGCCAGATCGTGGTTTTTATGGCACAGAATCGAAAAGGGCTCATAGTAAAGCGGAAACTCGATGATCTTTGGAATCTTCAGTGGCAAGGCCAAGATTCCCACGTCAATCTCGTCGTTGTTCAGAGCTTCGATGATTCGGTGAGTTTGCAGTTCCATGATCGAAAGTTTCAATCCTGAAAGAGATTTATCCACCAGAGGTAAGAGCCTGGGCAAAAGATCAGGTGCGATGGTGGGAATGATTCCAATATTGATTTCTCCCTCGAGTTCTTTTTCTTTCGAAGCGTGAATCATCGAGGTCACTTTCTTGGCCTCGAAAAGAACCGACTGCAGTTGTTCAATGATCTGGCGACCAGCCGTGGTGAGCAGAATGGGTTTTTTAGAGCGATCAAAAATGACCACATCTAGCTCTTCCTCTAGTTTTTGTATCTGCATACTGAGTGTGGGCTGGGTGACGTGACACGCTTCGGCGGCTCGGGCGAAGTGCCCATGTTTGTAGACAGCTAGAACGTATTCAATCTGAGTGAGGGAAAAATTCACTTTGGTATTCATATTGCCCTATTATAGGGCAATAGATTAAATCTATCAATAAAAAGATATATTCGATTTAACAAATGACCTGTTTTGGCCGTAAATTGGATGAATACAAAGCTAGCCATAGTGGCTCAGTTTACATCCACAAGGAGAATTTATGAACACATTGATCAATACCACAGTTCCGGACTTCAAAGCCCAAGCTTTTGTGAAAGGTGACTTTAAAGCCATCACACAAAAAGATTTGCAAGGAAAATGGTCGGTGCTATTTTTCTATCCCGCAGACTTCACTTTCGTCTGTCCGACAGAGTTGGGCGACATGGCCGACAAATACGCGGCCTTTCAAAAAATGGGAGTAGAAATCTATTCCGTCAGCACGGATACCCACTTTGCCCACAAAGTCTGGCATGAAACTTCGGAAACCATCAAAAAAATTAATTTCCCAATGTTGGCAGACCCCACTGGGCATCTGAGCCGCGCTTTGGGCGTTTACATCGAAGAAGCGGGCCTTGCTTACCGTGGAACTTTCTTGATCAATCCTGAAGGTAAAATCAAGTTGGCCGAAGTCAATGACAATGGCATCGGAAGAAACGCGGACGAGTTACTACGCAAAGTTCAAGCGGCGCAGTTCATCGCTGCTCATCCAGATGAAGTCTGTCCTGCTAAATGGCAGCCAGGCGATAAAACTCTGAAGCCAGGTCTCAATCTGGTCGGAAAAATTTAGTCAGTATAAAGTCCGCTGGGAGGCCCCATGTTAGACTCAGAAATCAAAGCGCAGCTAAATACGGTCTTCCAGCAGTTAGAAAATGAAATCACACTAGCATTTTACAGCGGGGCTCACGCCGATCAGGGTGAGCTCGAAGAGATGCTGTCTGAAGTTCGCTCGACCAGTTCTAAAATCTCATTAAAGCGTCTACAAAGAGTGGGCTCCACGAATATTTTGCCTCCAGAATTTTTCATCGAATACAAAGGTGAACCCACAGGAATCAGCTTCAAAGGAATTCCAGGCGGCCACGAGTTCACCTCATTGGTGATCGCGATTTTGAACACCGATGGCAAAGGCAAGATGCCCGAAGCGGCGCTGAAGAAGCGCATTCGCTCTCTGAAGGGGCCGATTCGCATTCAAACCTTCATTTCATTGACTTGCGAAAATTGTCCCGAGGTCGTGCAAGCCCTCAATCAAATGGCATTGATACATAAGGATTTTCATCACCAGATGGTGGATGGCGGCTACGTGCAGGACGAGGTCACCACTCTGGGAATTCAAGGCGTTCCGTCGGTGATCGTCGACGCAAAAATGATTCATTCGGGACGAATTGGAATTCTGGATTTGTTAACGAAACTGGAAAAGCAATTTGGAGTGGATTCTTCGGTCGTGGGCGACGAAGGTGAAGTGATCAACACGGATCTAGGTCAGTACGATGTCGCGGTCATCGGTGGCGGTCCCGCTGGAATCTCGGCGGCGATTTACACCGCCCGAAAGGGTTTGAAGACGGCACTGATCGCCGAACGCCTGGGTGGTCAAGTGCAGGACACCATGGGCATTGAAAATTTAATTTCTGTTCCGTACACGGAGGGTCCACAACTAGCAGCCCAATTGTTCCAACATGTCTCTGCCTATCCTGTAGAGATTGTGCAGCACCGTCGCGTGAAAGAAATTAGGAATGCAGAGATCAAAACAGTGGAATTCGAAAGCGGGGAAAAGCTTGTCGCCAAATCCATCATTCTAGCCACAGGAGCCCGCTGGCGAGAGCTAGGAATTCCAGGGGAAAAAGAATACGTCGGTCGAGGCGTTGCTTACTGCCCTCATTGTGATGGTCCTTTCTACAAAGGTAAAAAAGTAGCGGTGGTCGGCGGAGGCAATTCCGGTGTCGAAGCCGCCATCGACCTAGCTGGAATCGTCAAAGAGGTGGTGCTGTTTGAATTCAATGAGCATCTCAAAGCCGACGAAATCCTGGTCAAAAAACTGAAATCCCTCACCAATGTGTCCATCGTGACCTCGGCAAGAACCACTCAGATATTAGCGGCACAAGGCAAAGTGGCGGCACTAGAATACGAAGACCGAAAAACAAAAAAATTAGAAACCGTAGATCTCGACGGAGTTTTCATCCAAATCGGTCTGATACCCAACACCCAATTCATCAAAGGCCTAGTGGAGCTCAGCAAGCATGGTGAAATCATCATCGACGAAAAAGGAAGAACCTCCACGCCAGGAATCTACGCCGCAGGCGACGTCACCACAGTCCCATACAAACAAATTATAATAGCCATGGGCGAAGGAGCGAAAGCCGCTCTTGCCACTTTCGAAGATCAATTACTCAATTAAAAAGGGCGGCTCCGGGGACTTTTCGCTACTCAGAAAGTCAACTCGGGTCACTATTCGTAGGATAAATTGACCAAAGTGTAGCTTGGATTTTCATAAGTATTGGTCACAGGCCTATCGGTCATTCGGCAAAGAGCGACGGAGTGATCAAAACGACTGTGCTTAGCGCGAGTGTTGGCGTTCACCTGCGTGGCAGCTGTCATACACTCTTGAAAGGAATAAAAGGTGCCATCCAGCGCGTCGGAGTTCACCAAATTGGTACCGCCAACAGCGATGCCGACCAAAGAGTAAAACCTGAGTCCCAAGACATCAAATGACTGGCAGGACGACGGGCCATGAGCGGACTGATTCTCTGAATAAAAACCATCCAGAATGGCTTTCTGACTTTGGCATTCCTGCGCGTTGGCCAGAAGGCGCAATTCAACCGTCTGACTGAAAAGTTCGATATTATTATAATAGAGAATTCCGGATTCCAGTTCTGCAACCACTGCGGCGCCGGCTTGCTTTAATACCAAAGCTGTCTGGCTTGTGACTTTAGCATCCGCAATGCCTGCGATCGGTGATGGCACAGGGAGGTAAAAAAGTTCGGCTTTGCTCTGTCCGAAGCCTTCCACCTGTAGAACAAATTGACCATCCAAATCGGTGGGGTTGCAGCCCGCAGAGATGACTGGAATTCCGGTATTCAGAGTGTACTCCGCCGAGCGCGCCGAAATTTCGTTCACGCATGTTTGGTAGGATGTATAGATGCCTTCATTGCCATGGGGTTCTCCGCCGTGAATATCGGTCGAATAGTTGGCTCGGTAAATTCGGCCATAGACATGGGAGGCATCATCCACCGAGTAGTGAATGTAAATGGTTCGCAGGCGGAATATTTGGTCATGATCTTTCATCGTAGTTTCCGAGCAACTGGGCGCTTCAGTGGGCTGGGCATTCATACTGCGCATCAGAACTGCGGACATCGTCTCAGCTTGTTGGGCACAGCTCATTCCAGGGTTGGCAGGAACTCGTGCTGAATAGCTGTGAGAAGAGTCCGACAAAGCGGGAAGGGATCCCAGCACCAGAGCTGTTACAAAAAAATACGATTTCATAAAAACCTCCATAGAAATTATTTCGAATCCCCGGGCAACACGGACTCAGGAGCATCGATGAATTGGACCCCGGCGTTGGTGTAATTCAGAATCCAGACTCGGTCGAAGACTTCTTTTCCATCCCATTCGGAGGGGGCTTCGCGGGCTCCCAATGCTTGAGCCAGCGGCGGAATTTGTTGATGCACCCAAGAGACCATAACGGTTTTTCCCTGATACTCTGGATTGTTCAAGATGGATTTAGCCAGGCTTTCAGGTTCACTTCCTGGAAAAGGTTGCAGTACCGGCTGGCCATATTTCTGCGCCAAGGGTTTGATGGTTTCGACAGCGCGGGCCGCATTGGTGGCAATGTACTCTGCGGCGAAGTAAGCCACTGGTAGTCCAAGATTCACGTACTCGGGATGAATCTGAAATAAATTGGACAGAGCTTGTGCCCGCTGATAACCTTTCGGAGAAAGATCTGGATTGGATGGATCTGCCGGTTTTTCAGCATGACGGATAATTAACACACGTGCTGGAGTGGCCAGCGAAGTGCTGGCCATCAGTGAAAGTGATCCACAGAGAACCCAGTGCAAAAACTCTGATTTCATGGAGGCCTCCTCAGCGCGCTGGCCAATATATTCTACGAAACAGTGATGGCGCAATAGAGAAATTCAGTTCAAACTAACAATATGAGTTCCAAAGACTTTTACCATCAGATCCCCAGTTTCAAAGATTTTTTAGGTTTGTCAAAAAACTCCAACTATCGACAGGTTCCTGAAGACTGGGCCGTGATCATCGCCGATGTGGCAGGCTCCACTAAGGCCATTCAGGCCGGCCAATACAAGACGGTCAACATGGTGGGAGCGTCCACCATAGCCTCTGTGGTCAACGCACTCGGAGATCGCGATATTCCGTTTGTCTTCGGTGGTGATGGCTCTACTATCGTCATTCCCATGGCGCATTTGGGCCGAGTGAAGCGGGCCTTGCAATACACTCAGAAGAACTCGCAAGATCAATTTGGCCTGCAGCTAAGAATCGGAATTGTTCCGCACAAAGATTTACTTGCGGCCGGTTTTGCCGTGAGAATGGCGCGCTACCAGTTAGCTCCGTCGGTGCACCAAGCATTTTTCAAAGGCAATGGTCTTTCACAAGCTGAAAAATGGGTGAAGGGCGGCCAATATGCACTGGAGCCCGTCACCGATGAAAAATTGGATTTTGATCCGCATGATGGGCTTAGTTGTCGTTGGGCTCCACTCAAGAATGTTCGTGGTATGATGCTTTCTATTTTGATCAAGATGAATGACGTCAAGGCTTCGGTGGATTTACTAAAAGATATTTTGCAAGAGATTGATAGCGTCGTGAACCTCGATCACCAGGACAGTCATCCCATCAAGATCGAAAAGCTGCACATAGAAAATATTGGCAAGGCCGTAGACCTAGAAACTAAAACCATTCGCGCAATTCCCTTGTGGAGCCGCCTGCGAATATTTTTATTTTTTCTAGTGGTGAGAGCATTGGATAAAAAATGGATCAAAAGCAAAAGATTCAGCATGAGCAATTATAAAATGTCCCTACAGAGAAATTCTGACTTTAGAAAATTCGACGAAACTTTACGTATGGTCATTGATTGCACGCCGGAAATGAGAAATCAGATCGACCAGCTGTTAAAAAGACATGCGGATCGCCAAGAAATTTACTACGGTTTATTTGCTTCAGAAACTGCGCTGATGACTTGCTTCGTTCAAGGGACTGAAGACAGCGAGCATGTGCATTTTATTGACGGCGGCGACGGCGGTTATGCCATGGCCGCCGTTGCTATGAAAGAGCAAATGTCTAAAGCCTAGTCCTCAAACTTGCGGAAGGGTTTTTTTCGCACCTTTTCCGCCTTTAAAGGGGCCTGTCGACTGAGGTTTTTTAGAGAAATGTTTTCGCTTAGATTCCCATCCACCTTCGGCCCGGTCCTCTGAACGAGGTGCGGCCTTTTTAGTGAAACGGGTTTCAGGTTTGGCGCTGGCTGCTTTGAATGGCGCCTCACTAACAGGTCGTTTCGTATAACCCGTGCTGGCGGCTGCTCGCGGAGAATATTCTTTGCGAGGTTGTTCGGAGGAAAACTCTGAACGTTCACGGCGTGGTTCAAAACTGCTCTCGCGTTTTTTATATCCGCCTTCTTCCCGAGGGCGGAAGCTGGAGGTGCGCTCGCGACGGGGTTCAAAGCTGCTTTCGCGTTTTTTGTATCCGCCTTCTTCCCTGGGACGGAAGCTAGAGGTGCTCTCGCGGCGAGGTTCAAATCCGCTTTCACGTTTTTTGTAACCGCTCTGTTCGCGCTTTTGATAACCGCCTTCGCGCGGTTGGCGTGGCTGATAATCGCTTCGTTTGGAATCGCTTCGCTCATGCGGTCCAGTCGCCACATATTTACGTTCAATGATGCGCCAGAGGCCACGATCTTCACCAGAGACCAATGAAACGGCTACGCCCAATTTGCCGGCGCGGCCAGTTCGACCCACACGATGAACGTAATCTTCAATCACTTGCGGAAGATCGTAGTTGATCACCAAGCCCACGTGGTCAATGTCCAGTCCACGGGCGGCCACATCGGTCGCTACAAGCACTCGCACTTCTTCTCGGCGGAAAGATTCCAGCGCGCGTTTGCGCTGACCTTGATTCAGGCCACCGTGAATCGGAGCCGTGTTCACTCCGTAATCTGCCAGAATGGTAGCGATGCGTTCTGTTTTAATTTGGGTCTTAACGAAGATCAGCGCAGTGCCTTCGTGTTCTTTCAGAAGATCCAGAACGGCTTGATTCTTTTTTGATGTTTCCAGCTGAATCACTTTTTGGGTGATGTTGGCGTGGGCGCGATCAGTTTCACCGACGCTCAAGTGCGCAGGGTTTTTCAAATACTTGGCCGACAGTGATTTCACGCCAGCAGATAGTGTGGCAGAGAACATCATGGTCTGACGTTCCGTTGGCAAGTATTGCAAAATTTCAAGAAGCTGAGGTTTGAAGCCGACGTCCAGCATGCGATCGGCCTCATCGAGGACTAGGCTTTGCACAGCGGAAAGATTCACGGTCTGTTGTCCCAAGTGATCAATCAGGCGGCCAGGTGTGGCCACGATGATGCGATGGGGTTCTTCAAGGCCACGAAATTGATTGTGATAGGAAACTCCTCCGATGAGAAGCACAGGAAGTCCTAAGTTGATTTTCTTTGTCAGCGGCTTAATCACTTCTTCAATTTGCAAAGCCAACTCTCTGGTTGGAGCCAAGATCAAAGCTTTCGAATCCGGTTTTTGCAAAAGCTGATTGAGCATCGGAATCACGAAGGCCAAAGTTTTTCCAGTTCCGGTTTGCGCACAACCCAAGATGTCTCTTCCCATCATCGCCAGTGGGATGGCTTGAGCTTGGATGGGTGTGGGAGTATCAAAAGTTTCGCTCTTCAAAGCACCCAGAAGTAGGGATTCCATAGGAAGTTTTGAAAAGCCAGTCTCTGCCGCGACGGATTCTTGCGCCAGCAACATCAGATGATCGATTTGCCCTTGAGTGGGCGGGCGGTAAGGCTGATGTCCGCGAAAAGGACCACGGCCTCTCGGGCGAAAGTTGTCGCCTCGGCGTTGGTTGTTGGAACCGGATCTGTTGGAATTGTAACCTTCGCGCATTTGTACGTCCTATTGTGGTGCTATTGTGGAAGAGAGGCAGAATCTAGTCCCAGTTGCCGAGCTTTCCCATCGAATTCAGTTTTCAGGTAAAGATTTCATGAAGGATTCTGCGGCCAACCCAAAGAACCGCCCCAGAACCACCACAGATCAACGGTGGCATATTAGAAGAATGAAAGTTGGGCGGCATAGATACCTACCCACCAGGAAAACAAATTGGCCAAAATCGACAAAGTCCAGGCCCTAGCCTGCGGAACCTTCCAAACCCCAATCAACAATAGGGCTTCAACCACAGGAGCGAATACTTCGCCCACAGCCAAACCCTGGCCGTAGTTTCCGTGAACCAACGACATTAGGAAAGGAATTCCAAAACAAACGATCGGATGAGTGGCCAAATTGCACAGCACCACAGCGCTTAAAAACCTCCGAGTTCCACTTCGTACTGCCATCCAATAAAATGGGGACTCCAGTAAGCAAGTCAGGAAAAAATATTTCAGATATATCAGCAGGCTCACTTCTGGAACTTCCGACAGCTGTCCTAGCACTTCACGGCACTCAGCACTGGACAGACTCTGCGAAATCAAATCGATAGCCAATCCTGGCGGAGTGTAACAGAAGATGTTCATGCAGCGAAACTCCGATCCGGCTGGCTGTTAATCTTGTCAAATTGGAGGAATCCAAGTCCAGCAATTTCCATATATCCGTGAAAAGCGGCCACGCTGAAATACAGTGATCTGGCTTGCGGAAGCTTCAGCAGAATCCAAGCTAAGATTCCAGCGACCAGCACCAACGGGATCCAGCGCAGAGTTTTGCGGCCGAAATCGGCAGTCAAATATTTTAGGCTCAGGCCAAAGCTCACGGGAAATTCGCGGGGAAGCTCTTGCTCTGGAATGGCTTTTAACCAAATGAAATAGTGCAGTGATTGGCCAAATGCATAGATGCTCACCAGATGAAACCAAAGTGTCGGGTCTGTGCTATTCGGCGCAATCATGCGTCCGAGGTCGCTGAAGTCCAGTTGTGCCCAAACATGAAAGCCTTGCGGAGAATAGAAATGATAAAGAAAATCAAAAGAGCCCGCCAAAATCAACGCGTGAATGCTAGCAAAGACCGCCAGCGAAAACATCACGACCTTGCGCTCAGTCAATGTCTTGCAGGACTTGAACCAATAAATAAAGGCGATCCAGTTATGAAGAATAATCAGTACGCCCGCCGTAACCCACGGCGATGTCCAAGAGAAAAAAATGACTGGTGCCAACAGTACAACTCCTAGGACGGACCTGGAAAATTTCTGTCGGGCCAAATAGAATAACGCGAAGATCGTTAGCACCGCCGCGCCCATTTCGGGCCAGTTGCTGGGTAGACTTGCGGACCACCCGAGCGTGATTTGAAATTGATCGCTGAGGACGCGTAGAATTGTAACTAGACCCCATAATGCGAAGAGAGCTTTTGTCACTGAGGGAAATCGAGCAGTATTTTTTGAAAGCGCATGGGGAATGTAGCGGATGCTAGCGAAAATATGTGGAACACCCCAAATCATCGGTCCGATAACCAGGACCCACAACGGAAAAAACAGGGAAAGAAAAAGGTAAATCGATGCGGCCGCTAAAAATAGCACTTGCAACCGCATCGCTCTGTTCATGAACAACGAGCGAAGCCAAGGCACAGGAAGGGACCAGCGCAGAACGCGGGTCCTTATCTGATCCATCTCGCTGATAAAAACAGTCAGGGCTTGCTCCATGATCAATTAACCCATTCGGATCAAAGGGTGGAAAACAGGAACGGGTTGGCCGTTGCTTGATTTTTCAACAGTGCAAGAATAAGCGGGAATGACTCGTTCACGATAGTTGCTGGATTCAGTGCAAACAACTTGCTGCAAACCATCTGCCGAGCGCTGAACTTTATAGTTTTGCACAAATCCAGTGTAACCAGAACTATATCCGGGAATCACAGGCGTATTGATGGAATTGTACATAGCTTCTGCTGTAGAGCCACCGTAAGTGGTGGTTTGGCTGGTGACATGTGGAAGTGGAATGTCAGCAGAGGCGAATTGGGAAAAGCTAACGACACTGATAAGACTTGCTACTACGATCATTGATTTCATGGGAACTCCTTGGTTTGTTGTTTTTGTTAACTCGTTCATTGTGACAGCGGCTCCTAAAGCAAGGATGGTGCCAGTCCGAAAGTCGGCCCAGTTGAGATTAAGTCGCATCCGGGCAGCAAACTTTGGTGGTGAAGAAAAATATACACCTCAGTTTGGAACCTTCGGGTGCCGAACTGGAACTCTGTTGCATTGAAAATTCAGTGACGGCCGCAGTTGATGAGGGCACTATAAGAGGGATGAAATACCAGTTCAGTCGTTATCAAATATTTGTCGTTGGGATTTTGGTTTTCTTACAATTCACTATTATCCTTGATTTCATGATTCTGTCGCCATTGGGCGCGGTCTTGATGAAAACTCTGAGTGTAACACCTTCTCAGTTCAGCCTGGTGGTTTCGGCCTATGCATTCAGTGCAGGTGCTTCCGGACTGCTGGCCGCAGGTTTTGCCGATAAGTTTGATCGAAAAAAACTACTGATGTTTTTCTACACGGGTTTTATCATAGGAACACTGCTCTGTGGGCTAGCGCCGACTTATGAGTTTTTGTTGGCCGCACGCATGTTCACAGGAATATTTGGCGGCGTCATAGGCTCCATCGTTTTTGCCATCACCACGGATTTATTTCCGTTGGAAGCTCGTGGCCGAGTCATGGGCTTTGTGCAAACATCTTTTGCCGCTAGTCAGATCTTGGGAATCCCAGCAGGTCTATATCTAGCGAACAATTGGGGATGGCATTCGCCGTTCATCTTGATCGTCATCGTCAGTCTGCTTGCCGGAGTTGTGATTTTGTGGAAGTTGAAACCCATCGATGGCCATCTGAAGTTACGAACGGACCGGCATGCATTTCACCATTTGATCGATGTGATTACCAAGAAGCGATACCTGCAGGCCTTCGCGACAGTGGCGCTATTGAGTACAGGTGGGTTTATGCTGATGCCTTTTGGCAGCGCCTTTAGCGTGCACAACTTAGGGATCGATATCAACGATTTGCCGACACTCTATATGATCACGGGTTTATTTTCGATCATCACGGGTCCTATCGTGGGTCGGGCCGCGGACCATTTTGGCAAATATCGGGTCTTTGTCTTTGGCACTGCGATCAGTATTACCATGGTGCTTATCTACACAAACTTAGGAGTGACGCCGTTTCTTTGGGCAGTGGTGGTGAATGCGGTCATGTTTGTTGGAATCTCGTCGCGCATGATTCCGTCGCAGGCGCTGATGTCCGCCATTCCTTCACCCGTGAACCGTGGGGCCTTTATGTCGGTGAGTTCTTCCGTGCAACAAATTTCGGGCGGCGTGGCCTCTGTGATTGCAGGGCTATTGGTGGAAGAGGGTGTTGGTGGTCATCTTGAACACTTTCCAAGTCTCGGTTATGTGGTGGTCGGAGCATCGCTAGTGACGGTGACGATGATGTATCAGATTCATCGATTGGTGCACGAGAAATTGGACTGAGTCCAGCCAACAGGGCGTGCCTATCAGAAGAAGTGAATGGGCTTTTCAATTTCTAGCAAAAGCTTTGGAAGTTTGTTCTTTGCCCATGCCAGGGCTTTTTCGTCAAAGGCATGTTCCCTGATCGATGTCTTGATCCAATGATAAATCACGATTTTTCGATACACTTGAAAAATGGAGATTCGATCAATCCACACTTGCTGCAGTGAATTTTCCTTGGCGTAACCAACCAAAAAATCGCTCAACAATTGTTTTTCCGTCACCGGAAGTTTTTTTTCCTGGATGGCATATTGGAAAGACATCAGCGGCGCCGTGAGATCGTGGCTGAACCACTGATAGCAAGAATCATCAAAATCAAAAGCTGTGATGGATTCGCCATCAAGAAAAAAATTTCCCATATGTAAATCGCAATGAACAAGGCCGTAAGAATCCCTGGTTTTCGGTAAACTTCCTAGCCACTCTAAAACTTCATTCATTCTTTGGAATGCAATTGGATCGCTGATTTCATGTGCCCGTAAGGCCATGGACAGAGTCTCGTCGTCTCGCCATTCTTGCCGACGTAAAGCATTTTTCGGAGGAGAATAATCTTTAGTGAGTCGATGCATTTTTCCCAGATAGCGACCGTATATCTCGAGATTTTGCCGGGTGATTTCCTCATCCTTCATTGGGCGGCCTGGGGCTTTCGAAATTACGGTCGCATAGTACTTTTGCTGGCCCTCCAGCGGAAGGACAAACTCACCGTTGTTGGTCGAAATCGGTGTCGCAATTTTCATTCCTTGTTCGCTGAGATAGCTCATCCAATGCATTTCTGCGTGAATTTCATCCAGTTGGCGATGATGTGGCTCTGTCAGCCTAAGAACAACTTCCTGCTCATGCATTTGTACAAAATAAACAAAATTTGCCACTCGTCGGTGAAAACGAAATTCACCTTTGAGCGGCCAATGCTCTTTCAATTGCGCTGTCTGGAGTTCATTGAGTTGCATAGCAACCTTGACTCATTTCTTCCTGTAGCCAGGAAGATGGGCCGCGTCCTTGGATTTTGACAACGACATGGCTTTTTTTAGAGCGTCTTTGAAATCACTTTTGCTGTGCAAGGCCATGCCCAGGTTCTGTCGATAAAAAGCGGCCCATTGAAATTCGAAAAAAGGAATATCTACTTTTTTGAAACCATGGGCGTCCAGCACGGCCCAAGCTAAGCTGCGGAAAGGATCATCGGCCAGGCAGCGAATGTCGGTCGGCAGATCCTGCGGTCGGTGGGGACCCATGCCAAACTGATCATGCAAATAGGTCCAACCCTTTTGAATCATATGATTCCAGAACTGCTGCTCATTGAGGTGCTTTAGATTTTTAATGATCTCGATTTTGAAATCGGTTTTTCCTAGTTCCCAGCAGGCTCTGGCAAAATGATGATGGTCAATCATGTAGAGTTCTTCGCCTGGGCCAGCGATCACTGGAATCACGTGGTCGTCGCGAAACTCTTTCCATTCCTGTTTGGAAAAATTGGAGATCCTTCGGATCTTCGCAGCGATTTCTTTGGAGCCCAAAACAAACTGTGTGGGCCGTAAATCCAGTAGGGCGATGTTTTTAATTTGAGACATGCTTCAGAGTGTAATGGATTTACAGCCTTTGGCGAGTCAAAAAAATACACTTGCTTAAAAACGAGACAGAACTTCTTCGATTGGTGCGCAGCGTAGACGCGGCTCAGAGTGGGAACAAAATTTCACTTATTTTTTTTCAGCCAACTTCCGATGAGCTGCTTGTCCGAAAAACCATAACAAGGAGAATCGATGACCAAAGTTAAAAACTATGAATTCGGCACCCTAGTGTTCAAACCCTATTTCAAAAAGGTAGGACACGGATACGAGTGCGGAGTCGTTTGCCAGGGTAAGACTGTTTTCGTGGGAAATTTTGTGCACGAAACTGAGGCTCGCCATTGGTGGAAACAGATGCACGTTCATCTTAAAACGTTCGTGAAGCACCATGATTTTGTGCCGACGGCTTCGACGACTTGGTACTGCAAGTACCTGGGCAACTATTTGTACAAACCATATTATGCATGGTTGGACAAAACTTTCGCTAAGTACACTCGCACTTATTCGAAAGAGACCACTAAAAATTATAAACAGTACAAAACCTTCGAGAAAAATTACGCTTGGAGAGTTTCTTAATTTATTGATTCTTAAAATAAAAAAGGGGGAGGGCGAACTCAGCCCTCCCCCTTTTTTATTGCACGCGACGCTCCTGCGCGGGTATGTCTAGTGCATGCGCATTCGACATATATTACTCAAAGAAAAGTATCAGGCAGAGGACGTGCTTAGGCTTTTAAAGGCCGGCGGTGACTTTGCAGAGTTGGCGAAAAAATGGAGTCAATGTCCTTCGGCGCGTGACGGCGGCGATTTGGGGGAGATTCAGGGCAAGAAATTGGACGAAGATTTTTCCGCAGCAGCAGAGGCTCTTCCAATGGGCGGAGTTTCGGGAGTGGTGCGGACTCGCTTCGGCTATCATCTAATTCGGAGAGATTCATAGATGTGCCACTGTGGCCGATCAGAAAATTTTGCGGAATGCTGTGGCCGATATTTGGACGGCGATGACGCTGCTGCTTCAGCGGAAACACTGATGCGTTCCCGGTACTCGGCATTTGTTGTGAAAAATTATAAATACTTGCACCTCACGCAGGATCCGCAAACACGCTCTCCCGCAGATTCCTCTGCCAATGAGGAGTTTTCAAAATCAGTAGAGTTTACGGGCCTAGAGGTACTGAACGCACAAGAGGCTGGCAATAAAGCCCGGGTGGAGTTCATTGCTCACTACCGCGATTTAAAAAGCGGAGAGGCAAAGACTCATCACGAGCTGAGTCAATTCCGCAAACAGGCGGGTGTTTGGTATTATCGCCAGGGACAAATGAAGAACTAAGTCCCTTTTTCCGGTGACAAAGGTATTTAAGGGTGGAAGCCTATTTTCGTTTTAACTTCCTAAGGGGGAAAAATGAAAAGATATTTGCTTGCGGCCTTGATGTTTTTGTCACCGAAAATGTTTGCGCTGACCCATTCTGTCGCAGCTGAAGACGGCCTGTGGTCTTCTGTGGTTGAAATTGAAGTTGATGGCAAAGATCAAGACGGAAGTTTGGCCCCGGGCTACTGTGTGGCGACCCTAGTTCGAAATAATGTTCTACTGACAGCCGCTCATTGCGTCAGTGATGCTCTGCAAATGGGTATTCGCCGAATTTCTGTGAGGACTGGACATTACGTTTATCACACTCGCCCCGACGGCAGTAAACAGCGCATTGGCTATAAGCCCGATCCATTTGTGAAAACCATGGCGAATTTTTTAGTTCGGGACCGAAACCCAGGTCCAGCGGACGATTTGGCCGTGGTCGTATTGGACCAACCCATGACTTTGCCCGCCGATTTTCCTTTGGCCCAAATCACCAGCAGCGCTGAAGTGAGTGCCGTTCGCAGCCATATTGCGAGTTATTCTCCCTCGGTAATTACGATCAATTCTATGGCGGCCGCGGACACTACGGATGTTCGTCGTTGGGCTCAGCTCAATAGTTTTAGTTTCACTGGCAGCGGCTACTATCAGTCAAATTCCGTAGCCCGCCTTGAGCCGGGTGACAGCGGTGGACCTGTCTTCGTCAAAATTGGCACTCAGTGGAAGCTGTTAGCCACCGTGAAGGGGCAAGCGAAAAGCTATTTCAGTGATTGGGATGTCTATGAAAGTATTCATGACAATCTTTGTGCTACGGTGAGTGGCCACGCCGATTTACAAAAAGCTTTTTGCTCGAATTAGGCTGGCCGGCGTTACGCGATGCTTCGCAGGCCCTAGAGTACTTCCCGAAACAGCGAAAAATGCGGGATCTTTCTAAAGTCCGTAGGATTTCTGCGGATTCCGAGGCAAAGCCTTAACCACCGAAGACGAAATTCGGATCACCAAGACCGCCCGCTGATCTTGCAGATCGTTGGTAAAGCCTGCCGCAGGTTTCACATTCGGGTCTAAAAAACCGCGGTCTGCAGAACTTTTTTCGAGGGGTTGCGGGTTACATTGCTCAAGAAATTCTGCGTGAGTTTCCGCTGCCGGCGCTGGGCCCGGGCGGTGCCCCCGGGAGAGCGTCGCAGCTGTCCAAGTTTTTTTCGCTCCTGAAAATTGTTCAAAACTCTAAATTCAAATCACAGCTGTGTTGATTCAGTCAGGGAATTCCTTGGCATCGGCCTTGCTATTGACACTGCCATCAGGGGGCTTGTGGTGGGAAAAACAATGAAGAATTCGAAAAATTATTTGGTACTGACTTTCGCTGTGATAGCGGTGGCTTGTTCGAAGGGTGGGTCTTCGTCCCAACCGGTTCCGCCAGCGGTGGCTCCTGCGGCGACTCTGGGAGAATATACTCTTTATTCATCTATGGCTGAAGGTGATATCTACGCACGAAATGCGAACAGAGATGGTGTGTTGTTACTGAACCGACTGTCGCTGAATTTGGATTTGTCCGCTTCGGCGGGAGGGGATCTGGACTCGGGCAGTGATTTGGCCGAGCGATGTCAGAACACTCGAGCCAGATTCGACCAAGCGAGCCAGGTGGACCCCCGCGCAGCCCATCGAGAATTCGCGGCGATCTTTCATGCCAGCGCAGGCGATATCCAAGCACAGACAGATCTCAAAGAAATTTTTCGTCAGATCCGGGCCGAGCAAAGACGGAATCGCTGGTCAATAGGTGTGAGGATTCCTCAATTCAATATTGAGGTTCAGCATTATCCACAGAAGAGTTTGATCCGCCAGTTTGGGGACGGTCCAAACGGCCTCGTTCTCTGGCAGCAAAAAATAGAGTCATTGATAGCAGGAGCTTCTGTGCGCATGAGTGCCGCCGAACTCTGCGATCTTATCAATCCACAGACGAAGGTGGTCGGCATTTTCGAAGAGCCCTTTGGCCGTAGTTTTCCGATCATGCTGCTGGGTGCAGCTGACGACCCCAACGCTCCCCGCTGAATAGGGGCGTTGCTCTTAGTGTGAAACTCTAGGCATAATTGTTCCTGGAGGTGAGCTTGAAACAATTATTTTTTTCTACGCTGGTGCTATTCTCTCTTTGTGGTGGTGCTGCGGAACTGAAAGTGGGCGACACTGCCCCCGAGTTTTCGCTGTCAAAACAAAATGGCGAAAAATTCGATTTGAACTCCCGCAAAGGTCTATGGACCGTGCTCTATTTTTATCCAAAGGCAGAGACTCCGGGCTGCACCAAGCAGGCCTGCGCCTTTCGCGATAACATTAAAAAAATCCGGCAACTGGGTGCTGAAGTCTACGGAGTCAGTGTCAATAGCGTCGAGGACCAAGCGGCTTTCGGCAAAAATCATCAAATCAATTTCGACCTGTTGGCGGATGCAGAAGCTAAGGTCACAGAACTTTACGGTGTAAAAATGATGATGATGAAAATGTCCAAGCGTTGGACTTTTGTGCTGGATCCTACCCTGAAAATCCGCTCCATCGACAAAGACGTCGATCCGGTCAAAGACGCAGATCGAGTGGCCGAGAAGCTAACGCAATTTCAAAAAATTTAGTCTTCGGTCAATTCGCTGTTAGTGGTGCTGCACTCAGCATTCAAATTCACTGAGCCCGCAGGAATGGAAGCGCTGAAACTGCCGTTTTCGCGGCAGCTAGAAAAAATGTAAGAGCCCGGTAAAAAACTGGGATTGGCTTGGAAGCTGCCCCCGTTGGCGCAATTTCCAGTCCACATTAAAGTGCCACCAGGTAAGTTGGCTGATAGTTGTCCGTTCACGCAATGTCCTTGGACAAGGCCACCATTGGTGTTGGCCTCACTGAAAAAGCTGCTGCCATCAGAGCATGTGCCAGAAGTAGAAAAATGGGTGCCGAAAACATTGGCGGTGCAATTGCCATTCACACAGTTGCCGCTGATGAAGCCACCAGGTATCGTGGCAAAAGCGTTGCAAGAGGTCTGCGCAGCCTGCGACTGGGATGCGATACCAACAGCAAGAGTGATAGCTACGGCGAAAAATAGATGAGTTCTGTTCATGACGAGTTTCCTTCCGAAAAATGGTGGAATGATCGTCACTGACGCTAGTACAGAAATTAGGGCTTGTCCCGAAAAAAAGCGAAACGCCGGTGTGCCACCGGCTGGCTAGAAGCTAAGGCCGGTGTGCCACCGGCTGGCTAGAAGCTAAGGCCGGTGCTGACCGTTCGATGATACTTATCAGGATTGGCACCGTTGTTGTTCTCTTGGGAAGAGACCGCATGCTTCGGCTGTACCGATTTATTCGACTTGGCATCGGACTTGGTCGCAGCGGCAGCCTCTAGCGGAGGAACCTCCCGCTTGTAATGCACATTGACATCGATGGCGCTAGTCGCCGCATTGTAGCGCGCCACCGCTGCTGGAGAAAAACCAGCCATTGAGACCAAGAATATTCCGACAATGAGAGCCCATGTAGTTTGTTTCATAGTGCTTATATTGTAACTCGGGCCTAGAGAAATTGCTCGAAATCAAGTTTGGCTGTTTCACCATGATTCGTTAAACATAATTTCGCGTTAGTTTGCGCGAGCTAGAATAAATGCTCTAACATACTGAAATATTTGATAAATTTTAATTTATGTGGACATTTACTAGCGCCTTTGACAGCCTTGAAGCCAAGAGGACTTATGAACGAGCTGGAAATACTGACTTCTTCGGCTGAAAAATTTCTGCAGGAATTGCAGCGTAAGTTCAATTCTCGCCGTCTCGAATTACTACAGCTTCGAAGCGAAAGAGCCCGCTCCCTTCAGCGCGGAGAAACACTCGATTTTTTATCAGAGACGCGGGCCGTGCGTGAGGGTTCTTGGCAAGTGGCGGCGGCGCCAGCAGATCTAACGGATCGGCGGGTGGAGATCACCGGACCTGCTGAAGCTAAAATGATCATCAATGCCCTCAACTCTGGCGCCAAAGTTTTTATGGCGGATTTTGAGGACTCACTTTCGCCGACGTGGAAAAATTTGTTGGAAGGCCAGTGGGCACTTCAACAGGCGGTGCGACGCACGCTTCAATATCGCGGTGAAAATGGCAAAGAATATCAGTTGAAGGATAAAACGGCGACTCTGGTCGTGCGCCCTCGAGGATTGCATTTTGAAGAGCCGGAATTTCTCGTGGACGGTGTGGCCATCTCTGGATCACTTTTTGATTTTGGTCTTTATTTTTTTCACAACGCCAAAGAGTTATTGGCCCAAGGTTCGGGCCCTTATTTTTATCTGCCAAAAATGGAAAGTCATTTGGAGGCCAGATGGTGGAACGAAGTTTTCGTGCACGCCCAAAATCTACTGAACATACCTCGGGGTAGCATCCGCGCCACCTGTTTGATTGAGACCATTCCCGCCGCTTTCGAAATGGAAGAGTTTCTTTATGAACTCAGGGACCATGCCTCTGGCCTGAATGCCGGTCGCTGGGATTATATTTTTAGTTTTATCAAAAAACATCATTGGAATAAAAATCTTATTTTACCAGATCGCGCTGAAATAAAAATGAGCAGTGGATTTATGACTGCTTACTGCGAACTCTTGGTGAACACCTGCCACCGTCGCGGAGCCCACGCCATCGGCGGCATGTCCGCCTTCATTCCCAACCGCAAAGAGCCCGAGGTCACTGCCAACGCCATTGACCAGGTGAAGGCCGACAAACATCGGGAAATGCTTTTGGGTTTTGATGGTACCTGGGTGGCGCATCCTGATTTAGTGAATGTGGCGTTGCAAGAGTTCAATGAGCCAGCCAGCCGGTGCCGCGAAACGCCCGCCAGCCGTGTCGGCGTTTCGCGGCACCGGCTGGCGGGCGTTTCGCTCAACCTTCCGATTCACGTCACTCCGCAAAGACTGTTATCTCCGCACATCGCCCATGCTCAAATCACTGAGCGCGGAGTTCGCTCGAACATCAACGTAGCACTGCTCTACATCGAAGGTTGGCTTCGCGGCATCGGAGCTGCGGCCTTGCACAATTTGATGGAAGACGCGGCGACGGCAGAAATCTCGCGCAGTCAGTTATGGCAATGGCTGCACCATTCGGCGAAATTGGAAACGGGCGAAGTGCTCACTCAGTCGTTTTATCAAAAGCTGGTGAGCGAAGAAGAATCCAAAATCAGAATGCAGGCACCGGAGTACGGACAGTATCTCAGCGAGGCCGTGCAAAGCCTCAACCATTTGGTGTTAAGTCCCAAGTTCGAAGAATTTTTAACAACCATGTCTTATCGACGGTTAAGACAAATTCATCAAAAGGAGAATGTGATGCACCAAGGTTTACAAATCGAAAAATCGTGGAGCCAAGGAGACAGATGGCACGGGATTCAACGAAATTACACAGGTGAAGACGTTCTAAAGTTAAGAACTAGTCTGCCAGTCGTTCACAGCATCGCCGAGCACACTTGCAAAAAGCTATGGGAGAATTTGAACTCTGAAGAATACGTGCCCACTTTCGGAGCCATGACTGGAGCGCAAGCGGTGCAAATGGTGAAGGGTGGCCTGAAATCCATTTACCTGAGCGGTTGGCAAGTGGCGGCCGATGCCAACTTGGCTGGACAAACTTACCCAGATCAAAGCCTCTATCCTTCCAACTCCGTTCCACAAGTCATTCGTCGAATCAACAATGCCTTTCAAAGAGCAGATCAAATTGAAAGAACCTCCGGAAAAGACGGCGTTGGCAGAGGCACTGACTGGTATGCGCCCATCGTGGCTGATGCCGAAGCCGGCTTCGGCGGACCACTTCACGCCTTCGAACTGATGAAATCGATGATTGAGGCCGGTGCAGCTGGAGTTCACTTCGAAGATCAATTGGCTGCCGAAAAAAAATGCGGTCACTTGGCCGGCAAAGTTCTGATTCCCACGTGCAACTTTGTGCGCACACTTCAGTCAGCACGCCTGGCCGCCGATGTGCTGAACGTAGAAACTGTGATCATCGCCAGAACGGACGCGTTGAGTGCAAATCTGATGACTTCAGACATCGACAAGGCCGATCATCCCTTCTTGACCAAAGAGCGAACTCCGGAAGGATACTATGTGATCAAGGGTGGTTTGGACTACGCGATTGCAAGGTCACTGGCTTACGCACCGTGGGCTGATGTGTTGTGGTTTGAAACGTCAAAACCAGATATGGCAGAGGCCGAGAAATTCGCAGCCGCCATTCACGCTCAATTTCCTGGAAAGATTTTGGCCTATAACTGCAGTCCTTCCTTCAACTGGAAAATGCATTTGTCGGATGCTGAAATTTCCAACTTCCAAAAACGCCTGGGTCAGCTGGGATACAAATTCCAGTTTATCACCCTGGCGGGTTGGCATCTGATCAACTACCACACTTTCGATTTGGCCAAGCAATACGCCAAAGCAGGCATGCCTGCTTACGTGAATTTGCAGGAGGCCGAGTTCGCGGCCGCAAGTTCTGGTTACACAGCGGTGAGACATCAGCAAGAGGTGGGAACTGGGTATTTTGATCAAGTTCTACAAACTGTATCTGAAGGCAAGGCTTCTACCGGAGCATTGCACGGCTCTACCGAGGAGCAATTTAACAAAAGGGTGAATGAATCTTCGGGACATTAACAAATTTCAGTCCTCCGTCCTGGGTCCTCAGTCAACCGGCCCAGGACAGAAGCTCCCCATGTCAATGAACGTCCCGACACCTGATCAATCCGTAGACGATTAAAACCCTTAGATTCGCTTTTGCGTGGGCCCCTGTCTTGCATTTGAAACGCCTGTTACCGGGGGTTTCCAATGGTGTACGAGATGGTCACGGGTCGTCTTAAAATGAGATTATTTGTTATCGGATTTCTGATCGGGGTGACGCCCTTGATTTTATTTGGCGCTTATCACCTGTTGACCTCGGGATTTTTCACTCTGTTTTTTATTTCTAAAGGCCGCGTGATTCAAGGGCCACGGGCCGCGAGCGAAGCGCCGATACGGCTGGCTGGCGAAACGCCGACACGGCTTGCGGCGGAAGAGGCAGCCACGGAGTCTCGGGCGCCGGCTTCGGTGACCCCGGTGGATTCACGTTGGCTTTTGGTGCAGGAAAACTATAAAAAATTGGTGAGCAAGAATGATCAGCTCAATGCCGTGATTCTTTACCATCCGGCCTGCGCGCTGGGCACTACCCACGCGGTGGTCAGTGGTAAATTCACGACAGAGCAAATGATCAAAATTTATTCCGACCTCTATGCCTCCTATCAGTTGCGTTGGAATCAGATGCACAGCACTCGCGATTGTCATCAAGCGATGGCATTGTTCGATGCTGGAGCTCAAATTCAGACAGACACTCCCACCAAGACTGCAGTGGCCTTTGAACAGGTTAAAGATGGCGAGTCCAGTTTGGTCAGTGCGACACCTTAGCGGTCAATTTCAGTATGGACTCTTTTAAGAAATAATCCAGCCAGCGCATCACTTTGCCGTTGTCAGGTTCCAAGCCCAAATAGCCGACGTGACCGCCAGTGGGTTCGATGTGCATCTGTACCCACTCGGACTTTTTCGCTTGCAGGTAATCGTGGACATCCACAAAAGGATCGTCAAAGGCGGTCAGCATGATGCACGGGCGGTCCACGGACTGAAGATGATCCCTCACCGAGCAACTGGCGTAATAGTTTTCGCGAGTTTTAAACTCTGTGGCAGGGCCAGTGAAAATGCGATCGAAATCATATAGGGTGGCACTGATGGGGATTTGATACTTCCGATCCAAAAGACCCAATTGGTGTTTGCGGCGCAAATCCCGGCTCAGTCGATGGACGAAGCGGATGTCGTAAATTCGATTCAATCCTCGGGCCAACTGCATCGAACCTTTTTTCAAATCCAAAGGCGCATTGACGGTGATGACGGCGTCCGGTTTCACTGTGCCGCGAAGCCCGCTGAGCAAATTCAGCAAGATGCTGCCACTCATAGAAATACCAATGCCTAAAAGAAATTGCTGCGGAAATTTTTCACGCAGCCATTCAAAAACATCGGAGGCGTCTTCGCCCTTGCCAGAGTGATACGGGTGTTTGGCTAAAGCCAAGCCTGAATGAGCACCCCGGTGGTTCACAAGCACTAAGGTGCAATCCATTTTCTCAGCCAAAACGGCAGTTCTTTGCATGTAATCGGACTGGATGTCACCGGCCAGGCCATGAAAAAGGGTGATGACCACAGGCTTTTGACCGCGATGAATGTAGATTTTCAGTTGGTCGCCGTCCTTCAATGTAATGATGTGTTCCTCGAGGGGAAAGTTCAACATTGGGGACGGAATAAGATGGGAAAGAATGGTTTGCAGGTGGCCCGTACGAGCCCAAATGGGCGGTTTCAGAGCATGGATGTTTTCAATTTTAGGTAGTGATGGGGTCATGAGGTCTTTTGCCACATGACGCGGGGCCATTGCCAGGTCTTTGTTGAATCATAAGCCATCTCTGGCATCCTAATGGCATATCCCTACGAAAGGAATTTTAAAAATGAATTTTAAAAAGCTATTCTCAGAAGGATCTGTGTTCGTGGTTGGCATCTGTGCCGCATCTCTGGTGGCATGTCATCCAGTGATTAAATCGGCCTTGGTTCCCGGTGGAGGTGTGAAGCCTCAAGAAGATTCATCCCAATGTGGACCCGGGGTCGAATGCCATGGAGATATGGTCGATAAAACGGATTATGGGATCTGTGAAAAACCAACCACAGTGCAACCTTATCTAGAAAGAACCTGGATTCATCGGCGAAATAACAAGACGAGTGGTAGGACCACCACGACTAATTTGAAAATAAATCTCTCGACAGTCGCAGCTGAGGCTGTGTGCGAGCAAGACGGCCATCCGCTGATTGTTCAGGCCAGCACGGCGGTGAGTGTAACAGGCAATTCCATTGTATTTCGAAGCCATGATGATCAGCAGAGCGAAACGGATGTTCACGGAAAAACATTGCACTGTGAATCTCATATTGCGGCGGGCACTTTTAAATATGCATATACCAGCGGTGGATGCTTAGTTTTGACTGGCCCCAAGTCTTCGACCAAGTACATCCCAGAATAAGTGAGCGAGCCCGATTTGTCCTTAGTCTACGATTACGTCGTTATCGGCTCTGGGTTCGGAGGGGCCGTGTCGGCGCTTCGCCTCACCGAAAAGGGCTACCGAGTTCTGATCATCGAGCAGGGGCGACGGAAGAAAAGTTCCGATTTTCCACGAACCAATTGGGATGTGCGTAAGTATTTGTGGGCTCCGCTGCTTCGGTGTTTTGGCATTCAGAAAATCAGTTTTTTCAATGAAGCCTTTGTGCTCAGTGGAGTGGGCTACGGCGGTGGAAGCCTAGTGTACGCCAACACTCACATGATGCCGGCATCGCGATTTTTTCAAGATGCCATTTGGTCACACTTACAAGATTGGGAGAGTGCTCTTAAGCCTCACTACGAAAGAGCAAGGCAAATGCTTGGTACCACCAAAAATCCGCATCTGGGCGTGGAGGACCAAGCCTTGAAAGCCGTGGCTGAAAAATGGGGACGGGGAAATAGTTTTTCTTCGGTGGACGTCGGAATTTATTTCGGCGACCCCAATCAATCCGTGGATCCCTATTTCAATGGCGAAGGTCCACTTCGCAAAGGCTGCATTCTGTGTTCCGGTTGCATGATCGGTTGTCGGCATGATGCCAAGAACACTCTGGATAAAAATTATCTGTATCTCGCGGAAAAACGTGGGGCGCAGGTTCTCACTGGAATTAAAATTGAAAAGATTGAGTTTGATTCGGACATCTACACTGTCTCTGGACAGTCGCCCGAATCACTGCATCAGCGGAACGAAGTTCAGGTGAAAGCCAAAGGCGTGGTTTTGGCAGCAGGAGTTTTGGGCACGCTGGAAATACTTTTCAAACAAAAGTGGAAATACAAAACTCTTCCGAAACTTTCTGAGCGCCTGGGAGAGAAATTTCGCACCAACTCGGAATCGCTTTGCGGGGTTGCAGGAAGTGATATCAAGCTGAACAATGGCATTGCCATCAGTTCAGTGATCCATCCGGATGACAACACTCATATTCAGATCTGTAAGTATCCGAACGGCTCTGGCCTCATGGGAAAATTGGGAACGGCTCCGGCCGGAGCCGGCGGTATTGTTTCGCGGGGAATTCAGTCAGGTATTTATTTTTTGCGCCATCCTTGGCCGTATTTAAAACTGATGCTTAATTTTGAAATAGCGTCCAAAGCCATTTTTCTGCTGGTGATGCAAAATTTGGACAATTCGATGAAGATGGTTTTTAAGCGCGGATTTTTTGGTTGGCGCTTGAAAATGCAAAACGGCAGTGGTGAAAGAGTGCCGTCGTTCATAGCCACGGGCCAGGGCGTGATGCATGATTACGCGGAAAGTGTGAATGGAATTCCCATGAATGCCATCCCCGAAATATTTTTTAATTTGAGTACCACGGCCCATGTGCTGGGCGGCTGTCCCATGGGAAGCACGGTCCAAGAGGGAGTGGTGGACTCCAAGTTCAACGTCTTCGGTTACCCCAGAATGTTGATCACTGATGGCTCTATCATTCCATGCAACCTAGGGGTCAATCCCAGTCTGACGATCACGGCTCTTAGCGAGTATGCGATGGCACAAATTCTCCCCAAATCAGAGCGCCCACTGGAAGGATTTTAGGTATATGAAATTCAATCAAAGACAAATTGTGAACTGGTGTATCGTCATCTTCATGGTGTCGATCTTGCTTTGGGGGGTGATAGAGATGGCTCCGAGCGAAGAAACGAGTCCATGTTCATCGGCTAGATATCTACGCAGCTGCTACGATGTAGAACGTGACGTTTGCCTCAAGCTTTGGGACTCTTCTAAGGCCGAGTGTCAGCAGCAAATCTCTAAGTTAAATTTGAACTCAGGACGATTGATCAGCCCGATTATGGAACAGTGTCAACGGTCGAAGTATGATCGCGTTTTTCGCTATGTTCGAAAGCATTCCTCCGAATGTGACGGCGAGGTTCAGAAGATCGAAGCGTGGCGGCAGACCAATCCAGGTTTCTAGCGTGCCACAGGTTCTAGAGCTGCTTCTTGTGGTTTTACAATGAATTCTCTCTGTACGGGATCGGAATCTGTATATCCTGGCAGGGAAGTTCTAAAGCCCAGTCGGTATCTGCCCGGCTTTGTGAAATTTTTGGCCAGAAATGTCGGCCCCGTTTTTTTATCATCCAGCGGATCCCAGGTGTCTCCCAAAAAAGGAGAGTACTCCACTTTTGTCCAAATGCCGACCTCGCGATCGGCTTTGGCTCTGAAGATCAGCTTCAGTTCTTCGTCGGCAGAGCTCACCATGATCGGCGGATCCAACTTTCGCCCGCTGATCGTCAGCGTTGGTTGAAACTCGCAAGGATCACTTTCCACATTGCCGCTGTAAACGGCCGTGACGTTATACTGATAGTTCCCCGGGCGAGTTAAAAATGCCACGTGAGCCGTGCTGGATTCATGAACCGTGAGAACCTTTCCTGTATTGTCCTTCAGATAAAATCGATATTTCTTCACGCCAATGATGGGGGTCCAATTCAGTTGGACCCAAGCTTTGTAATTGTTGATTTTAATCATCGGTTTAAATTTTTCCACGGAAGATCTTAAATCCACCTTCTGCGGAACAACTGAAAATGCCATGGACTCTGACCATTCGCCAAAGACTCCGCGGAGATCTTGGGATCGCCCTCGAATTTGATGTTCACCCAGGGGAATCTGCACGCTGAAGAGCGGTTTTTTTGAATCGAAGGTTTTAAGAAATCCCTCGCTGCGGATTTCAATTTGGTAGGCGCGTGCACCGACCACACTTTCCAATTCTAAACTGACCGTGACAATGGGAGTGGGTTTAGGCTGGGCCGAGGCTGTTGCCGCAAGAAATAGGATTGTGCAAAGCCACCAGGATTTCATTTTAGGTCTCGGCCCTGACTATTTTCGGCGACCCGTACGGCCAACTCAATGGAAGTTTTTTGCGTGAGTTTCATGGACTCCGAAATTCCATAAGCATACTGGGTTTGAAAATTTTCCACCGCTTTTGGGCCATGGCGAAGAATTCGTCCGGCAAATTTGAGCTGCACACCGATGGAATAGTCTTGTTCTTTCTGCTGCATGAAGAAATCGATCAATTTCTGAAACGAACTCATGAGGCCAGCATCGCCATATAAGTAAGAAGCCATAGCTAACTCCAGGGCATAGGGAGCACAAATTTTAAATGGCAAATCCGTCCCCTTGTGAGAGACACAAAAATCCAAAATGCCACGAAAGTCTTTGGCCAAAGCCTCAGGATTGCCACGTGCTTCTAGTGACAGTTTGAAGCTTGTGGCCAAGGCTGTTTTGAAATCCATATCGTAATATTTTTCCAGAAACGTACCTTTGAAAATCAGAACAAAAGCACTGGTCTGCTGATCGGTGCGTCTGGCGTAGTGCAAAGCGAATTCGACGGCTTTTCTTTTATCCACACCAGTATTCAGCAATAAATTAAGAATCACATGAAAACGTTCTGCAGCGCCATCACAACCTTTGGTGACCTCGTAGGCAATGCGCACCACATCTCTGTCGGGAAAGTCCAAGAGCTGATGCGAGATCAGTTCTTCGTAGGTCGCCTTAAATTCTTGGGCGGTGTCACAGGTGGGAGGAAGTTTTTCTTCAAGAATCTTTTTTTCTTTCTCAAGTCGAGCTTTGGAAATTTCATCGCGAGTGCGTGTTTTCGGAGCATCGTCCTCTTTTTTCTTATCCTGCTCTAGGACGGCGTAAGGATCGACCTCTTGAATCATCAAGCCAGCTGAAGCCAGCTTTGGCTGAAGCACTAGGCTTAGAAAAAAGATGAGCGTCAATTTTACCATGTCCAAAAAAGTCCGGCATAATGTTTGGTCTCACCCGTGTAAGGGTCGGTGCTAATGCTGGAGGTGGGCAGTGGAGTATAGATTTTGTGTTTGTATTCCTTCTGACGATCCCAATTGGTCACATAGGGATTGGGAAAAATCAATGGCAGTGCGGCGATCAGCATAGCCGTCAGAGAGTATTGCGTGGAGGTCTGATAAGACGCCAAGATGCCATTGGCAATGAAATTGGAAAAGACAGAAACCGCTTCAAGGCTTCCAATCTGTGCTGCCGGTTTTTCCAATGCTTCTTCCGCCAACCGCTCGCGCATCAGCATGGCGCGCTTGCCAGGACCACGAGACTTTTTGACTCTGTCAAAACCGGCGACATAGGGTTGAGCCACCGCATAGTAGATACCGATTCCTAATGTGGCGACACCCACCAGTTGGCCAAACTGCACGGCACTTTGTTGATAAGGGGCAATTCCAGCTCCCAGTGCGGATCCGGTTAAAGTAGCTGCGGTCAAAGTGGCAATACCGGGAAGAATGAATGTCCACTGATTCCACCAAGAACCGCCCTCGCGCTCGTACTGGGCTTCGACGTCCAAACGTTCCGAGGCGCGTGGAACCACTTGCAGCTCTGGATAATCAATATTGTCCAAAAAATCTAAGCTGTCCTTTTCGGGCTTTTCTTCCGCTGAATGGGCTGGCAGTGCAAAACTGATAGAGACAAGAACAATCAGGGTCAGAAGCTTCGAAGACATATCCAAATCCTCCAATGAATATTACAGCTTGGCGGGATGCCAGCGACAATTCGATTCTTCCCGGCACTTGAGGATTTGACCAAAGTCAGACGGAGCAGAGTCGATAAACCTGGACAATCGCTGTGGAATCTGACAAATTTTGCCTCTTTCAAGGATATTCCATGCAATTACCTGGACCAGAGGCTTTAGAAGTACAACGGCGTCGCACTTTTGCGATCATCTCGCATCCGGATGCAGGTAAGACTACGCTCACTGAAAAACTTCTCTACCACGGCGGCGTGATTCATAAAACCGGCGAAGTGAAGGGCAAGGCTGGCACCAAAGCCGTGACCTCTGATTGGATGGAGCTTGAGCGACAAAAAGGAATTTCCATCACCAGCTCTGTGATGACTTTCGATTTTGAAGGTCTCAAAGTGAATTTACTAGATACCCCAGGACATAAAGATTTCTCTGAGGACACCTACCGCGTTTTGATGGCGGTGGATTCGGCGTGCATGCTGATCGACGTCGCCAAAGGCGTGGAAGAGCGAACGCGCAAACTCTATGATGTCTGTCGTCTGCGCAATGTTCCTATTTTTACCTTCGTCAATAAGTTGGACCGCGAAGGCAAGGCTCCGCTGGATCTGATCGACGAGGTCGAAACCACGCTCGGGATGCAGTGTTATCCTCTGACGTGGCCAGTGGGCATCGGCGATCGCTTCCGTGGCATCTATAATCGCCTGACCAAAGAGATCATGATCTATGATCAGCGCCGTGAAAAAGTCGATGAAGTTTCCATTCTGAAACTGGATGCTTACAATTCTTCGGCATGGAAGGATTTAGTTCGCGAGGACATCTATCAGCAAACTCTGGAAGAGCTAGACCTAGTGGAAGGCGTACTACCTAAATTTGATGTCGGCGAATTTCTGGCAGGAAAAATTTCGCCGGTGACCTTCGGGTCGGCTAAGCAAAATTTCGGTGTCGATGTTTTCTTGAATTTTTTCTGTCAGTTTGCACCGGGTCCACAGCCGCGAAAAATTAAGACCGGTGCAGAGATTGATCCATGTGATGACAATATGACCGGTTTCGTTTTTAAAATTCAGGCCAATATGGATCGCAGACATCGCGACCGCGTGGCCTTTATCCGTTTGTGCTCTGGAAAATTTGAGCGGGGAATGAAGATCAAGCATTCCCGCCTCGACAAAGAGATTCGTCTAGCCTACTCGAATCAATTTGTGGCAGCGGACCGCGAAACCGTCGATATCGCCTATGCCGGTGACATCGTCGGTGTCAACGACACTGGAAACTTTGCCATCGGTGATTCTGTGGCCTCGGGCACCAAAGTGCAATTTGAAGACATCCCCAAGTTCGCGCCGGAACTTTTCGCACGCATGACCGTCGGCGATGCGATGAGAAGAAAAAAAATGCAAGAGGCCTTAAATCACTTGGCCGAAGAAGGCGCGATTCAGCTCTTCATTGACCCGCACGTGGGCATGCAAGATCCCATCATCGGCGTGGTCGGCGAACTGCAATTCGAAGTTTTGGTGCACCGAATGAATGACGAGTACAATTTGGAAGTGAAGCTGGTGCGCTTGCCTTACTCGGTGGCCCGTTGGCCTCGGGGTCAAGATGGCAAGGCCATGGAAGCTCTCAAAGGCAACTTTACTATATTCCGCGATATGATCGAGCAGCCCGTGATTTTACTCAACCAAGAGTGGGATCTGAACTGGGCGAAAAAAGAAAATCCGGATGTGGATTTCGCCACCTCCATCAGCAGAGCCAGATAAGGGAAATGCATGTTTGATTCACTCTCGGAAAAAGTCTTAGGCAGTATTAAAAAAGTTCGTGGCCTCAGCAAAATTTCAGAAAGCAATATCGAAGACACGTTAAAAGAGATTCGCTTTAGCTTGCTTGAGGCTGATGTGAACTTCAAAGTGGTGAAAAGCTTCATTGATCGCGTGAAACAAAAGGCAGTGGGCCAAGAAGTTCTTGGATCACTCAACCCTGGTCAGCAGTTTGTTAAAATCGTGCACGAAGAACTCAAGACCATTTTGGGCGGCGAGGCGGTGGACTTAAACCTGCGCGAAAAGCCCAGCGTGATTTTTTTAGTGGGCTTGCAAGGGGCGGGTAAAACCACCACGGCCGCAAAGCTTGCTCTTTTTGCCCGACAAAAATTCGGTAAAAAGGCAGGACTAGTGCCGGCCGATATTTATCGGCCTGCTGCCATTGATCAGTTGATGACCCTGGGAAAGCAGAATAATTTTCCTGTTTATCCCACACAAGTCGGCGATCGGCCTGAAAAAATTTTAGAGAACGCCAAAAAGTGGGCGAAAGATGAAATGCTCGACGTAGTGATCGTCGATACCGCCGGCCGTCTACAAATCGATGATGAACTCATGAGCGAACTCACCCGAATAAAAAATATTTGGACTCCTCACGAAATTCTATTGGTGGCCGACGCCATGTTAGGACAGCAGTCCGTAGCAGTGGCGGAAGGTTTTCATCAACGCTTGAGTTTAACGGGCTTAGTTTTAACCAAGATCGATGGCGACGCCAGAGGCGGAGCTGCCCTCAGTATCCGCGAAGTGACAGGAATTCCGATCAAGTTTCTAGGTGTCGGTGAAAAAGTGGCCGGTCTGGAAATTTTCCATCCCGATCGCTTAGCCAACCGAATTCTGGACATGGGTGACGTGCTGACACTGGTCGAGCGCGCTCAAGAAATGATCGATGAAAAGACGGCCAAAGACTCCGCCAAAAAAATGATGAAGAACGGATTCACGCTGGAGGATTTCCTAAGCCAGATCCGAATGATGAAAAAAATGGGCGGAATCGAAAGTATCATGAAATTATTACCAGGTATGGGCCAACTGCAAAAACAAATGGCGACCATGGCTCCGCCTGATCAGGAATTAAAAAAAATCGAAGCCATTATCTGTTCAATGACGCTCAAAGAGCGGAAAGATCCACGAGTATTAAATGCATCGCGTCGCGAGAGAATAGCCAAAGGCTCAGGCACCCAAGTCCAAGATATCAATAAATTAGTCCGTCAGTTCGAACAAGCCCAGAAAATGATGGGAAGCATGATGAAAATGGGCCGCGGGAAATTGCCTTTCTAGCCTGGTAAACGCGGGCCCTTTGGGGGTGGCTTGTATTTTAATTCCGGGGCCCACCCCTCCATGGGTTCACCTGAATTTTTCACTGGGTACAGTGAAAAAACGCGTCACGCTTTCAGGAGCGCCCTCCATTAAAATACCACGGACCCCCAGGGTGCCAGAGTCACGAAAAGAAAGGCAATTTGCCGCGGCCCATTTTCTGAGTTACTCAGCAAATTTAGATGGATAGATCCTTTTTCAAGATTTTCATTTCAAGTACTGGGGAATTGGGGGCTTTCGGGTCGCGGTGGAGGGTGCTCCTGAAAGCGTGACGCGTTTTGCTCCACTGTACTCAGTGGAGCAAATTCAGGTGAACCCAAGGATGGGTGGGCCCCGGAACCGCGACCCGAAAGCCCCCAATTCCCCCAGGCAGGAAAGGAAAAGCCTTGAAAAAGGATCCAGTTGTCGGTAGATCTTCAGGTTCGAAATTTCCATCGAAAGGGAAAAGACATGGCCGTTGTTATTCGTTTGTCTCGCCAAGGCGCTAAGCACCAACCTCGATATCGCATCACTGTGGCGGATCAACGCCGATCGATGAAAGGTAAGTACTTGGAAATCATTGGCTACTATCATCCTCAAGAAGAGAAACAAGTAGAGATGGATTTGGTCAAAGCTCAAGAGTGGATTCGCAAAGGCGCACAACCTTCTGATCGCGTCAGACACGTTATGAAATTAGCTGAGAAAGCCACCAAGTAGTACAATGGACGAAACAAGCTTGAGAGAATTAGTTGAATTCATGGCAAAGTCCCTTGTTGATGAACCTGAACAGGTTGAAGTTAACGAAGTCGTTGGCGAACAAACGACTGTGGTTGAACTTAAAGTTGCAAAAGCGGACTTGGGAAAAGTGATCGGCAAACAAGGTCGTACTGCTCGCTCTATGCGAACTATTTTGAATGCGGCTTCGACAAAGTTGAACAAACGCAGTGTTTTGGAAATCGTTGAGTAGACTAGTTAGTAGAACAGATCGTTCTTAGGGGTTGCCAGTGGCGACCCTTTTTATTTTGAGGAGCTCGTGGAGTCAGTCGATAAAAGTCAATTGCAGTTGATCGGCAAGATCAAGGATGCTCATGGCATTCAAGGTGAACTTTTGCTGATCATTTTTTCCAAAGCGCACGAGCCTTGGTTAAAGCTGCAGGAAGTTTTTTTGGCTCCCGATGAAAAGCAAACTCCGGCTCTGCAGAAGATTCAGTCTCTGCGAAATGCCAAGCTAGGTTTGATCGTGCGCTTTCCCGGCGTGCTGACGCGAAATCAAGCAGAGGCTCTCAAAGGTCAATTGGTCTTTGTGGCCGTGGAAAGTTTTAAATCCCAGCCCGGAGAAAGACTTTTCTTGCGAGAGATTCTTGGCTTTGAGGTCTTCGACAACGGTCGGCTCATTGGAAAAATTTCAGGCTTTTCTAGCAATGGCCCTCAAGACATTATCCTCATTCATCAGCCAGGACAAAGGGCTCCCGTAGAAATTCCTTTTGTGGAAGATTTTATTGTGAAACTCGATCAAAAAAATAAAATTTTAAAAATGGATCTTCCCGAAGGTCTGATCGAGGTCAACTCAAGCCCAAGCGATCCGCAGGAGTGAACTTGAAATTTTCAGTCATCACTCTTTTTCCAGAAATCATCGAAGCCGGTTTTTCAAAAGGTATCGTGGGTCAAGCACAGGGCTCGCAGCTGATCCAAGTGGAATGCATCAATCCCAGAAGCTTCACTCAAGATGTGCACAAGACGGTCGATGATCGTCCGTTCGGCGGAGGAGATGGAATGATCATGCTGGCCGAACCTCTGGCAAAGAGCATTGAGTCCATTCAAGGACCAGCTCATGTGATTTATCTCTCGCCGCAGGGAGCACCCTTGACTGACCGCAAAGCCAAGGAACTTTCACAGAAGACCCATCTGATACTGATCTGCGGACGCTACGGCGGAATTGATCAGCGGTTGATCAATTCACAAGTGGATGAAGAGATTTCCATCGGGGACTACGTGCTTTCCGGTGGTGAACTGGCTGCTTCCGTGCTGATGGACGCGGTCTCTCGGAAAATTCCTGGGGTCTTGGGCAATCTGACCTCCAGTGAACTTGATAGTTTTTCTGGCCAGCGTTTAGAAGAGCCCAGTTTTACTCGTCCCAGAGAATACCTTGGGCAATCCGTACCCGAAATTCTTCTTTCAGGAAATCACGCGAAAATTCAAGAGTGGCGAAAGAATTTGAAAGATTTAGTCACGCTTAAAAAGCGCCCGGATCTCTTCGGCGAAAAGGGACCTGACCTGCATCACTTAAAAAAGTTTTGGAGTGATCTATCCGAGAGTGAAAAGAAATCATTGGGCCTACAGAAATTTCCGCAGGAGAATGCATGAGCCATATTCCTAAGGTCGCCCTGGGTTTGGTGCATTACCCAATTGTCGACCGCGAAAAGAAAGTCGTCGCCACCAACATCACCAATTTTGACATTCACGACATCGCCCGTGCCTGCACTGTGTACGGAGTTGAACGCTATTACATCATCCATCCGATTCAAGAGCAGCTCATGTTCGTCGACCGGGTGCTGGATCACTGGCGCACGGGTCAGGGCTCTAAGTTCAATCCTTCGCGAAAAACGGCTTTGAATGACGTAAAACCTGTGAAAAATTTGGATGAGGCTATCGCCGATTGGGGCCATCCTCGGGAAAAAACACTGTTCATCGGCACCCACGCAAGGCCTGTGGGCGGTGCCAGGGCCTACTCCCTGGCAGAGATTCGCGAGCGAATCAAAGACCCCGAAATCGGCCTATTTCTGATCTTTGGCACCGGATTTGGTCTGACCGACGAATATATGCAGTCCATGGACGGAGTTTTGGAGTCCATTCGTGGGGCTCCGCCTAAGGATTATAGGCATTTATCCGTGCGCTCGGCGGTCAGTATCTATCTTGACCGTATCTTAGGTCCATGGTAACCCTCTTCATTCAATTTTGGACAAGGAATTTATATGGCAAAAAAGACTAAAAAAGCATCGACTTCAACGACTCAGACCAGCCTCATTCGCCGAGTCACTTTGAAGGCTAAAAATCCAAAAATTGGCCAGTTCGGTTCTGGCGACACTGTGAACGTTTTCGTCAAAGTTAAAGAGGGCGAAAAAGAACGTACACAGGTTTACAAAGGTATCGTCACTAAAATTCAAGGCTCTGGAAACGGCAAATCTTTCACCGTGCGAAAAATTTCTGCCGGTGTGGGCGTGGAAAGAACTTTCCCATTCGTCAGCCCAGCGGTTGAGTCTGTGGAAGTGTTGACCAAAGGGAACGTTCGTCGTTCTAAACTTTACTATCTGCGCAGCCTTGAAGGTAAAGCGGCTAAAGTTGAATCTGAATTGGTTGGCAATCAAGAAACTCGCGAATAGCGCTGAAGTGATCTCTAAAATTGAAAAATTGGATCACCGCCTTTTTACTCCGGCTCCGATCATTGGAG
>JABDFK010000007.1 GCA_013286585.1 Deltaproteobacteria bacterium
TCGACGAATCCTGGACAAACGCAATTGGCGCGAATTTTTCTGCTGCCCAAACCCAGCGCCAAACTCTGAGTCCAATTGACCATGGCGGCCTTAGAAGCACTGTAGGCAGAAGTGTCAGCGGTGGGCTTCAGGCCCAGAGTCGAAGAAACATTGGTGATCGAGTGGGAATATCCAGATCTCATCAGCGGCAGCAGGTTTTGTACGACGAAGACCGCGCCAAAGAGATTCACTTGAAACTGACTGAGCCAAATTTCAGCGCCGCCGTCGCCCACAGGGTGGCCACGAAAGATCCCGGCGTTGTTGATCAGAGCAATGCCCTCTGGTGACTGTTCGGAGATTTTGCCTGCCAGTTCTTGCACCTGGGACTCCTGGCCTACATCACAAGAATGCCAGTGGACTTGGCCCTTTCCTTGTGAGCAAAGGCGCCCAGTCTCTTCCAGTTTTCCGCTGTCCCGACCCACTAAGAACAAGTCGTAATGATTTTTATGGAATAGCATGGCCGTGGCCCGACCAATTCCACTTCCAGCTCCGGTGATGACGGCTAATTTTTTCATGTTGGCAATATAGCAAGGTAGGGCGTGCGGGACAAAATAAAAACCCGGGTTTTGGCCCGGGTCTGAAATTAAAGATCTGAACTAAGCTTACGCCGCTTTTTGGGTGCGTCGAAGCCAAGCATGGTACTTTTTATCAAAGTCCTTGGCTTTGTAGCCATCGATGGTGAGAAGGCCTTCTTTGAACCAAAAATAGTGCTCTTCGCAGAAACCAGCGCGTTCTGGCTTTTTCTTGCAATCTTCAGAGATGCACTTTTCCGGTCGCAACTGGGTCACATTGGACGGCATCTGTTTGTTAAGGTCCTGAGCGGCTTTATTGGTCGCATTCTTATCTGACATGAAGTTCCTCCTTCTAAAAAAGTCTTCACACAGTATTTATCGGCTAGCCTGGACGAAAGCTGAGGAGAAAAATATCATTCTCAAAATGAGACGGCGAATTGTTGAAAAGATCGACGATATTGTATCGGTCCACGGTCCTCAGTTCACAGTCCACGGTCACGGTAGGGGTAACTGTAAACCCGGACAGAGGACAGAAATCATTTGGCGCTGATATGATGAAGCTCTGCCAAATTTAATTGATAAAGTTCGTTGAAATGCCAATCCTTCCACTCCGGCCGAATGAGTATCGAAAAATACTCGGGCCCGGTGGGAATCAGATAAAATCCATGGATCAGAAAGTCCATTCCCTTTTGGCAGAGCTTGGCCTTCTGCTTTTTGTCATTGATGGACCTCATCTTTCGGACGAGTTCGTTGATCTCCGGGGAATCTAGGTGAATCCAGTTTTCCACTGCCGAGGGCAGGAAATTTTCCAAAACGCTGAGGCAAGTGGGTCGGGTCGGCGTGGGGGTTGCGTAAAAAATCGTGGGTGGCGCTTTCTTCCACTGGTCGATAAAAATCTTTCCGTCCATCTGCGAAAGTTGAACCTGAATATTGAGATTTTGGCGCCATTGGGACTGCATCCACTGTGCGCTGCGATCCACATCACCGCCGATGAGTTTAGAGTAGCTCAGTGTCAAATTTTGATAGACCGGCTTTTCAGAAAGATCTGATTTTTTCGGAATGAAATCAACACAAGAGGGATGAGGCAATAAATTTTCTGGAAGTCCCGAGCAACCCGGACGGGGCTTGGCCGAAAACAAGGCCTGCAGTTCAGCGTAATTCAACGACTGCGCCAGAGTTTTGCGGGCCTCTGCTTGAGTTCTTAGCGAAGCATCGAAGCCAAAATAATCAAAACGCAGTTGATCAATGACATAATAGTCAGGGCGATCCTTGAACTGCGGAATGTACAAAGTCGGAAGTCGGCGCAGGAAATCGAGCTCCTTCTTTTCATAGAGATTCATAGCGACGGTCTCTTCAGCCACGAAAAAGAATTCCAGTTCTGGGCGTTGGAAACCCTTGGGGTTTGGAAAGTGCTGATTGGGAACGAGGTTGATTTTCAGCTTTGGCTGCCAAGATTTGATTTGATACGGGCCAGAGAACGCACTTTGGGGTGACAGAAAATCATCATCGACATTTTCGCTGAAGCTGGGAGAGAAAATCGGATTGGCCAAATTGTAGATGAACTCATAGTCCGGATTTTCTAACTCTAAAATGAGTTCGTTGCCCTTGGCCGAAGCCCCTAGACTTTCGAAAGGGGTTTTTCCAGAAAGGACAGAGTTGGCATTTTTCAAGCCCAACAGTAAATCCGCACGCAGTCCCGGGGATTTAGGGTTTAGAAAATGTTTGAAGGTCTTAATGAAGTGTTCGGCATGAATGGCTTCGCCATTGCTGAACTGCGCTTTCGGATCGATGGAGCAAGTGATTTTCGTGGATGAACTCTGCCGACATTGACCAAGAAGTGGATGCAGCTCTCCTTTTTCATACCAAAGCAAAGATCCGTGAACGGCGCTAAAAAGAAAGGCGCCAGAGGTATTTTTTTGTTTGAGAGGATTTAAACTGATGGGCTCGGAACCTAGATGCAGGCGAAATTTATTGGTGGAATCCGCAAAGCTAGAGCCACTCGCTAAAAGCATTCCAGTCACTGCGGCTAAACACAGAAATTGTCGCATGCGCTCCCGCCTATGGTTTTTCTAACTCCATTTTTGCAATGGTTTGCAATTGCATATTGGAAGTTCCTTCGTAGATCTGGCCAATTTTGGCATCTCGCCAAAATTTCTCCACCGGATATTCCCGAGTGAAACCATTGCCACCAAAAAGATCAATGGCCATGGACGTGATCTTTTCTGCAGCTTTGGAGGCGAACAATTTGGCCATCGCTGCGGACTCGATGAAATCCTGTTTTGAATCTTTCAGGCGGGCAGCATTGTAGACCATCAGTCGGGCGGCTTCTAGTTGTGTGCGCATTTCTGCCAGTTGAAACTGAACTCCCTGAAATTGGGCCAAAGACTTGCCGAACTGTTCCCGAGTTTTCACATAGCCAAGAGCTGCCTCATAGGCGCCTTGAGCGATGCCGACCATCTGAGCGCCGATGCCAATCCTGCCTTCGTTCAAAGTTTCAATAGCGATTTTGTAGCCCTTGCCAACTTCTCCTAAAACATTGGCTGCCGGAACTTCGCAATTTTCGAACAACAGTTCGCAGGTAGAGCTGGCACGAATTCCAAGCTTGTCCTCTTTTTTGCCGACCTTAAATCCGGGAAACGATTTCTCTACGATAAAGGCAGTGATGCCCTTGTAACCTTTGCTGGCATCGATATTCGCAAAACAGATGAAGAGACTGGCCTCGTTGCCATTGGTGATCCAAAGCTTATTTCCGTTCAGGATAAATTTGTCGCCTTTTTGTTCGGCGCGCAGTTTTAAGGCGAAGGCATCAGAGCCGCTGGAACTTTCAGAAAGTGCGTAAGCGCCCACCCATTCTTTGGCCAATTTCGGCAAGTACTTTTCTTTTTGAGCTTCGCTGCCCCAGCGAAGAAACGCATTGGTCACCAAAGTGTTCTGCACATCCATCATCACCGAAACAGAGCCATCGACCCGGCCCAATTCTTCGACGGCCAGACAGGCCATTGTGAAAGAAGATCCAGCCCCGCCGTATTTTTCGGGATTCTCGACGCCCATGAGGCCCATTTCGAAAAGTTTTTTCACTAAACCAGAATTCATTTCGGCTTTTTGATCCATTTCGCTGACCAGAGGGCGAATTTCGTTTTCAGCGAAATCGCGAACAGCCTCGCGGAAAGCCTGCTCATCGCTGGTGAATATGGTCAGTGCGGAGGGAGTGGTGTCCATTGAAATCTCCTTCAAAGGTATGTGCGCTAGAGTATGGCCGTTCTTAGGGAAATCGGTAAGAAATAAGTGGGCCAAAGAGCTTTTTGACATGCTGCTACAATGATGCATTTTCTTTCAGCAGGGATGGCGGTCAACTGGACAATGATCTGGACGGGCGATAGCCTAAAATCTATGAAATTTGACCTACTAGAGATCGCCGCCCGTGTGGCCATCGGATATCCACCATTCTTATTTGCGCTCTGCTTTCATGAATACGCTCATGGTTGGGTGGCCAAGTTGCGAGGCGATCGAACGGCAGAACGAATGGGTCGATTGACCATGAATCCCTTGTCGCACATCGATCCCATTGGAACATTTTTATTTCCACTGATTGGTATGGCCACAGGAGTGCCGCTGTTTGGTTGGGCTAAGCCCGTGCCTGTCGATGCGCGGAATTTGAAGAATCCACGAACCGATATGTTCTGGGTGGCGCTGGCTGGACCAGGTTCTAATATATTCTTGGGAATCATCGGCAGTTTCATTTTGGTGCTGGCGTTGAAGTTTTTTGGAAGCTCCACTTATTTCGGAGCCATCTCTGAGTTGATGCAGACTTTTATTGCCATTAATTTTGTTTTTGCCATTTTCAATTTGATTCCGATTCACCCTCTGGATGGCGGCAAGGTTCTAGAGAGATTTATTTCCCCAGCGCTCAATTCTAAGCTGCTCGAACATCAGAGCATGTTTAATATCATTCTGTTGGTTCTTTTTCTGACGGGATTCTTAAGTAAATTTATCTTTGCGCCGGCGCAGATCGCCAGCATGTTTTCCATTCAACTGGCTGAGAGGCTGTTGCTATGAGAATCATGGCCGGAATGCGCACAACTGGTCCGCTTCACATTGGCCATTATTTCGGGGCACTCAAAAATTTTCTAGCCATGCAGAGCCAGTACGAATGTTATTTTGGATTGATGGACTGGCACGCCATGACCACGGCTTACAAGTCCACCTCTGAAATTCCCGCGTGGACTCGTGGGATGTTTGCGGAATTTTTGGCCTATGGATTGGATCCGGAAAAAAGCACGATTTTTGTGCAAAGTGCGGTTCCAGAACATCTAGAGCTTTACATGATCTTCGGAAATCTAACGCCCATGGGTTGGCTCGAGCGCGTACCGACATGGAAAGATGCCGAGGAAGAGGCCAAGGCCTCTGATACCCACAATCTGGGTCGATTTGGATATCCGGTGTTGCAAGCGGCGGATATTGCAATTTATCTAGGCCAAAAAGTACCAGTGGGTGCCGATCAGGTGTCACACCTGGAGCTCACTCGCGAAATCATTCGCAGATTCAATCATATTTACAAAGGCAAGTTGCCAGAACCACAGCCTCTGCTCACGGAAACTCCTTTGGTGCCAGGTTTAGATGGTCGAAAAATGAGCAAGTCTTATCACAATGGCTTGGATTTAGCCGAAGATCCCAAAGCTCTGGCAAAAAAAGTTCGCGGCATGCCGACGGATCCTCAGCGCGCCCGTCGAGAAGATGTCGGTGACCCTGAAAAGTGCAATGTCTATACCTATCATAAACTATTTTCCTCTGCGGCTGATTTGGAGTGGGTGGTTCAGGGCTGTACGACGGCGGGGATCGGCTGCGGGGACTGCAAAGGGCGGCTTTTGGAAAATATTGAAAAATTGGTCGCCGAACCTCGAGAAAGAAAAAAAGAGTTGTTGAATGATCCAAAAAGACTTGATGAAATCATTGCAGCAGGAAATCACAAGGCGCGGCGGGAAGCTGCGAAGAATTTGAAAATGATTAAGGAATGGATAAAAATTTCATGAGCTCATCAGCGCAAATCGGATCCAATATCACCGTTCATCTGCCTCAGTTTGAAGGGCCTTTAGCCTTGCTGCTCTATCTTATCCGCAAGGAAGAGATGGACATCATGAATATTCAAATCCACAAGATCACCAATCAGTACATGGATTTCATTAAGCTGATGAAAGAGCTGGATTTGGAAGTGGCGGGTGAATTTATCGCCATGGCGGCGACGCTGATTCAAATCAAATCGCGGATGTTGCTTCCACAGTACGACGAAAACGGCGAAGTGGTAGAGAGCGAAGATCCGCGCAAAGAATTGATCCAGCGACTGCTCGAATATCAAAAGTACCAAGAGGCTTCGAAGTCCTTGTACGAGCGACCGCTGCTGGGTCGGGATTTGTGGGCTCGCGGAGTGCGCGAAAAGTTGGAGGCCCGCGAAGAAGAGATCGTGCTGGATGAAAATCCGGTTTTTGCGCTGATCACTGCGTGGCGAGCGGCGATGAATTCGGCCAAGAAAAAAGTGCATCAGGTGACCGCTAAGCTTCAGTCCATCGCTCAACGAATTTTAGATTTCAAAGATCGGCTGATTGTGGGTCAGCGGGTGGCGCTGTCCTCTTTGATTGATGCGGACCCAATGAATCCTTCTGTCGGAATCGAGCGGCGAAAAAATGTGCTGATCACTTTTCTCTCTGTGCTAGAGCTTGGAAAGATGGGATTTGTTTCTTTGTTTCAACCGACGGTGTATCAAGAAATTTACGTGCAAGCGACAAAACCCATCGAAAGCCAAGCTATGTCCAAAGTCGAAGAGTACGACAATATCTATGCATCGCAAGCGGCAGAAGCTCTGATCGATAAGGCTGAGGTTGCGGTGACCTTGGACGTCGACGACGAGGCTCCCGCAGCAACTGTGGCAGGGACGACTCCGACAATAGACCCCGAATTTGACGAGCAGTTGAGTGAAAGTGCCGCTATCGAAATGGCGACGGACGATGAAATTGCGCAAGCGGAACAAGAATTAGGCGAGGTGAACACATGAGTTTAGCCAAAAGAAAAAAATCCAAGTCAGCCATTTCTGAGCCTGTCACGGCGGAGGTTGAGGCACCGGAAGTGATACTCAGTGAAGCTGAAATGGAAATGGAGCTAGGTGCGGCCCTTCCTCCACAAGAAGAAGAGGTGGCTCACTTTCTGCCTGAAGCCTCTGAATCGGAGCTGTCAACGGAAGTGTTGCCGGACAGTGAATCTGTCGAAGGCACGGAACTTGATGCCTTTGAATCGGCGCAAATTGAAGATTTGGAATTCATTGAAGAGGAACAGTTGGACTCGATCCTAGAGAGCATTCTTTTTGCCACCGATCGACCAGTGAGTTTGAATTCGATTCGGCTTGTTTTTAAAGGTACAAATATCAAAGTCGATAAGATCAGGCGAGCTTTGGACCGACTGGCTGTGGAGTTGGCTGGCGCCCGACGTGGAGTTTCTCTGGAAGAAGTTCCAGGTGGCTACCAGCTGCGCACGAAGATCGACAATATGCAGTTCCTTTCCCGCACATTGAAGGCCAGACCTTTCCGTCTGTCTGGACCAGCTTTGGAAGTGCTCTCTATCGTCGCTTACAAACAGCCCATGGTGAAGTCAGAGATCGACGACATTCGCGGAGTAGAGTCCGGCCATCTGCTGCGTGCATTGATGGAAAAAAACTTGGTCACTTTCGCCGGTAAGTCAGAACTTCCTGGAAAGCCCATGCTCTATGAGACCACCAGAAAGTTCCTGGAAATTTTTGGCTTAAGAAATCTAAAAGAATTGCCCACTCTTTCTCAAATTGACGAACTTTTGCCAGAAGGAATCACCGAAGAGCCAGAGAAGCAGACCTTGGCTCAGTTGACGGACAATTTATCCGAGCAAGTGATTGGAAGTTATTCTCAGGGTGAAGAAGAACTGAATAAAATTTCTACCGAGCTGAATGAGATCGCTACCAGCAGCGATTTTTTCGAAGCTGAAAAAATCAAACAAAAGCAAAAACGTGAAAGCGAACGGGCGCAAAACATCCGCGAAGCAATTTTGATGGGCGAAGCTGTTTCTAGTCGCGACAAAAACTGGCTGACCCGATTTGACGAGGCGCAAATGTTGGGTGAAAAATTCGTCGATACGGACGCTTCAGCGATCACACCAGTGCCAGAGGCAGTTGCTGCGGAGACTGCGACCGAAGAGTCTGACGAAGAGCGACTATTTCCTGAAGAAAGTCTTGAAGCCAATGACCTAGCAGATATTGAGGACGATGGGCATAACGGAGAAGCATCAATCTAACACCAAAGCGCGTTTGGGTTTGAAGCTCATCCTGTCGGTTTGGATCATTTACCATGTGTTTTGCATCGTCGTGCTTCCCGATGGAAGTTCGTTTCTGGGTCGCTATTTCGAACCGGTCATGCTGCCTTATGCGAATACACTAGGAATCAACACCACATGGAATTTTTATTCACCGGACCCAGCGAACACCATGTATTTTTCCTACAGCGTGCATTTCGAAAACGATCAGGGAGAAGAGCTGAAGCCCAGTATTCAAGAGTATCTGCCTCCGGAAAAAGATCAGATCGTCACCGATTCTAGTAAGCGACGTCTATTGTATGCCATGAGATTTCTGGCTTTGGATCCACATCGATTGCAAGTCTTAATGGCCCCCTGGATCTGTCGAGAGTACGAAGGCGCCACTAGGATTTACATCAGCCACGTGGTCGAAAGAATCCCGTCTTTGGATGAAGTGATGTCACGCGAGAATGAAAGTGTGGCTGATCTGCGAGTGAAGGAAAAAAGCCCAGGTATGCAGTACAACTGCAAGTCTAAGCCTGACGAGGTTCTGCTATGAATATGAGTAAGCCTTGGCAATGGTGGGACGAATTTTGGTTTTCCTCGCGAAGTCTTCTGAATTTAGCGATTTTTCGCATCATTTTGATGGCGGCCATGGGCTGCCTGTATTTTGGCCGACTGTTTGATGTGGCCAAATATTACACCGAAGCCGGTCTTTTGCCGAAGGCGCTCGCACTTCAAATGTTTCCTGAATTCTATCGGCCACTTTTTCTGGTGGCTAGTTGGCCAGACTCATGGGTTTTCCCCCTGCATTTATTTTTAGTCGTGGGCTCGTTCGCTTTGGCGGCAGGAATCGGTGGCCGCGTGCTCAATACGGTGCTGTGGATTTTACATATCGGCTTCTTACAACGAAACTATTCCCTGGCCTTCGGCGGAGACCTCATCGGCGGCATTTTCATGATGTGCATGATGGGCACTCAAAGCTGCGCTAGGCTCAGCGTTTTGAATTTATTCAAGAAGTCCACGGTCACAGTGAAATCGGATCTGTTGACGAATTTGTTCTATCGGCTGATTCAGGTGCAGCTTTGTGTGATTTACGCTTGGACGGGATTTGAAAAACTCAAAGGTGCTAGCTGGTGGGACGGCACGGCTCTGTGGACTGTGTTTGCCAATCCGCAGATGGTGATCTTCGATATGACGTGGATGCGACACGTTCCTTTGTTGGTCGTAGGGCTCAGTATTTTTACTGTGCTCTTTGAGATTTATTTTCCATTGATGGTGACCAATCAGCGTCTGCGTAAATTCACTCTGATGATGGGAGTGGGACTGCACATGGGAATTGGTTTTCTGGTGGCGATCTGGGGATTTTCTTTCGTGATGATGGCCCCGTACATTTTATTTATGTCGGAAGAGTGGACCAACAAGCACCTACTCAAATTCAAATTGGCCTGAATAAGCTGTTTTCCTGGCATCGCTTTTGCTCATAGGGTGACTGACACATTCAACGGTCTTTATCTTTATTGAGAGGCATTTATGAAAAATCTTTTTGTAGTTCTGACATTGGTGGCTACTTGTTTGACAACGGCTGCGGTTGCAGACGAGGCAAAGCCAGTCGATGCTTGTGCCGGCGTGGCTGTCCCCAACGGCTATGCATGTTCTAACAGCCAAATATTACAGATTTGCGGCAGCGACACTCAAGGCAACATGGTGTATTTCGGAAATCAATGCATACCGGTAGCTTCGGTGCCAGCTTGTGTTGCTTACAATGGACAATATGTAGGGAATCAGTACGGTCAGCCCAGCTGCGGACAAGGGCAAAATGGTTACGGCAATGGCTACGGATACTATAATAATCCCTATAATCCTTACGGCTACGGTAATGGCGGCGGCTATTATCCTTACAATCCTTATGCTTACGGATACGGCTATTAGTATTTTCTCAGTTTGAGACATTTGGCTGCTGATTCGGCAGACAAAGATCAAATTCCCTTTAGTCGAGGTCCAGATGCGCCGATATTGAGACGGGGGAAGTGTCTGTGAAGTCTCTGGCGCCAGCAAAAAAAATAGCTGTCTTACGATCCTGCGTTTCCGCCGTGGGCATGGTTTTTATCATGTTGGCCACGAGCAACTGTTCCAGCACAGGCTCTGGATTTGGAGATTTGGTAGGACATTGTTCGGGAAGCTGTTCGACAGCCACTGCGGCCTCTGCCAGTGTTTATTTGGCCAATCAGGGTTTTACGATCACCAAGGCTTCCTCCTATTTAGGAAATTGTGCTGCTGCCCCCTCTAACGTTTGCGGAAACAATTCTGTGGTGAATCCGGCGACAGGGACATTTCACTTCCCTCAACAGACGCAGGTTTCTGGAATGTGCACCACCGGGGGTGCTGCCGCCAATCAGATTTCTATGGTGGTCAACTATTCCAGCAACGGGATAATGACTCCGCAACTGACGGATATTAATGGAGTGCCATACAGCATGTACACCACGACGTGCGATAATGGTCGATTCAATTTCATTGTGACTCCACCCGGAGTTCCTGCCGGAAATATAGCGCTCATTTATCCTTATGGACCCAGTGACATTCCTTCGTTGAAATCCAACCTTTATAATCTGACCACGCAGGGGCTGCAGTTAGTGGTGACTCTATCGACAGGACCTTCCCTTGCGGCATTGAGCACGGCCTCACAGTTCGCCACCACATTCTACGTGAACTACTAGATTTCTGTATTCGACAGATTCAATTTTCTGACGGAGCTGGCTTTGCGAGTTTCCTCCATATGACCTTCATCGTATCTGAGGAGGGTGGTATTCCAGTCTTGAGCTTTTAACCACTGAGAATAGATATCCTCACTCATGAAAAATTGGATGAAATTCCATAGGACGCTGGTCTTTTTGCCCCGTTCGCTGTCGATCATCAGCGAAAGAATTCTTAAACGATGATCCTTCACTTTCCAAAGCACAGGCACAGCTCTTTTTTCTTTAAACAAATCTCTCTGAAAGTCGGCAGCAATCAGAATAAATTGGTTTTTCCAAAGGCTGGTGTTGGTGCTGGACTGCTCGATTTCAAAATGGCCAGAGAGTTTCAAATAGTTTTGATCCACCAGCAAAATATCCGCGGCTTCGGGATCACTGGAAATAAAGCGGACTTTCACGGGTGATTTTCGCTGAATTTCCCTTTGTAATTCCAGAGGGAAAAGCTCTTGCAAATCTTCCGAGTAGAAAAGAATTTCTGATTTATTGAGATCTAAATATTGCTGATAATATTGCGGATGTTGACCCACCCAAAAGCCCGCTCCCAAAGAAAGCAGGCCCGTAATAAAAATCAGAGCAAGGCGCTTAGCCATAAAGGAATATGTTAGAAAGTTTCGTCGAACGTGACGGCTCCGCTGACGCCCATTTGATAAGCGCTGACCCGTCGCTCAAAGAAATTCGCCAATTCCTGCATGTCCTGAAGTTCCATGAATGGGAATGGATTTTTCACTTTGTAACGGGCAGGGATGTGCAATGCTTCCAATCTTTGATCGGCGATAAATTCCAAATATTGGCGCATATCTTTTAATGAAAGACCGGCGATTCCGTGTTCCAGAATATCTTTAGCAAAGCCCATCTCAGCATCGATGGCATCTTCCATCATCTGGATGACCATGTCGTTCATCTGCTCATTGAACAGACCGGGCTCTTCTTGGCGCGCGATTTTGATCACTTGTGCTGCGGCGTTGATGTGCATGCTCTCGTCGCGAAAAACCCAATTGGTGCCACTGGCAAGACCAGTGAGTAAACCCTTTGAGCGCAAGAAGTACACATAGGCAAAGGCCGCAAAAAAGAAAAGCCCTTCAATACAACTGGAAAAACAGATCAGGTTCATCAAAAATTTTCGACGATCCTCAAGGGTTTTTACTTGATCCAAAGTGTGAATGGAATCCATCCATTTAAAGCAAAATCTGGCTTTATGTTGAATCGACGGAATGGTTTCCACGGCAGCGAAAGCCCTGTGTCGTTCATCATGATCTGGAATGTAATTATCTAAAAGTGTGAGATAAAACTGCACGTGCAAAGCTTCTTCGTAAAGCTGGCGCGACAAATACATGCGAGCTTCCGGAGAATTCACATGCTTGTACAGATTTAAGACCAAATTATTGCTGACGATGGAATCACCCGTAGCAAAAAATGCCACTAGACGATGAATCAAATGTCTTTCACCGGGTTTGATTTTATGGTGCAGATCCACCAAGTCTGTGGACCAGTCGATCTCATCCACGGTCCAGGTGTTTTTGATCGCGTTTTTGTACATCTCGTAAAAGATGGGGTATTTCATCGGTCGCAGGGTCAAATTAAATCCAGGATCTAAAATCATAAAATTCCTTTTGCTCGCAAGCCGGCGCAGGCGCCGGCGTTACGCTTCAAGTTGTTACTGACAGGCCTCACAAGCCTCTGGGTTTTCTAGCGAACAGGCGATCACTTCGGACTCTGAGTAGGATTTGCCTTCCGCTGCAGAAGCAGCATTGATCGCGGCTTCTGTGGCAGCCTCAATGGCGACGGCGGCCGCATTTTTTTTGCTGGTCGTCGTTTTGTTGATGCCGGTCGCTGGACGGGAACGCAAATAATAAGTCGTTTTAAGACCTTTTTTCCAAGCATACATGTACATGCTGGAAAGTTTTCCAATGGTTGGCGAATCAATGAACAAATTCAGACTTTGGCTCTGGTCAATATAGGCGCCGCGATCAGCGCCCATGTCTAAAAGAGCTTTCATCGGAACTTCCCAGACCGTTCGATAAATTTCCCGAATTTCGGCGGGAATAGTATCGATGTCTTGGATCGATCCTTCAGTCATTTTAATTTCGTTGCGCAAATCTTCGGTCCATAGGCCTAAGTTTTTAAGCTCGGTCACTAGGTAGCGATTGATCTGCAGAAATTCCCCGGACAGAGTTTCGCGTTTGAATAAATTAGAGATCTGAGGCTCCGTAGCTTCATAGCAACCCACGATGGAAGCGATGGTGGCCGTTGGCGCAATGGCAATCATCAAAGAATTGCGCAAGCCATGTTTTTTGATCTTTTCGCGCAGCTGATTCCAGCGAGCTTCGTCCGTGGGTTTAATTCCCCAAAGATCGAACTGCAGGATTCCTTGCGCAGCTTTGGTTTCAGCAAAGTTGGCGTGAGGTCCGCTTTTTTCTGCCAAATCCGCACTGCTATTTAAGGCGTGGAAATAAATTTCCTCTTGAATGCGACGGGAAAGTTCCTTGGCCTTTTCAGAATCAAAAGGCAGGCGCAACTGGAAAAATGTGTCTTGCAGACCCATGATTCCAAGGCCCACGGGTCTCCAACGGTTGTTGGAAGAGTGCGCCTGAGGAATCGGATAGAAATTAATATCGATCACTCGGTCTAGGTACTTCATCGCGGCTTTAACGGTTTGACCCAGTTTTTTAAAGTCAAACTCGCCGTTGATCACGTGTCTAGATAAATTCACCGAACCCAAATTGCAAACCGCGGCCTCAGAGTTGGAAGTGACTTCCAAAATCTCTGTGCAGAGGTTGGAAAGATGAATCACATTTTGAGGCAAACCTGTTTGATTGCTCTTGATGTTGGAAGCATCTTTAAAAGTCATCCAACCATTGCCTGTTTGAGCCAATGTCTTCATCATTCGTCCATATAAATCGCGGGCTTTGAGCTGACGAACGAAAAGGCCCTGCTGTTCGGCCTCTATGTAGGCTTTCTCAAAAGCTTCGCCGTAGGTATCGACAAAATGAGGCACCACTCTGGGATCAAAAAGTGACCACAGGCCATCGGCCTCCACGCGTTTCATAAATAGGTCAGGAACCCAGTTGGCCAAATTTAAATTGTGCGTGCGTTTTTGATCATCGCCGGTGTTGTCGCGAAGTTCTAGGAACTCCTCGACGTCGGCGTGCCAAGATTCTAGATAGACACAGGCGGCACCTTTACGTTTTCCACCTTGATTGACGGCGGCCACCGAACTGTCCATGGTTTTTAACCAAGGGATGATTCCGTTGGAGTGTCCGTTCGTACCTTTGATCAAAGATCCACGCGAACGCACGCGGTGATAAGCGACGCCAATGCCGCCAGCAAATTTGGAAAGCAAGGCGATGTCTGTGTACTTGTCATAAATCGAACGCAAGTCATCTTCCGGAGAGTCTAGCAAATAACAAGAAGACATCTGCGGACGCAAAGTCCCGGAATTGAATAAAGTCGGAGTGGAGGCCATGTACTCGTGAGAAGAGATCAAGCGATAGAATTCGATGGCCTCTTCCACTGTTTGGGCCAAACCACAGGCGACGCGCATGAAAAAGTATTGAGGCGTCTCGAAGACCTGTCTGGTTTTTGGGTTTTTTAGCAGATAGCGATCATACACCGTGCGCAGGCCGAAATATTCAAAGCGATCGGTGCGAAAGGGTTCAATAGCCGCCGAAAGAGCGGCTTTGTTCTTGTCGACAAAGCGATAGGTGGCCTCTGAAATAAGACTGGCGTTGTAACCAAAGGTCATCGCATCGGCGAAAGACTTTACTTTTTGAGAACGAACTTCTTCATCCACGAAAAGAGCCAATAGCCGGGCTGCTAGCTTCGAGTATTCAGGCTCTTCGCCGATAAGGAGGCTTGCCGTACTGATACATAGTCCGTCCAACTCCTTAGTGCTGGCGCCGTCGTAAAGACCACTGATGGCCTTGGTGGCCACACGCAGAGGATCGATTTGCACCAGACCCTGGCTGCAGCTAACCACGCGTTCGACGATCTTGGTGACATCCACGGGCTCCAGTGAGCCATCGCGCTTTTTGACCCTCATTATATGAGGGTGCGGAGAATCGCTCTCAAAAAGTGTGGTTTGCGTGCTGTTTAAAGTCTCTTCCAACATCATGAACCCCTCCAGATGTCTTAAGCGAAAGCCCGGCCGGCGTCGAAAAAGTGAAGATAGCTTTAAGGCCATGATCCCTCTATCGACGAAGGTCTAGAGCCTTCCATCATTCTGTTTTTAAAATAAACCGGTCGAGTCCGTTCTGGTCTAGCATCGATGAACCGTCGTCTATCACTAGATCTAGTGGTTCACTTTTGTTGCCTCATCAATAAGGCCTGTTTCTTATATTTGAAGCTAAAGCATTTTTTTTTCTGAGTCCAACATTTTTTGCAAGCTGGACCATATTTCTGTCCGCTGCTGCTTATCATTTAAGCAGGCTAGATCAACGTCTTGACATAATTTGACTGATTAAACAACGAGCTCTAGGGCCCGTTTTATAAGCATACGCTGACACAATTCAAACAATTCAACGGTTTAACTTTTGGATTTTGCCCTAAAAAGGACATTTCTGACATTTCCTAAAATTTAAGCAGAAGTTAAATCCTCTGAGTAGCTTGAGACTGCCAATCTAATTTCATGCGCAGTGCACTCTGCTGCGGATTTTTGCTGACAAAATGTTTGCTCTGGAACGAGTTCATTTCGCGCAGGTGATCGACTATGCCCTGATGAGTTTTCATTTTATTCACTGTCCACTGAGGCGCCACAAGTTCGTTCCATCGTGATGAATAGGCCGCCAGTCTCTGCACAAAGATTTCCGGAGACAAATGTTCCAGAAACACACGCACACGCTGCCGGTAAGTTTCGAAATCCACGGGCGTGAATTGACCCTGGTTATGGAGCTCCTCCAAAGGAGTGTTCTTGAGAACGTGCAGATGGTGAAGCTTGACGTTGGTGATGGGTAGATCATTGCATATGCGTGCGGCTGCAATCACGTCGTCATCGGTTTCGCCAGGGTTGCCAAAAATCAGATGAATGCCAATATCGACCTTGGGACTTTGCGCATGAATTTTGTGAATGGCCTGAATGGAATCTTCTGCTGTGTGGCCCCGCTGCATGAAGAGCAATTGTTGATCGTTGAAACTCTGAACTCCGAGCTCCACAAACACCGGGCGCTGTTCATTGGTGGCGGACCACAGATCCAGCACGCCTTTCGAAAGGCAATCGGGACGGGTGCCCACCACCAGGCCCTTAACGAAATCAAATTCTAAGGCAGTTTTGAAATGCTGTTCGATACTCTGTAGCTTGAGAAAGGTGTTGGTGTAGGCCTGAAAATAGACCAAAAACTGCTGGGCCTTGTAGCGTTTCTGAATTTGCTCTTTGTACTTTAAGATTTGCTCTTTCAGCTCGATGGAAAAAGATTCCGAGTGAGCGGCAGATCCCCACTCATCGCAAAAAACACAGGGTTTCATGCCCTTCAGGCCCCGGCGATTTGGGCAGTCATCAGCAATGGCGACGGGGATCTTATAGACCTTCTCTGTAAACAGCGATAAATAATGATGAGAGATCGGCCGAAAAGGCAGACCATTCCAGCCTAATTCCATGGGACGGGTTTACTTGAGATCCGGGTTTGTGACCAGAAATTTCTTAATATACTCGATGATCAGACTCTGGGATTCGGTTTGCAGCGCCAAAAATTTCATTCCGAAATAGCCATCATTGCCCACATACACGACCTCGACCGTAGCTGGAAGGGGAGTGGTTAAATTGGAGCTTTTTAGTACGACTTTCAGTCGCTCTCCAATTTTTACTTGCTTAGAATCTGTGGCGCCAAGCCCGCCTTCTGAAAGCGACAATAATCGAGCTGTAAAAGACCCCGCTGCGGATTCACAGACCAGGGTGCCCATCACGGGCACCCGTGGATGAGTTCTGCGGCTGACGCCAAGCTCGTCCATGATTTTGTGGATCTGGTAAATTTCACGCCATTCACTGTAACCCTCGGTCCATAGGCGCACGTTGGTGAGATCGGCTTTGCCGGTGAGATGTCGAATCATATCATCATGAATCATCGGCGGCATTTCTTTGCCATCATCCATGATTCTCCACAGACGTTCTTGCTGAGCTTGTCGCGCACCCGAAGCTGCGGTTTCGTGGGCGATCTTCAGCCATTTTTCTGGTGGAATCCATCCGGATTGACCGCGTCCCCAGATCAGAGCCTGCGGCATGCTGCTCAGTTTTCCCTCAAGATCCTCTTGAAGGAAAGGGCCGCGAACTTGGCCATCGATCATGGCAAACCATTTTTTTTGTTCCATTTCGTCATGTCAGCATAAGAACGTTCGCCGGATCAAGAACTTCTTACGCCAAGTGATGTGGACGTGCCCTCAGAAAGTTGGTGCCCTGAAGGTCAGCAGCTTTCTGAGGTGAGCTTTAGGGAGAGGTTAAGAATTCAGCGATGGATGGCTCTTGGTCGATTCCGTCTTGATAGCCCAGCTCTATGAGCTGGGAGCAGAAGCTGGGCTCAAACAAGAGATAGCTGATGATTTCAGAGGCGTCATCTAGGGGCCCCAGCCCTTTCAGCAAATAGCGGATCACTCTGGGGAGCTTCGTGGCCATGGTGGCGGCTAGCGCTCCTATGTCTTTGGACGGGTGAATCCACACGTAATTCACCGCTTTGAAATTGAGGCGGTCGTGATGTTGTTCCGGAACTAATTGCAGAAAACTGTTGATTCGATTGAGTCTTTCGATATCTACGTCGATCCCGTCTAAGAGGACGGCGTTCAACAAGACATTGGCCACCAAAGCTATGCTTGGTGCAGCCGTGGATTTGAGCACTTTTTCGTCATGAGCGGTAGAGTCCATTTTTCGCACCCCGATCACCAGCAGAGATGTGGCTCCAAGGTGCAGGGCAGGACTGAGAGGCTGTTGATTGCGCACGCATCCGTCTCCGAAATAACGGTCTTCGACTTTTCCGGGGGTGAACAACAAAGGAATAGCGCTGGAAGCGACGATATGGCTGGGATTGATGCGGGTGTTCTCTGAATGCCTCCGAGAGCGCTTCCATGACGGCGGCTGATGGCCTTCAACAAATGTGATGGTTTCGCTGGTTTTGTAATCGAGTGCGGTGATCCCCAAAGAGTGAAGTGCACCGCTTTTGATGTGCTCTTGAATTTTGGAAAAGGCGATGTTGTTCTTGATCAAATCTGTAAGGGGAGCCGTATCCAAAAGGGATTTTCCATGGTGGACCCCTGATGACAACCCACCAAAAGAAAGCTCTCCGACCCAACTGAGGCCAATTTTGCCTAGAGAAATGGCATCTGTTTTAAAAATCTGATCACTGTGGATCCCTCGCCACAGTTGTGCGAGCCGCTGAGCTGCCAGGGCGAAATCATCGGCTCCTGCTGCCATGAATGAGGCATTGATAGCGCCAGCGCTGACCCCCGTGTAAATTTTGAACGGCTGGCGAACTTTGTGTTTGGCCGCAATTTCAGCGATCGCCGTGAGGACTCCGGCTTGGTAGGAGCCTCGGGCGCCGCCCCCGGACAGTACGAGTGCTTTCATAGATGCTTTATTCTAGCTGGGCCAGACCACGTCGCAAAGCACGAAATAAGAAAAGCTTTTTTTTCTAAGACAAAACTGCTTTAGTCTAGGACGCGTTTGATTTTAAACAAGTCCTAGGAGGATATATGAAATTAGCTTTGGCAGTTATTGTTGCGTTGGTGTCCAGTGCTGGTGCTTGGGCGACCACTTACCAATTGGATCCTTCTCATAGTGAGGTGGGATTTTCGGTGAAACATTTGATGCTTTCAAACGTCAAAGGTCGATTCAGTAAGTTCACAGGTGGCTTTGACTACGATGAAAAAAGCAAAACTTTATCCAATGTGGACGTCAAAATTGAAATCGCTAGCGTTGATACCAACGAAAAAAAACGGGATGAACATCTGGTGAGCCCAGATTTCTTCGATGCTGCTAAGTATTCGACGATGGAATTCAAAGCTGATAAAGTCAGCGGTGTGGCCCCAGGCAAAACCGTCAAAGTTCCAGGCACGTTGACTCTTCACGGAGTGACCAAGCCTGTGACTCTAGATGTGGACTACCGTGGAAATACCACTGATCCTTGGGGCAATGAACGCCTGGTTTTCGGAGCCACCGCTAAAGTTCAGCGCTCTGATTTCGGCGTGAAGTGGAACAAAAGCATGGATAAAGGCGGAGTTGTTGTTGGCGAGGATGTTTCGATCAACATCGAAGCTGAAAGCGTCAAAGCCAAACCCGCAGCTAAATAATCCGAGGTCTTCATCCTATTACAGCTGCTCTTTCACACGGATAAATATCTAGCCATGCTTTCCCAATCGATGGGTTCATGGCTTTATGCGCTCATTTTTGCCATCATTTTCTGTGAGACGGGCCTGGTGGTTACGCCTTTCCTACCAGGGGACTCACTGCTGTTCGCGTTGGGTTCCATGACGGCATTGCCGGACACACAGGTGGACTTCCTTACTTTGAGCCTGGTTCTAGTGGCCGCGACTTTTCTGGGCGACAATGCCAACTATTTCATTGGTAAAACGATCGGTCCCAGGATTTTCCAAAGTAAGACCTCTCGATTTTTTAGCCTCAAGCATCTTCATCGAACTCAAGAGTTTTACCAGAAGCATGGCCGGAAGGCCGTGGTTCTGGCCCGCTTCGTACCCATCGTAAGAACCTTTGTGCCGTTCATCGCTGGCGTGGGACGAATGCCGTATCTTCAATACCTGGGCTTTTCAATGCTAGGTTCCCTGCTGTGGACGCAGGGATTCTTATGGGCGGGCTACAGCTTTGGAGAGCTAGAGCTAGTTAAGCATAATTTTCAATTGGTCATCATCGGTGTGATCGTCCTTTCTGTGGCGCCGGCACTGATCGCTTGGTGGCGAAACCGCAAATAGTTGTCCGCCGAAAACCGAACGCCTTGGAAATTCCAGGGCCTGCGAAGCGCTACGTCAAAGAGCGATCGCGATTTTCTGGGATGGATTGCAACTTTTATTTCAAGTTTCGTCGGGTCTCACGCCGGGCCCCTCTTCCGAATTTCGGAAAGGAAAGTTGTGCGCCGAACAAATGTATGGCAGTGGAGTTCCTATGAAAATCATTCTAACACTAGTTTTATTAGGTACCGTTTCAAACACGTTCGCCGCCGAGTCCTCCATGGAAACACCGTTGCCCTCACAGACATCCGTCAAAGTCTCGTCGGATATCGACGATGAAATCACTAATGCTCGCCTAAGAGCAGTGACAGGCGCCAAATCTAATTATTCATTCTGGTCACAAACGGTGTTTTTGGGATCCTCTTTAAGTGCTCCTCTGCAAACGCCACGACCACAATTAAATCCACAGAACGGAGCGGACCCAGTCAATTTCTCCAGCCAGGTCGGGGGAAAGTATCGTGTTTCGGAAAACGATAGTCTCATTGCGGGAATCGGTCTGCAGTACACTCCCGCCTATCCCGATCCCAGGCGTGGAGGTCAGCCAACGACCACGACGATGTCTCAACCCTATGTTGATTACAGTCGTGCCTTTAGATGGGGTGGTTATCAGAATGTGGTGGATGTGGCGATTTCTAAGTACACCCTTCCTGCCGATCAAGATGCGGGCTTAAATTTATTCTGGTCCATGAGTCATCAACTGATCGTCGAGCTTCCCTCAGTTAAGAAATTATCTTTGGGTTTCGCGAGCTTCCTGGGACAAGATATTTACAACACGGTTAGACCCAAGGGCTCCTTCTATTTAGGAGCGGGATTTGATCCTGTGCTGGAATACGCACTCACAGAAAAACTGTCCTTTCGCACGATGTACTTTATGTTGTCGCTCAGTGAGATATCCGGGGAAGAAAACCTCTGGAAACAGTCTCAGCAGACGGAGTCCGCGGGAGTTGGCTATGCGGTGACCCGGGACATTTATCTCTATCCCAATGTGGGATGGATGTGGGGACACATGTCTGCGGATCAAACCACCGTTGGCCTCAGCGCTAACATTAACTTATAGCTGGTATCGGACCCACCGAGTTTTTTTGTAAAAAACTCACAAGTAGGGCCAAAAATTGTTCGCTATCTTAAGAAAACTAAATAGTCCATGGACTATTTTTGCCGCCTAAGTTAGAAACAGACCCATGAAAAACACAACTGCAATTAAAATTGTAACATTGGCGATCGCGATCTCAAACCTAGCTGTAGCTCAAACTTCAGCGCCACAGAGCTCTATGTCAGTTCCTGCGGATAGCAAAGCGGTGAGTTCACCCTGGGGATTCTCGTATTTCGGAAATTATTCTCGAAATGCAGTGATCACTAATACGCATTTTAAAGATGCGGGTGGTGATGACTATCAATCAGGCTATGCGACAGTTTTTGATACCGAAAATCACTTTAAATTGAGCTACAAGTTGGATAACGGGGACAAAGTCATTTTCAACCAACGGGTTTTCTGGAGTGTCCTGGCTGATAGCGCAGGTCAACAGGACGAAGAAGGCGGCGGAGTGCCTTTTGTCGGCTTCGCACGAGTGGAGTATGCACACAATATCGGCGTTGGAAATGGAAGTTCCTTAGTGGGCCGATTGAGCCTGCCTTCGAATTATGATTATATTCATGATTATAACATGTTGGCTGGTTTGGCAGGAATGGCCAACCTGAATTGGGACTTAAATCCAAAGGTATCTGTGGCCGCCAGCTCTTTTGTTGGAGCTATGTTTTTCAATGGCAGCCCCAATGCTCTTTCACCTTGGCAGATTGATTCCCTACGACGTGGTTACACCAACGATTTCAAGCAAGCTGATGTTGCTGGATATATGGCGAAAACTGGCCCACAAAGAGATTACCTTCAGTTCAATCAATCGGTGTCTGGAACTTACAACTTTGATGACAAGGTGTCGTTGCAGCAATCAGTGGGTTACGGATTGGCTCTGAAAGATATTAGCGATAACTTTGCTCATTTTCAGCGAAGCACAGCTTTCTATTCATTGTCGACAGAGATGGACTACCAATATAGTAAGGCTTTGGGATTTGCTGTCGGTGCTTCTCAACAGATGGCAGACATGGCTCACTCGTCTGATCCAAGCTCGGGTAAGTCAATTTATTTCGATGGCTATAGTTTTGCGCTATTTCGCCCAGAAGAGACGACTTACTACACGACTGTTAGTTACACTTATTAAGTCGATTCGATCTAGTTAGATTTGATAAAAAAACCGCATTTTGTGCGGTTTTTTTATTTCTGGACGTTGTTTGGCTTAAACACATTGAGTTCAAACGCAGACCTGTTCAGCGCAAGTAATAAATTATTTCTTTCGGTCTCTACAGTTTTGAGCTGTTTGAAGGCTTCGCGAACATCCACCAAGGGTCCTTCCAGTCGACGATACCGCGCAGAAGCTAGGCCCATTGTCCTTCGCGCTTCCTCAAGATTTTTCTCGATCTGCGTAAGACTTTCTTTATATCTCGTAAACTCGTCGTTGGAGCTCTTTAATTTCGTATTTATCTCCAGCTCTGCTTCTTTCAATACTTCAGTTTGATAGTCGGATTCGCTTTTGAAGGCATGCTGACGATGGACGCTTTCCCCGCCGTTCCAAAAAGGAAAGGTAATCCCAATTCCTGCGGAGTAATTTTGCTGCGAGGACACCAGGCGCTCATCCTCCATCCATCCAGCAGAGCCAACTGCCTTGATGATGGGCCGCTGCTCTGCCTTTTCTTGTTCAAATCTAGCTTGGGATAGATCGCGCTGCGCATGAGCCAATAAAACCTGCGGTGGCTCAACTTTAAGGTCGTCTGAAATAGACATCTGCCAAGTTTGCGAGAGTGGACGGCACTCAATACTGGGAACATAAAAGGCCATCTGCTCATTGAAACTGTTCTGCATTTTCTCTAGTTCCGTCTGTTGAAGTTTCAAGTCATTAATTTCAGCCTGAACCAGCGAATTGTCGATCACAGATCGCTGGCCAGTTTTTGTGAGTCTTTGGGTCTCTTTGAGATTTAATTCTGCCCAGCTCATCATCCGATCATTTTGTCGTTTCATTGAATAGGCTTGCGCGCATGTTAGATAGAGTCTGACCAACCTAGACATAAAGCTTAATTTTTCCTCGTCGATCTTCGCTTCTGAGAGTCGGGCTTCGGCCTTCGCTTCCTGGAGAATAGACCGAATACGGCCAAAATCGTAGATTCTTTGTTCCACAACGATGCCAGCGGCCCCTCCAGAGCGAAAGGGAGAGCCCATGATTCCGCCGATTCTCAAATCAGAACTAGAAGCAGGAAAGCCAGTGGAATCTGTGGCCTCCAGTGAGAGGTGAGGCAACAGTCGTCCCTCAACGGACTGCCTGATCTGCTCTGTTTCTTCGTTCTTATGAACCGCTGCCTGCCTCCAAGAACTCGATGCCCAGGCCGTTTTTAGGAAGTCGTCCAGGGAGACTTCGCTGGCTAAACTGTGCGAAATCATAAAAGTTAAAAATAGAATAATCATTGTTTCATCTCCTTTGGAGCAAGAATTCCGAATAGAATTGGAGCTAATAATAACATCAGTGGAACCCCAATGAGCTGTCCGCCAACGACAGCTCGTCCAAGGGGAATGTTGGCTTCCGCACCTTTTCCTAAACCGATGGCCATTGGCACCAAGCCCATGATCGCAGCAAGTGCGGTCATTAAAATTGGCCGCAAACGGGCGCGTGCCCCCTCGACAATGGCGGCTTCAAGTTCAACACCAGCTTTGACCCTGTGAATGATAAACTCCACCAATAAAACCGAATTGGCCACGGCAATACCGATCAGGAAAATCGCTCCAATGGCGGCCTGAATGCTGAAATAAGTATTGGTCAGCCAAAAGAGAAGAATAAGGCCGGTCATTCCCAGGGGAACTGCGGAAACGATGATGAGTGGGATTGTAAAACTCCGGAATTGAATGACTAATAAAAAATAGACCAGGATAATTGAAAGAACAAATCCGCCACCGACAAGACCTAAAGAATGTTTCATCTGAGCGTATTCACCTTCTATGGTGATTTCATATCCCTCTGGTAAGTTTTTCTCTTTGATTAGCTTTTCGATGTCCTTCGATACTCCGGTAATGTCGCGATCATAGTTGCTCACATAAATATTGGTCACTGGGCGTAGAGCGATATGGCTGATTTCGGTGGGCCCTTTTTGTGGTTGCAGAGTGACCAGCCGATTTAAGAGAACGCTTCGGCTTTGAAGGCGACCCGTGATTGGGATCTTCAAAATATCATTGATGCTGGAAAATTGCTTTTCATCGAACTGCACTCCCAGGAGGTAATCGATGCCTGATTTTGGATCGACCCAAATAGCTGAATTGAAACTGGAACTGTTGCTAACAGCGCTAACGACATTTTTCATAACTTCGTCAGTGGTGATGCCAAGCTCTCCGGCCTTTTTACGATCGACGATAATTTCGACCTGTGGCGCATCGATCCGCTCTTGAACTCGAACATCTCGTGCGCCGTTGACGGCCCGCACCTGTTCGGCCAATTGACGGGCCATCGTATCTCGGACTTCGGCTTTGTCGCCGGCAACGGTGATCTGGATAGGAGCCTTGCCACCATTGTTCAGAGCTGAACTGAGCAATCCTCCGAGTTGAAATCCAAACTCGATGTCAGGATATTCTTTGGCCAGTTTTCCACGAAGAATTTCTGCGTAATACTGACTGGTCTTGCCGCGACTGTCCGACAACTGAACATTGAAAAATACATCCTGTGAGCCGCTGTTAGGAGTATAGGCCGCCGGAAAACCATAGTAGACGCCCGCATTGATAAGAACCATCTCAAGATCGTGGGGGTCGATGGTATTTCGCAGACTGTCTTCGATATGCTTTGCGACTTCAGAAGATTTTTCAAGCCGCGTTCCAGACTTCAGCCTTGCCTCTAAGATGAAGTTTCCAGAATCTGCTTTAGGAAAAAGTTCAGACCCAACTCGCGTTGCTAAGAAGCCACTCAGGCAAATCCAAATTCCAAAGCCAATCAAAACTAGTTTTTTGTATTTTAAACCTGACTTAATAATGCCGCCGTAAAAAATTGAGAGTCGATGAATCAGATGGTGAATCGTATGAAAAAGGCCTTTTGGCTCATCGAAATGTTTTATGAAAAACGATGAATAGAGCGGTATGACGGTCATCGAAATGAAGTAAGACGCAATCATGGCCAAGATGACAGATACGGCCAGTGCCGCAAATAGATACTTCACCAAGCCTTCTAGAAACAAGACGGGGGTGAATACGATCAGTGTGCACAAAGTCGCGACCAAGACCGGCATAGCCACTTCAGAGGCACCAGAAAGAGCGGCCTGTGTGGCGTCCATTTTATGCTCTAAGTGCTTAAAAGTATTTTCGATCACGACGATCGAGTTATCCACGAGAACACCGACGGAAAGAGCGAGGCCTCCTAATGTCATCGCATTGAGGGTCTGACCAATAACTCTAAGGCCAATGAATGCAAATAAAAAGGACAGGGGGATTGAGATGACAATGGCAATAGTGGCCCTTATGCTACCAAGAAAAAGTAAAACAAGGAGCGCCGCCATCCCGCCGCCCATAAGAGCTTCTTCTGAAATTGATTCGATGGCGTGGCGGACAAAGCCCGACTGATCGCCAACCACTTTCAATTGAAATTCTTTTCGGTGGACATTCATTTTTTCAACAGCAGCTTTTACGTCATCAACAATTTGAATGGTATTGGCACCGGGCTGGCGATAGACGGGCACGTACACCTGGGGTTTTTTATCAATCAGCACCATGTTCGTCTGGATTTTATTTGAATCCCTGGCCTCTCCTAGTTGCTTTAAATAAACATTTTGTCCAAGACCAGCCCGAATTGGAAAATCGTTCATTTCTTCGATTTTATCGACAAGGCCATTGCTGGTGATTTGGTAATCCAGATCCCCTGCCTTAACGTCGCCGGACGGAATAAAAGTATTTAGCTGAGTGATTCGGTTCAGCACTTCCAGCGGCGAAAAATTCTGTTGTTCGAGTTTATTTCGATCTAAATAAACAACCACCTGTCGTTCGGCTCCTCCCATGACTGTTGGAGCCATCGCCCCACGAACTGCTTGAACCGAGTTAATCACATCGTACCTGGCGTAGTCATAAAGCTCTTTTTCGGCCTTGTCTCCTGAAACAGCGACCAAGGCTATTGGAACAGTGGCCGTGGGATCGAATGGCATTAAAAGAGGAGGTTGAGTGCCCGGTGGTAAGCGCCGAAGCACAGACATCACTAGAGAAGCGGTTTGCGAAATTGCAGAATTGAGATCCACATCTTCAGAAAAATAGTTCCTCACTATGCTGACACTGTTCAAAGAACGCGACTCTTGCCGGATGATTCCCGTGGCTTGTCCCGTGTAAAGCTCAAATCGAGAGGAAAGATTTTTTTCCACATGTTCCACCGGCATGCCAGGATAAAATGTCAGAATTTGAACTGCAGGTGACTTAACAGCTGGAAGTAAATCCTTAGGCAGAAACATGTAACTGAGAGTGCCTAGCAACAGTACCAGAAGACAGCAGACAAGAATAAAATGTGGATTTTCGATAGCGAAATTAGCAAGCCCACGCTTTTTAGTGGCAGACATAATAGACCTCATATCTATTGAACCAAGATTTAATTTTACAGAAAGAACTGTTGCTTGAGGACTAGGCGATGGGTGGCGGAGTTGGAGGAGGATTCATAAGGCGATTTTTAGTAAAAGCCACGGTTTGCGAAAAAAGAGTCGGAGAAGTCTTTGCAAGATCACTTAAAAACACAACAAAGTTTACGGCTTGAGTTAAATGAAAGTGAGCGATTTTTTGATGCGCTTGAGGAGAGGACGTCGTAATTTTCATCATATCGCCACTGGCATCTTTGACTTCATATTCTCTACGGCGAAGTCGAAGCGTCAAAAAAGAAGAAGGCTTGCTGAAATTAAAGCGAAGAGTTCCACCAAACGAAGAGGCGAACAGTAGAAAAAGAATTGTTAGAATGACCCCGCAAGTTTTCATCTAGGTTTCCATTTTACAGACAAAGCCCACTACTTGCAAGTCCTTCACTCGTCCGTGTCTTCAGAAGCCGATGCCCGCAGCTTGAGTTTTCCCGACGGCGGTAGAAACAAAAGCGGATCCACGGCGCCGCGGTCTTTGCGAACTTCAAAGTGCAAATGATTTCCGCTGGCGTGACCAGTTCTTCCCATCAGACCAATGACCGTTCCCTTGACGACTTTCTGGCCTTCTTTGGCGATGAACTTGGACAGGTGGGCATACAGCGAAGCGAAGCCTGCTTTACCCTCGATCAGAATGAGTTTTCCGTAACCTTTAAACTCTTGGCCCGTGTAAATGACCACGCCATCTTGAGCCGCATAAATGGGCGTACCTTTGGGAGCCGCCAGATCAATTCCCAAGTGAGGTTTTCGGGCTTTTCCCGTGGGCTTAGCACTGAATCCTCGACTCATACGTGCAGAGTCGACAGGCCACTCGAACAGGCCAGTGATCCGGGGGGTGCTTTGGGAGACAGACGGCGCTGCTTGAAGTTTCGATGCAATTTGGTCGTCAGGGTCGTGGATCACTGTTGCTGGAGTGGAACGAACGGCGTCACCTCCGCAAGCGCTCAAACCAACAGTCATCAAAACACTCAGAGCCAAGTAGGGGAATCTCATAGAACTGATTTTACCGGTCGACAACGTCAATAGGCTAGTCCAGTTAGTAAATCGGATAGCGAGTGCAGAGGGCTTCAATGTCCTTCTTAATTTTGGACTTTAAGTCTCCGTTTTCAGGGTCTTTCAGAACAGCGGAAATCCATTTTCCGATCTGTTTCATCTCGGCTGGACCCATTCCACGAGTGGTGAGCGCCGGAGTACCGATGCGAATTCCACTGGTGACAAAGGGGCTGCGCTTTTCATTGGGCACGGTGTTTTTATTGACGGTGATGCCGGCCTCATCCAAAGAAATTTCTGCCAATTTTCCGGTCACCTCTTTGTCGGAAAGGTCCAGCAACAAAAGATGATTGTCGGTACCACCGGTCACAAGGGTGAAGCCCTCGCTCAACAACTGCTGAGCTAAAACTTTAGCGTTGTCGACGACCCTTTGCATGTAGGCACGGAAATCAGGACGAAGTGCTTCGCCAAAAGCCACCGCTTTGCCGGCGATGACATGCTCAAGCGGGCCGCCTTGAATTCCTGGGAAAATCTTGGAGTTCATTTTCTTCATATGATCTTCAGAGTTGGTCAGAATAATACCGCCCCGAGGGCCACGCAAAGTTTTGTGCGTCGTCGAGGTCACATAGTCCGCATACGGAAATGGCGACGGATGAATGCCGGTGGCCACAAGTCCAGCGAAGTGAGCCATGTCGACCATGAGCGTAGCTCCGACTTCATGGGCGATCTCTTTGAATTTTACGAAGTCCAGAAAACGTGGATAAGCGCTGTAGCCCGCGATGATCATTTTCGGTTTATGTTCGAGTGCGGTCTTGCGAACAGTGTCGTAGTTGATCAATCCTGTTTCGGGATCCAACTTATAAGAAGTGGCTTTAAACAAAATTCCCGAAAAATTCACTGGCGAACCGTGAGTCAGATGTCCACCGTGAGAAAGATCCATTCCCAAAATCACGTCTCCGGCCTGAAGCGCCGCTAAGTAGACCGCCATATTCGCCTGAGATCCCGAGTGCGGCTGCACGTTCGCGTACTGACAACCGAACAATTGCTTGGCTCTTTCAATGGCCAAGGTCTCTACCTGATCGACATAGTGACAACCGCCGTAATAGCGTTTGCCGGGGTAACCCTCAGCATATTTATTAGTGAGCACGCTACCCTGGGCCTCCATGACTGCTTGAGAAGTGTAATTCTCTGAGGCGATCATCTCTAGACCAAATTGTTGACGGTGAGTTTCTCTTTCGATGGCATTGAAAATTTCTGGATCGGATTCTTTGACATGATTGAGATTGAACATGCGGACCTCCAGCAAGCCAGCCGCAGGAACTGCGGCGTTTCGCTTCTGTTATCGCACTGGGGCTGAAACTTTATCAACTCTTTGCAGGTGGCGACCACCTGCGAAGGCGGTTTTTAGAAACACAGACAGCATTTCAAGACAGACTGCGTGGTCCGTGACTCGGCCACCCATGCACAAGATGTTGGCATCGTTGTGCTCGCGGGAGAGTTTGGCGATCTCTGGGTTCCAACAGAGGGCTGCGCGGATGTGAGAGTACTTGTTGGCTCTCATCGCCATGCCTTGACCACTGCCGCAGATCAAAATTCCAAGATCAGAGGGGCCTTGGATTTTTTTACAAACCAAATCAGCAAAGTCAGGATAGTCCACGGAATCACCGGTTTGAGGGCCCAAGTCATGAACTTCGTATTGCCGCGCGGAGCGTAGCTCGGACACGACCTTTGTTTTCAATTCAAGGCCAGCGTGATCAGAAGCGATGTAGATCTTAATCATAATTTTGAAAATACCAGGCAGGCATTGGTGCCACCAAAGCCAAAAGAGTTATTCACCACATTCAAAATTTTTCCAGTGCGCGCCTGATCAGGGACGTAGTCCAGATCGCAGCCTTCGCTCGGATTTTTTAAATTGATCGTTGGGGCCACCATTTGATCGCGAATCGTCATCACGCAAAAGGCGGCTTCGATGGCGCCGGCGGCTCCTAAGGCATGACCCATCATGCTCTTCGTGGAAGAGACCCAAAGTTTTTTCGAGTGCTCTCCAAAAACCGTTTTCAATGCCTGAGACTCCAACTCATCACCCATAGGAGTGCTGGTGCCATGAGCGTTGGCGTACTGAATTTCCTCTGGCTTCATTCCGGCATCACGCAAGGACATAGCGACCGCAGCAGCGGCACCGCGACCTTCCGGAGCCGGACTAGTCATATGATAGGCGTCGCTGGACACACCATAACCGGTGAGTTCACAGAGGATATTAGCTCCGCGTTTTTCCGCGTGCTCTAAAGATTCTAAAATTAAAACGGCAGAGCCTTCAGCCAGAACAAAGCCGTCGCGGTCTTTGTCGAAGGGTCGGGAAGCTCTTTCAGGATCATCGTTGCGCACAGAGAGTGCTCTCATCGCAGCAAAACCGGCGACAGCCATGCTACAAATCGTGCTTTCAGAACCGCCGGCCACCATGACATCGAAATGTCCGTTACGGATATAGTTCATAGATTCGCCCAGCGCATGAGCGCCAGAGGCACAGGCTGAGGTCACTGAGTAATTGGGACCCTGAAGTCCATATTGAATACTGATTTGGCCTGCGGCCAAGTTGGCGATGACCATGGGAATGAAAAAAGGAGTGACTCTTCCCGGTCCGCGCTCGAGCAATTTTTGATGATTCTCTTCGATGGCGGGAAGACCACCCAGACCTACACCGATCATACAACCGGTGCGTGCTCCAAGTTCGGGTTTTGCAGCGATGTCACTCAGGCCTGCCATTTCCAAAGCCATCTTTGTTGAGGCTAAGGAATAGTGGATGAAAGTGTCCATTTTCTTTTGTTCTTTTTTTGCGATGTAGAGATCAGGATTAAACCCCTTCACCTCTCCGGCAAAACGAACGTCGTAATTATCGGCATTGAAGCGAGTTATTTTTGCGATGCCGGATTTGCCGGCCAAGGCATTTTTCCAGGATTCCTCAATGCTCAAACCCAAGGGACTGACGGCACCGACGCCGGTGACAACCACGCGGCGATTGGGCGACGCAGTCAATCGGGTGTATTTTGAATTGGGCGAATGCCTGGCGTTACTCATGAGTGAAGCCAAAGTCCGATTAGACTTTGCCTTTTTTCTCTAGGTAACCAGCTACGTCTCCAACGGTGCGAAGTTTTTCGGCGTCTTCGTCTGGGATTTCAAGATCAAACTCTTCTTCCATCGCCATAACAAGTTCAACGATGTCCAGGCTGTCTGCACCCAAGTCATCGATGAAAGATGCTTCGATCTTCACTTTTTCTGGTTCGACACCTAGTTGTTCAACGATGATGTCTTTAATTTTAGGATTCAATCCCATGCGAACCTCCGTCTGCATTTTTATTCCTTTTAAAAGCTTTTAAAAAGCTCTTCAATTAGTTGGTCAGGTAGTTTTCCATTTTTCTTAAGGAAAAATCAACCCATGTACATGCCACCGTTGACGCCTAGCGTTTGCCCAGTGATGTATTTGGACTCATCGCTCAAAAGAAAGGCAGCGGCATAAGCCACTTCTTCAGGGCTAGCCATTCGCTCCAGTGGAATTTTCGCAAGAATGGCCTTTTTGACTTCTTCGGACAGAACATGAGTCATCTCTGTGGCAATAAATCCGGGAGCTATGCAGTTCACTCGGATATTTCGTGAAGCCACTTCTAGAGCAATAGATTTGGAGAAGGCTTCAGTCCCAGCCTTACTGGCGGCGTAATTCGCCTGACCGGCATTGCCTGTCTGGCCGATCACACTGGTGATATTGACTATAGAGCCCTTCCTGGATTTCAACATGGGCTTCAGCATAGCTTTAGTGACTAAAAACCCACCGCGCAAGTTGGCCTGAATGACACTATCAAAATCCTCTGGCTTCATCCGTAAGAGCAATCCATCTTTGGTGATGCCGGCATTATTAACGACGCCGTCAACTTCGCCGAATTTGGAGACAACTTGTTCGACCGCGGCCTGAACGGAAGCTTCTTTGGCCAAGTCCATCTGCAAGTAAAAATGCCCAGTTCCGGGCAGAGTGGACAATAGTTTGGCTGCTGCATCTTCACGGGACGAATAGGTGAAGGCCACAGTGGCCCCTTTTTGTGCCAGGACTTGAACGATGGCGGCACCGATTCCGCGACTGCCGCCAGTGACGAATATTTTTTTAGCTTTTAGATCGCTCATGAAACCTCTCTTCAATCAGCTTGAGATCATCCAATGAGTTGGTGGAGTACACTTGAAAATCAGCAGAGATCTTCTTTAACAAGCCGGATAGAACCTTACCAGCGCCACATTCAATTGCAACCATGGCACTCTGTCGTTGTGCTTCTTCCATGCTCTGAGTCCACTGAACGGCAGCGGTGACCTGGCGGATCAGATTTTCGCGAAGCACAGCGGACTGGGTTTCAATCTTTGCATGAAAATTTTGAATGATTCCGAAACGCGCGTCTTTGAAGGTCATCTCTGACAAGACCTCTCGCATTTTTGCTTCCGCCGGAGCCATCATCGCGCAGTGAAACGGCGCCGAAACCTGCAAAGGAATGATTTTCACGCGTTTCGGACCGGTCTCGCCCCAAAGGGATTCAGGCTTGAACTCAGTCTTGAGCCATTCAATGGCAGCAGCAGAGCCACTGACCACGATCTGGCCCGGACTATTGAAATTAGCAGGGGACAGCGGGCTTCGGCCTGAAACTCGCACGACGTGAGCACAGAGCTCTTCCACTTGTTTAGGTTCAAGTCCTAAAATGGCCGCCATGCTGCCGCGGCCTACGGGCACTGCTGACTGCATGGCCTGACCACGAGTCCGCACAGCCTTCAGTGCAGGGCCCAACGCAATGACTTCCGCAGCCACCAAAGCCGCGTATTCTCCAATGGAGTGACCAGCAGCAAGACCCGGCCGAACACCGAACTCTTTACACAGAACCCGCTGCGTGGCTGTTGAAGTCACCAAAAGAGCGGGCTGAGTATTCTCCGTGAGAGCCAAATCAGATTCGCTAGCTTCGAAACATAATTTTTTTAAGTCCAAACTTAGCGCTTCAGAACCCTCGTCATACACGTCCTTCGCAGATCTGAAGTTATCGAAAAGAAAGCGTCCCATTCCGGGTTGTTGGCTTCCTTGTCCAGGAAATATGAGCATGGCCATTGGGTTCTCCTTCGGTGGATATCAGTAGCGAAGCAACAGGCTTCCCGAAGTCAAACCGGCTCCGAAAACAGTGATTAAGATGATCTGACCTCTTTGAATGCGACCGTCGCGAACCGCGGTGTCAAAGGCCACAGGTACCGTGGCGGAAGAGGTGTTGCCCATTTCGGCGACGATATTGATGACTCGGTCTTTGGGAAAATCAAAATGATCGGCGACCGCTTCCATGATGCGAGTGTTGGCTTGATGCGGAACCAGCCAAGCGACATCTTCGATTTTTACTTTGTTATGTTCTAAGGCCTCTTGCGCACATTGGGACATGACCCGGACAGCGTTTTTGTAAATCTCTCGACCCTTCATTTTCACAAACATGTCGCCGGCGTTTAAGCTATCTAGAGAGGGTGGTTTTACGGAGCCGCCACCCGGAACCACTAAAAGTTCGGCCAGGGAGCCCTCAGCTTTTAGATGCGAACTCATGATGACATTTTTATCGCCAACTTCTGCACGGGAAACCACGAAAGCTCCGGCGGCATCGCCGAAAAGGATGCAGGTCTCGCGATCTTTGTAGTCCATGAAATTGTGCAGAACTTCGGCTCCGACCACGAGAATATTTTTGTACATTCCCGTACGAATGAATTGATCGGCAATCGACAAGCCGTAGAGAAATCCAGAACAGGCAGCGGCCAAATCAAAAGCTGGAATCTGCTTGCAGCCCAATTTATCGTGCAGGTAGCAGGCCGTGGCCGGCATCATCTGATCGCCCGAAATGGTGGCGAAGATGATCATATCTAGTTCGTTAGCACTGATTTTTGCGGCCTCTAAGGCGCGCTGACTGGCCTTGAAGGCCAAGTCCGATGTAGATTCTCCAGGAGCTGCCATATGACGGCGCTCAATTCCTGTTCTTTCGCGGATCCACTGATCATTGGTGTCCACCAACTTCTCTAAATCGAAGTTGGAAAGAACTCGCTCAGGTAAATAGGAGCCCGTTCCGGCAATCCGGGTATGAAACATACTCGGAGGTTACTCGGCGCCCTGACTGATTTGTTTGCCTTTGTAGTAGTAAGCTCCATCGGCGCCCTTGCTGGCGCGATGTGGACGAACTAATTCTTTGGTTTTTTTGTCGATAGCGACACCTGGGGCGCAGATACCATCGTGGCTACGACGTTGATCGCGGCGGGCGCGGGATGTCTTTTTCTTAGGAGTTGGCATGATTGACCTCGTTTATAATTTGAGAGACGGAATGTAGCTGAAGGCCTTGGTGGAAATCAACTATTAATCATGGGCCTATAAATATGTTTACAAAGAAACGAGAGATTTTGCCTTGCAGGAGGCCAACTCTGACGATGGACTGGCCAAAAGCCAATTCGAGGAAGAGTTGGCCTCCTGCAAGGCAAAAGATCCGTTTCGACTAAACATATTTATAGGCCCATGATTAATTGAGCTTAATGCCCTTCAAATGGGCAAAAGGGTGCACGGGCTCGATCTCTCCAGAGTCGTAGCTGAATACCCGATCTTTGAGGGAAATCTTACACAGTCCGCAGTCGCCCTTTTCGTCTTCGGGCGGTGCCGGGATGGCGGGCTCTGCCAGAGCCACGATTTCGTGGAAGAACTCGCCCACGTCGAAGCTGGTGCCGTAATACTCAACGACATCGGGACCTTCCTCGTGCAGATCGGAAAAATGGTTGGGCTTGGCAAATTTGGCGTCGCGCGGAGTGGTCACTCCTGGCATCAGAATATTGTGAAATTTTTCATCCAGCTCGAAATTGAAATCAATCCCACAGCGAGAGCACTGCTCAGGCAATTGAGTCTTAATACTGCCCCTGACATCATAGGTGGCACTGGACGACTCCAGCGGCACGATATGAATCTCTGCCGAATAGTCCAGTTGGCGAATCAGCGACCGCAGAGACTCGTTCAACTCCGAGGTCTTACGATTGAAAGTCCAAGTTCTACCTTCGAGGGGAATTTCTTTTAAGTGGATTAACATATTCGCGCTTTATGCTCTATTTGTGGGCAGAAAGCAAGCCGCAGGAACTGTGGGTTTTCGCTTCACCAGCTGTAATTGAAACTAATACTCACTCTGTCAGACCTAGTGGGATTGACCGGAACCTCGTGACGAAGCCAGGATTCAAAAAGCAACACTTCACCCTCTCGCGGGGACATTTCTACAAAGCGCTGATTGGGCTGACGAGCCTTTGCTTTGCGCGGTGGCGAGGCCATGAAATTGACCATTCGCGGATCCTCTAGTTTTAGACCACGAGTTCCTTTGGGCACCTGCAAATAATAGGTCCCCGAAATCACCGACAGAGGATGGATGTGCATGCTGTGACTCACTCCCGGTGGCATGACGTTGACCCACATGGAATCCATTTTTAGCTCCTGCGGGCGAATGTCGATTTCCAACGCTCGTACGTATTTTGCCATGGAAGCATCTATCTTTAAGCGCAATTCATCGAAGGTCGAAGACAGGCGAAAGAGCTGATCCATAGAGCCGTAAGACGTGTAACCACCGGGATAGTTTTTCTTGCTCCACTGAACGCCATTTTTGTCAATTCGGCGAAACTGCGCGATCTCTTCCAGCAGCTCGGCATTGATCTTCGCCCGAGGAGAAAAGATCTCATCCTGATACACAAAGGTCGGAAATAAAGAGTGCACGCGTGCTGATTTTGGCATGGCGGTTTTATCGCACGGGTGTCTCAAAATGGAAAGCCAAATTCTCGTTTTGAGAGGGAAAATGGGGTGTTCAGAGAGTCTCTAACATGTGTCGAATTCTTGATCAAAGTTGGAGCTCCAGATCGCTTTAGTCGCAGGCGGGGTGGCCCGGCGCTTGCAATACTAGGCTGTATCAAGAAACGCAAAGACGAGGACCAACAAAGGGGATTATATGAAAGCTTCAAATCTGATCAAAACAGCAGTGGGAATGATGGTCATGGCTTTAGGCTTACAAGCTTATGCAGGCCCCTCCTCCGCTGATTTTAACTCTATGATCGAAGAGAACAATGCCACTCAAAGAGCTTTGACTCAGAAATTGAATCACGAGCTCAAAACAGAGAAGCTGGACCAGCATCAAAATCCCAATTTCAACAAAATGGGAAAAGAGATGGTTAATACCGCTGCTCCGGAAAACGTGGTCGTAGCCACTGGTTCTGATGAAACCGTCACTTATAAAGAGCCGGTTAAAAAAGACGCCTTAGAGAAGCAAAACTTTAAGCGTTTATCTCAAGAACTGAAAGACATTAAAGAATAAGTCTTCGCAGTTCCTGGGTCGAGTATAGATAGTCCGCGTAAACCATCGTATTCTGAATGTTTCGATGCCCGAGAGCCACTTGAATCAACCTCAGGTCTCGGGTTCTCTGATAGAGCTCAATCGCAAAAGTGTGTCGTAAAGAGTGAAATTTCTTGGGCACCGGCCGATAGAACTCCCAAATCTGATAAAGACGATCGTAGGTGAACGGAAAAATCCGCGGCCCCGGCTGTTGCTCGGAATAAACGGCCAGTCGCTGAAAGGCCTCGTTGGCTATGGGAATCTCGCGGTCATTAGAGCCCTTAAGCCCTCGGATCAGCACAGAACGGTCGTAGGGGTTGATATCGGATCGTTGAATATTGAGAAGCTCCTGGGCCCGCGCCCCAGTCCTTAGCGCCAGATCTAGTAATATGGCGTTCCTTGAATTCATAGTTCTATCCGACTCAATGATCTTACGGAGCCGCTCGACCTCGGGCGGTAAAAGATATTTACTTTTATTGAGAGAATACCGATTCAAACTCATAGTCCACACTGTGAAAGTAAGACTTAGCAAAGTCGAGTCCAGTTAATTGACGCAAGTCTGAACAAAAAGCGAGCGGGTGGCTTTTTTAAATCTTCATTTATTTCGATGAGTTAACACTAAAGCTTATAACTATAAGCTTTAGTGTTATTTGAAAAATCCGGTATCCGGATACCTCTTTTGATAAAACGTCTAGATTTCAAATGGTTAGCTGGACATTTCTTCCATAATATTTCATTCTTGTTTCATTGATATTGTATTTCACATCGTAAAATATTGGAGATCACAACATGGATTTTGTGAAACACCACATCTCGCCGGAAGAATCCGAATTGATCAGCGAAAAACTTCGCCAAGAGTTGGAGGACTTCGATAAGCCCGAAAATGAGGGTGAGTCCGCACTGAAGTCCAAATCCAGCCTGCGCATGCATTATGAGGCTCAAGCTCAGGTGATCCAGAATCAAATCGGGGATTTAGAGACAGTCAGAGCTAGGCTGGGTTTATCGGCACGAAAAATGTGTCAATTGTTGCTCGTGGATCCGTCGGCATGGACCCGATGGAAAAAGGGAGAAAATCCGCCACCCCATGTTTGGCGTGCGCTTCAATGGTTCATGACGATTCAAGAGAAAATCCCCGGTTTAACTCCGCAGTATTTTGTCGGCAAAGATCCTGCCGTTGTTCAAGAGAACATTCTGGCGCAGTTTCGCGAGGTCCAGCTACAGAGCGAAAATCTTCACCAGAAAAACGTCGATCTTGAGGGCAAAGTGAAAAATCTGGAGGGTGCGGTTCGCGCCAACCGAGTCACTGCAATTATTATGGGCATTGCTACGCTTATTTTAGCAGCAGCTTTTGTCAAAGCCCTGCGCGGATAGAAATATTCTCTGCTGCGCTTAAGCATTTGCTCTATTTTCCCTTGGCTCAGCTCGTTTTGTTCGCCTACTCTCTCGCCAGCAAGCCGGTGACACACCGGCGTTTCGCTATCAACAAGGAGAGTTCGTGGGTACATTTGATTTTATCAGCAAGCATGGTGAACACGAAGAAGTGATCTATTGTTACGATCGCAATGTGGGCCTCAAGGCCATCATCGCCATTCACAATACGGCTCTGGGTCCAGCTCTCGGCGGAACTCGCATGTGGAATTACAAAACGGAAGACGAAGCCCTCACGGATGTGCTGCGACTGTCTCGAGGGATGACTTATAAAGCCGCCGCCGCAGGCCTGAATTTGGGTGGCGGAAAAGCCGTCATTATTGGCGATCCAAAAAAAGACAAGTCCGAGGGACTTTTTCGTGCCTTTGGACAATTCGTCAACTCATTGAATGGTCGTTATATCACCGCCGAAGATGTGGGCACCACCGTCCACGACATGGAGCACATCTTTATGGAATCCCAGTGGGTCACGGGAATTCCTAAAGAATTCGGTGGATCGGGTGATCCCTCTCCTTACACGGCTCATGGAGTTTTGATGGGCATGAAGGCTGCGGCCAAGGAAAAGTTTGGTAGTGATTCTTTGCGCGGGCGAAGAGTGGCAGTCCAGGGATTGGGAAATGTGGGCTCTAACTTGGTCAATTATTTGGTGACTGAAGGTGCGCAGATCTTCGTCGCAGACATCGACCAAGATCGCGTGAAGGCTGTTTCCACGGCGCATAAGCTACAGGCACTTTCCACGGATGAAATTCTGTTTGCGGATGTGGATATTTTGTCTCCGTGTGCGATGGGTGCCGTGGTGAACGACGAAAGCATTCGTAAAATCAAAGCCAAGGTCATCTGCGGCGGAGCCAACAATCAGCTGGCGGAATCTCGTCACGGTGATCAGCTGAAGGAGCTTGGAATTTTGTATGCTCCTGATTATGTCGTCAACGCCGGCGGCCTGATGAATGTCTTTGTGGAGCTGGAAGGCTATTCGCCGGACCGTGCTTTTGAGAAAACCCGTCACGTTTATGACAATGTGAGTAAAGTTTTTGAGATCGCCGCTCGCGATAAAATCGGAACTCACTTAGCTGCAGATCGAATGGCGGAAGAGAGAATCAAGAAAATCGGCGGTCTAAGAACCCGCCACGCTGGCAAATCCAATCGCTCATTCACAACACTGAAAGAAGTGAATAATCGCTAGCGAAACGCCTCCGTACCGTCGGCTGGCTTTAGCTTGACTCTGCATTAGTCCAGAATACAATTCAAAACATTCACTAAAGGGTCTCTTAGAGGCCCGTTATTAAGGAGTGGTCTTTGAGCACACATAGCAGTAAAAATGATGCAAAAACCCCGGACATTGTCACCCAAGAGTTAAAGAAGGGCTTTCAGTGGACCACGGCTCATGCCAAGCTCACCATCTTTGTGAGCGCTGCGTTTGTGGCGCTGGGAATTGGTTACTCTGTCTACAAATATCTGGCCGATCAAACCGAAGAAAAAGCTCAGGAAGCTTATTATAAAGTCGAAGAAGAGTATCAAAAACTGCAAGAGTCCGCGCGACCAAAACCTGCGGCAAAACCAGCCAAGGGTGAAAAGGCGGCCGCGGCAGAGGCTCCTGTCGTTGTTGACTATGAACCTTTGGCGCAAAAATTTGCCACCGTGACGGCGGATCATCCGGGAAGTCGGGCAGCACTGCTGGCCTATTTAAATTTTTCAGAGATCAAGGCCAAAGATAAAAAATATGAAGAAATCATCCAGTCCGCGGACAAAATTAAAGTGGGTTCGGATTTGCTGTCAGCGCTGGTGTTGATGCAGAAAGGGAATGCTCAGGCGGATATGAAGGATTGCACGAAAGCGCTCAGCACTTGGGAGCAGATTTTGAAAATGAAGTCGGCACAATCCATTTATCCAGAAGTGCATCTGCAACAAGCTCTTTGCTATGAATCTGTTCAAGACACGACCCACGCGGAAGAGACTTATAATAAAATCTTGGCCGAAGCTAAAGATTCCTCGGCTGCTAAATCGGCGGAAAAATATTTACGTCTGATGAAGACCAAAGTTAACTGAGCATGGGACGGAAACTCTTCGGATTATTTTTAGCGATCGGACTGCTCTCTGGGTGTGGCTCTTTTCGTGACTGGCAGGCCAAGCTGGCAGAACGACGATCCTTCCAAATCCGTAAAGAGTGGGTGAGGCAATCCCCGCAAGAAACCAATATGGGTTTCCGCAAAATCAATCGCATGAGCCCCATTCTTTATGCCGACAAAGACCGCGGCGAAATGTTGATTCAGGCCAATGCCATCGATGGCGTCGTGGCTTACGAGCGTTTCACCGGCAAAGAAATCTGGCGTTTGAAGATCGCTAACGGTGTTGAAAGCTCGGCCGCACTGGTGCGCGATCGACTGTTCTTCGGCGCGAGCGACGGGCAGTTTTATTCGGTCGAGGCCAACACAGGAAAAATCGTGTGGACTTTCCCCACCCGAATTGAAAACTTGGCAGAGCCTCTGATCGATGATGGCATCGTCTATTTCTTGACCGGGAATAATTCGGTGTATGCCTTGGACGCAGCCACCGGCAAACAGATCTGGCTATATACTAGGCAAGACCCCAACCCTTTGCGAGTGCGCGGGGGCAGCAAACCTGCTCTTCGCAATGGCAATTTAATTCTTGGATTTAGCGATGGTTACCTCGTGGCCTTGGTCGCCAAAAACGGACAGGTCCGCTGGGAACGACAGCTGAATAAAAATAAAAAATTTCGTGACCTGGACACCAATCCTTTGATCGATGGTGAGTTTGTCTATGCTCTGGGCTTTGATGATCATCTCTACTGTCTGCGCGCCACCACCGGAGAGTCCGTCTGGTCTTCCGAAAAGGGTGGGTACGGTGGAATGTTGATCGTGGGCGATCGACTTTTCTATGCCAGCACCACCAATGAGTTTCTGTCCGTGGATAAAACCACGGGCAACAAAGTTTGGTCTTATCAGTTGGCCGACGGAATTGCGACCTCGCCTAGTATGTATCACGGGCTTTTGGTTTTTGGCGAATCGCAAGGAAGCCTGATCTTTTTGGATTCCGGAACGGGCAAGAAAGTCGGGGACTTTGATCCGGGTCGAGGGATTTTGTCTCCGCCGACGGTGGATGAAAAGAACAATCACGTCTTTTTTATTTCTGGCGAGGCCAATGCTTACGCTCTCGAAATTGGATTTAAGTATCCCAACGCCATTCCCTACTTGAGGTGATTTGATGAACAAGATCTTTATTCTCTCGCTGTGTGCTTTGGTCGGATGCGCTGAGGGCAATTGCCGTCAAGTAGCCGCGGCTGAAGCTAAAGCTGCGGGGAATGCTGGGACCAAAGTCGAAACTGCGGTAGTGGCAGGTCCCCAAGATCACGTTCGTGTTTTTAAATACGATGGAAGTGTGCAATGCGGAACTGGCAATGGAAAAATTATTTCCGTTGAAGAGATGCAGACGCAGCTATCTGGCATAAAAGTCTTCGCTGCCGAGAAAAAAATGGACGGGCTGATGCACATGCAGATGTGTGGTGCTCCGGCCGGCAAAGCCAATGTCTATGAAATCGATCGCCATCAATTGGGTGACGCGACGAAATTGGGTTTTAAAGAGTGGCTCTGGAACTGATCTCAAACACTTTCTAATGGCGGAAACGAAAATCGATTCGAGGAATCGCTGCGATGGACGATATTGATGGGCACTTTGCTCAAATATTGGACAGTGTATTCTTGCCTAATGCAAATGCTTCGATCTCTGATCGGCACAGTTCTAGCAAATAGGGCCTTTGTAAAATTAATCTCAATATTTGCCAAAGGAATATGTATGAAACTCATTTCTGTTATTGCTATAGGTTTAATGTTATCCGGCTCTTGTTTCGCCGATTTTCAAGTGACCACGCTTCAACCTGGTCAGCAATCGGATCCAATTATTACCAGCAAAATGGAACTAGTTCAGTTCAAGTGCGCAGATACTTCTGCGGCCCCGGCAGCTGTTGCGTGCAATCCAAATCTTCCAAAATGTGAATACTACGCTGACTATAGTACAATTCATGTCGGCGGACAGGAAGCCGCTGTTATATATGGAGGCCTCATCGAAAAGGCTGCCAAATGCGATTCCTATGAAGCTGCTGGAATTACCTGTGGCAAATTCTTGGGAACAAACCCAAATTATAATTGAGCCTTAGGGAACACTTTTGTTCCTTAAGTTTTCTCTACCCATAAGGTGCACATATTTCTTCCGCCACCTTTGCTGAGATAAAGCGCTTGATCGGCCTTCGAAAACAATTCTTCTTTGCCTTTGGCTTGATCGGGATAAAGTGCGGCACCGACACTGACTGTTACTTTTAGATCGCCGTGTTCGGCCGACTTCAGCGGATTGAGTTCCACCTTGGCGCGAATTCGGTCCATCAGAATCTGAATTCCGGGAATGCTGGCCTTGACCGCAATCACGCAGAATTCTTCGCCACCGAAGCGGGCGACCACGTCCGTATTGCGTGTCACTGACTTGATGAGTTTCGCCACATGAACCAAAACTTCATCGCCGATTTGGTGCCCGTACTTGTCGTTGAACTTTTTAAAGAAGTCGATATCGATGACCATCAAGCCGAAAATGTCTCCGTAACGATCGCTGCGTTTGATTTCTCGGTCTAAGGCGGCCTGTAAAAAACGGGAATTGGAAAGACCCGTTTTTTCGTCGGTGTTCATTTTATTTTCTTGTTCCACCCGGGTCATCAACTGGGAAATGGCGGAAGACAGCAGATCTTGATTTTCTTTGATGGGAGGCTCGTCAATTTCTAGAAGCAAGGCGCCCGTGGACACTGCGGGCGGTTTTGTTTCGATGGTAAAAATTCCAGGCGGGCAGCGATCCAATACCCCTTGCCAAAATCCCCGCTCTGTCGTTGGTCCTGCGGTGGCTAGAATTTTCTTCATGTCCTTTTCGTAGCCCACCAAGGCCACTCTTTTGCAGTTGAATTTGCGCAAGATGAGTTCGACGGCGGCGTGAAAAACTTCGTCGCCTCCCATGGGATTTTGTAACACATGGGCCATTTCATACATGAAATTAACTTCTAAAACCTTGCGCTCTAATCGCTGAATAACGACTTCTTTTTGCTTCAATTCTTCGCGGTATTTGCCTTGCAAACTGCCTTCCACGGAAATGTCTTTCACATAGAAGAACATGGATTCGGCCTCATTCAACTGGATATTTTCAGCACAGACTTGCACGGACTTTGGTGTCCGCTCTAAATCTAGGATTTGCGAATCCTGGTTGATCGAGGGTTTTTTGATCCATTTTTTAAGAGGAAACATTTCCGAGAGGTCTTTGCCTTTTAATCTTCGCTCTGCCAAACCGGTCAGGTTACAAAACTGAGAATTGGCATAAAGGAAACCGTACTTGGAATCGGTGATTAGAACGGCCTCTAGAAGGTTATCGAAAATCGATGGGTCATTGAGCTTCATGTCCAAAATAGTTTATCGATGAAGTTCCCATGAGTTAACTAAGATCGACAGATCAGGACCCTGACAGAGCGCTAAGTAAGCATCAGTCCCCAGTCCAGAGTCCTCGGTCCACTGGCCCCGGTGAGGCGACAGTTATGGGTAGCAGGTTTGTAGCATTCAGCTAACAAACCTGGCCAGTGGCCTGAGGACAGCTGACCTTGCACCGGACTTAATGTTACATAATATAACTTATCAGAACAGTGTCTCATATTCCAGGGCCTGCGAAGCACCACGTTAGTTGACTCAAATACGGGAGCATCGTTAGATCAGCGCCATGATTCAACTCACACAGACAGTTCAAAAAGGTGGCTGTGCCGCCAAAGTTTCTGCCACTGAGTTACGTAAAATTTTAGCGCAAGTTCAGTTTCCACCCAATGATCAGAATGTCTTGGTGGATGGGGGTCTTTTTGATGATGCCGCCATTTACAAAATCACGGAGGACTTGGCATTGGTCCAGACCTTGGACTTTTTCACTCCGATCGTGGACTCCCCTAGATATTTTGGTGAGGTCGCGGCAGCCAACGCCTTGAGTGATGTTTACGCCATGGGTGGAGAGCCTAAGACCGCACTGGCGATCTTAGCATTTCCATTAGCTACGATGGAATCTCAAGTGATTGTTGAAGTCTTGCAAGGAGCCTCTGATAAAATCAAAGAAGCTGGAGCCAATTTCGTCGGCGGACATTCCATTGATGATGACACTTTGAAATTTGGTCTATCAGTGACGGGTGTGATTCACCCGCAAAAGGTCTGGAGCAATTCTCAGGCTCAGGTCGGTGATGATTTGATTCTGACCAAGTCTCTGGGCACGGGAACAATTTGTGCTGGTTTGAAAAAACAAACTTACAAAGAGTCTGAACTGAGCGAAGTTATTTCTTCGATGTCCACACTCAATCGTATTCGTGACTTGCTGAATGCAGAGCAGTTGGCGGCCATTCACTCGGCGACGGATATCACGGGCTTTGGGCTAGCGGGACATGGCTATCAAATGGCCAGCGCCAGTCGAAAAACTTTTCGGCTGTATTCTTCGCAAGTTCCGATGTTTTCTTTAGCAATGACTTCACTGCAAGCGGGAAATTTGACCAAGGCGCACAGGACCAATGCTCATTACGTGGAGTCCAACGCCCGTTTCAAAATCACGGATCCCTTGCGGCGCCAGATTTTTTTCGACCCGCAGACCAGTGGTGGCCTTTTGCTGGCGGTGAATCCCCGTCACACGAATGAAATCTTGAAGAAACTTTCCCAGCGCTTTAGAACTGCTGCGAAAATCGGCGAGGTCGTGGATTCCCAGGATACCTCACTGGTGATTGAGGAATGAGCTATGGCATCCTGCCACTTTTGACTGCGGAAAAATTTGAATCACTTTGTCTGGATTTAAGCACAGGTCAAACCCAACTCATTGATGTCAGAGCCGAGGTTGAATTCGCCGAAGGCTCAGTTCCGCACTCCCTCAACTCCCCTATTCTGAACACGGGGGAGAGGGCCTTGGTCGGGACCGCCTACAAAAAATCCGGTCCGGCCGCTGCCATCGAGCTTGGTCAAAACCTGGTCAGCGGTGAAATTCGCGAACAGAGGATTCAGCATTGGTTGCAGTTGATTGAAAAAAATCCGCACACGGTGATCACTTGTTTTCGTGGCGGGCTTCGCTCGAAAATCACGCAGACTTGGTTGGCGGAAAAAGGCTTGAGTTTGCCGCGAGTGCAAGGCGGATATAAGGCGCTTCGTCAGTTTTTACGGCAGCAGAGTCAGACCTTCGTCCAACAAACCTCGTTGTTGGTGCTCTCCGGTGCGACAGGTTCAGCGAAAACACGGCTGCTGCGGGAGGTACAGGCTTCCCTGCCCGTCTTGGATCTGGAACTGGCGGCCCATCATCGCGGATCAGCGTTCGGAGGATTTGCCACTCCTCAGCCTGGACAAATTGATTTTGAAAATCGGCTGAGTCTTCAGATGCTTCAACTGAAAACTCAAAGTCATAACGAAGTCTTGATCGAGGACGAAAGCAGGCTCATCGGACGGTGCGTACAAACCTCCGATTTGTTCGAGCGCCTGCGCGCCAGTCCTGTGGTGCTCATTGAAGATTCTCTCGAGCAAAGAGTGCTAAATACTTTTGATGAGTACGTTTCTCGCGCCATGCTGTCGAGCGAACCACCGCAATTCGTTTTTGAGCGTCTGCAGAAATCACTTTCAGGAATCAAGACAAGACTGGGTGGGCTCAGATATCAGGAAATTAAACGTGACCTCGACCAGTGCCAAGCTACCTACACTGGTAACGGCGATCTTGAGGGCAACAAGATCTGGATTCGTAAATTGCTAGAGTGGTATTACGACCCCATTTACACTTATTCGCTGAAACTTCGTGAGCCAAATGTGCTTTTTCGTGGCTCCTATGCAGACGTCCAGGATTTCTTGCAAGCTCGATTTAAGTCACGTTGAAATTGCCACGCACTTTGCCGAAGAGTACGCATATGGCTGCGGCAATTGCTCTTGCACCAAAATCCATTCCTATTTTTCTGGTCGGAAGCTGCGGCTCTGATCTGGCAGCTATGAATCTTGTCATCAGCAAGCAGATTCCAATGATGATCGAGTCCGCACCTAGCGTCGCTGACGGTTTCAAAAATTTGATCACCCGTGAGCGAGGAATTTTGATTATCGAGATCAATGATAAAGTCGCCCTCAGTCAATTTGCCAAAATTTTCCAGAGCACCGTGAAAAGTCTAAAACTGGCGGACATCAAAATCGTTATTATTTCCACTCAAGAAGAAATCATCGTCAATCGCAACCTGATCCAATTCACCTTCATTCGCACGATGAAACCCATCTTGGATATGAAAAAAATGAGCGCTCTCTTAATACGCGACTATCGAGAGCTCGAAAACCGCTCTCAAGTTCGAAATACAAAATCCGGTGGTCGCTCTGAAATTATCATCATTCGTGGCGGTGCTCAGGCTAAGGGCAAGGAAGAGGCTCTGGCGGCGGCTCCAGAAAAAAAAGAGAATCCTCTGTTGTCCTGTGTGGGCGCAAAGGTCCCCTCATTTCTTTATGACAAAACCTGCAGCTGGAGGGTGCGCGGTCACTTCTCCTCCTTTGATGCCAAAACTTCTTCCATCGTTTTTAAAACAGATGATCCCGAGGGCAAGGCTCTGCTGGATCAATCCTTGAAAACCAGTCCCTATATTATTTCCTCCACGTCCTCTGTGCACGCACGAGTGTGCATGACTTTGGATTTTTTGGGACAGCTGGAGCACCAATTCGTTTTCAAAGCCCCCACTATGGTGCAAGAGATCCAGCGCCGCAATGACCAACGACTGAGAGTCTCTGAGGATTCGCCGGTGCTCTGTCAGTTTTTTAGTCCCACGTTGAATTCAGACATCGCCCTGCATATTTTGGACTTGAGTTCGGGTGGGATCGGTGCGCGCATGGACAAGGACCTCATCCAAAACTACAGACCAGAACAAATGGTCGGTGATATCCTGCTGATTTTTTCTCAACGTGTGATCAAAATCAAAGCCGCGGAAGTGCGCCATTGTTCGCGCTCGGACACCAATCCGGATTTCAAAATTCTAGGCCTACAGTTTCTAGAAATCGATCCCAAAGACAAGGCCTTCATTGATATGTACATCGATTCGCGATCTGTCTAACGAATAAGGAATAAAAATGCGACACCACCCTCTTCGAAAATTTTGCATCCGTATGACAGCTCTACTTCTATTGAGCACCGCGTGCAGCCATCATCCGGCACCAGACTCAAAAAAATCAGCCTTGGTAGCTGCGCGCTCCAGTCAGTGGAAGCCTCAGACTTTTATCAGTCATCCCGATTGGTTGGGTCTAGCGCTAGACCCAGAGCCAACGGAGCAGTTGAGAAGGCAATTGGAGGCTGTGGGTGGAGTGCCGCTTAAAACTCGCGGCGAAGCACATATCACTGTGATCTCCCCTCCCGAGTTCGCCAAGCTCAAATCTAAAATCAGCATGAGCGAACTCGACTCGGGGGCTCTGCGGCTGGACATCCAGAGAACTCACTGGAAGCCACTCTGTGTAGCGCAGGGAAAAAGGCAAAATGATCTCACCTACTATGTGGTCGTGGAATCGGATGGACTGATGCAGCTGCGCCGAGAGTTTCTGCGGCTCTTTGTAAAAGCTGGTGGCGATCCCATGGACTTTGATTTGGCCAATTATCATCCCCACATCACCATCGGCTTTACCAACACCGACTTGTACGACAGCGACGGAGTGATCAAAGACACGCGAAATTGCAGTTTCGACCTGGTCACCCCTGACGGAGAAAACATCACTTCATGGAATCTTTGACCTGTCCCCACGCCAAGCTGTGCTCTGGCTGCAGCACCTGGGACATTTCGATGGAGCAGCAATGGGCCAATAAAAAGCAATCCTTACAGAACGGCCTCGAAAATCTTGGTTTAAAAAATCTCCCGGAAATTCAGATTCAGTCCATTGGCCCCACGCACTTGCGAGAGCGAATGGACTTCGTCATTGAAGATGGCCGCATAGGCCTCTATGCCAAGCAAATTGAAATGATCGTGGATCTTCCCAGCTGCCCTTTGCTCACACCGGCGTTGCAAAATTATTATGAGGAATTTCGCCGCATTCCGTGGCCCATCCACAAAGGCTCATTCCGCCTACGAGTGGGGCCATCCGGCGAAAAAGGTGCATGGCTGGATTTTTCCCATGTCGATACCAAAATACTGATGGATGAACAAAAAATGCTCTTGCAGTTGAGTTCCCTGGGCTTTGTCGAAATCGGACAGCGGCGAAAGGTCCTAGAGAAAACACCGGAAAAATTTTCTCTGCGAGAGCCCGTGCTCAGATGCTGGTCAAAGACGACTTACCTGGGTCAGACTCTTTCACTCTTCGGGACCGTAGGTAGCTTTTCACAAACTGGCGCACTGGCCAATCAAGTGATTGTGGACGGCGTCGCCCGCCTCACCAAAAATATGGGCCATAGGCTTAGCTTAGAATATGGAGCCGGAAACGGAAATCTTACTTTTCCCAGCATGAATGAATCCAATCGGGTCCAGGTGATTGAAACAGATCTGTTGGCCCTGCAGGGTTTACGAAAAACGGCGGAGGAATTTTCGCTGGGGCATCGAATTGAAATTTTAAATCCTAAGGAAACACCGGATTTTTCTAAGGTGGATTTGATTTTAGCCAATCCACCACGATCGGGGCTGTCCCATTTTCTGCCGAAACTGATCGAGACCAAAAAACCACCGAAGAATTTTATTTATATGTCCTGCTTCCCAGAAAGTTTTTTAAACGATGCCAAGGTATTGAAGGATTTAAATTATCGACTGCAAGAAATTGAAATCATCGATCAGTTCCCGCACACGCATCATTACGAAATTTTATCGCGCTGGGATCAGTCCTAATCTTGGCTCACCAGGTATAAACCCGAAATGCGTCCGGACAAATCTTGCCCTACGATCAACGACAAAATGGGCAGCAACACAAAACCTGAAAATAAATTGACCAGGCTGCGCAGCAGAACTCGCAGCGCATAGTTGGAAGCCGCTCTTTCCTTCGACGAACCTAAGCGTAAGCCGCAAGCCCACTCCCCGATGGTGAATCCTAAGAATATGCGTAAAAGAATCTGTTCGGCGGCCACTGAAGCCACAAAGATCCCTAAGCCCACGATCGGCCAACCTGATTGCGGAATCCCACGAAACATATTCACTCGTAGCACCACCGAAGACGTTAAAATAAAAAATGAACTGAAGGCCACGCCCAAAAGCACGTCAATCAACGAGGCCGCCCAACTGAATAAAATCAGTCGATAACCACGTCGCCGATTGGGACCACTATGAAACCCCATCGTGGACTCGGCAAAATCAAGGTCCCGAAGATGTCCTTTTGGATAGGGAATCTCCCTTGCAGGAGTTCTAATTTCTGGAGAGTGCGGATTGATTTCCATTTTTATAGAGTACCGCAAATATCTGCAGAGATCAGGTCCTGATCTCTGCACTGGGCGCTAATTTTACGTCGCGCCGCGATTCATCGAAGGAATTGTAAACTCCCGACTGGCCGGAGGTGGTGCAGTAATTCCTGGAGTGTAATAGATGATCGATGGCGATGCCACAGAACCATAACCATAGCCACCGTAAAGCTGTTGATTATAGGCTGCCATTTGATTCATGTAGTTCTTTTGCGATCTGTACTGCATGTACATCATCAAACCCACACCGGCAAATAACAGCGCCGGCAACAACCAACTGGAGTTTCGATCCCAGAAGCTTTTTTCTTTGTGCTCATGCTCGTGATCTCTGCGGGAATGTTTGTCGCTAGCCACTTGGCCAGATCTCGCATCACAGCTATTCACGGTGACCATTCCAGCTCTGTCTGGATCATATCCTGGTGCACAGTCAGTGCAGGCCTGTACAAATCCTTCGTTTCCGCCCGGAGTTTGGCAAGCTACAACCGTGGCGTGAGCGCAGCTCTTCACAGTCTCTGCAGTCAACGCGTGATATTTGGCGCAGCTGTTGGCAGATTTATCCTTGCATACTTCATAATCAACTGCCGGCTTGTCGTCTCTAGAACATCTCAAAATATCTAAGTCTGCCGCAGATGCAGAACCTGTCGTGCAGTAGGATTTCGTCGCAGGCAGTGCTGGATTATAACTCTGGAAAAAGTGGCAACAGCGATCCTCTGGGGAGCAAGGGCCCACTTGCGCAGGACTTCCATCCGCAGGAGGAGTTGCCACCTGCGCCGGAGTTTGACTCTGCGGAGGAACTTGCGCCGGACCTTGAGCTGAAGGAGGCGGCGGATTATTAGCTACTCGAGTTTGGGCTGCTTCTTTTCCACCAGGTGCTGGTGCAGCGTTGTTGCCATGAGCTGCTTCTCCACCGGCTGCGGCTTTTTCCGTCGGAGCCACAGCCGGTGCCGGCAACGCCGGACAGGCATTTTTGTACTTTTCTGCGATACCCGTCTGACCACAGAGATTATTCATCATTCCAATCCTTGGCAGAAATTCATTGCAGGTCGATATTTGATCCGGGTTCGTGGCCTGTGCGGAGGCCTTCGCGCATGAAGGTATCAAGTTGTGAGCAGCCTTACCGATATCATCAAATGCTTTTGAAATCGAAGCATCGTCCGTCTGATAACCTGCGTAGCTCTTAATAACATTGTCTAAATTTGCATCCTGCTCGTTACACTTTTGTGTCCATTTGGAGGTGTCCGTGCCTTTGGTGCACAACCCATCCCCGTAGAAAACTGGATTGCACTGGATTTCCCCCTCTGGGCAAATAGCAGAATTGTGCGCAATTTTTGGACTAAAGCAGACATTGTTGGCGCCGAATGTGCCGTCACTCCATCCAGCTGTAGTGCAATCATCGGCCGCGGCGGCACTGTTGCCGAAAATATTCTCATAGAAATAGTCATTGCTGCTGACTTTTTTCAGTGGGTGCAGGGACCGCTGCACGGCTTCGATGGATCCCGCTAAGGCCCGCATTTGCTTGATGTATTCTTTTTTAGATTTGTTATCGAGCTTGAGGAAATCTTTTCCGTCATAGTGCACGAGTGGTGAGCGGGACCACTTCTGGTTCACCCGTTCACTGTAGACCATATCTTGCGCGTACACCAATTGAGAGTAAGTGATGTCCGTTTTAACCGGAGCACCGTTCACTCGGCCCACGACTGAAAATGGCGCTTTGTCAGAATTCGAAGTGGTGATCACAACCGAACCCTGTGGCGTGTTCACATCAATTTGCAAATGCTCATCTTTGCCTTGACCGATGTGTTGAACATCCATCTTAGGAACCATCATGTCCGGATTTTCTTTGAGCAATGCGTCCATCTCTGCGCGAATGGTCGGCGGCAAACTGCCGCCGTATTTCTGATGAATCTCTTTCAGTGAAACTGCATGTTGAGTGACCCCGGAATCCTTTAGAAATTCAATGTAACCAGTCATCTGATTGGTCGGTGGAATTGGCGGTGCCGCCATAGCCGTTTGTATGAATGCAAAGGTAAAAACATTCAAGAAAATGACAAATCTTCGGAACATACCGACTCCTCGTTAATATCCATTCACGTCCTTAAATCGGCCAATATGAGACAATGCTTGAGAGTTTTTTGGTTTCACGGCCAAGGTCTAGTCTTGTTGGTACCAGGCAGATCTTTATTCCTCTTTACGGGGCTTGTTCGCACAATAGGACTCATGAATGAAAAGATTCTTAAGACCCAAGCTCTTTACGCCTTAATGGACTACGAACCTTTCATTATCCTGATCGGTCTGGTCGTCTTCGCTTGGGTTTTCTACAAACTTTTTTTGCGCGCGGTTTCTGCTGAACGCCATAAAAATTTGAGTCTGCATTTTCAAAATCTACTTCGCCATTCGCTGTTTTTTTCAGTGTTGTTCGTGGCTTTCAAATTCGTCTATCAAACTGAAAATCTGGGCTGGGATCTGAGTCGCATTCTGCCCTACATCGCGCTGCTGACTTTTTTCTGGGGCATGCTGGTTTTTGTAAAGGCCTCTCGACTGATCATTCTGCAATATCTGTTCTTGGGTTCTATGAAAGCTGGGGTCCCTGTTTTACTGGTGAATATTTTCTCACTACTGCTGTCGATCACATTGCTACTTTGGAGTGCTAGCTTTATCTTTGGAATTCAAGTGGGTCCGCTACTGGCAACTTCCGCCGCATTTTCGATCATTCTAGGCTTGGCTTTGCAAGACACCTTGGGAAACTTGTTCGCTGGAATTTCTCTGCAGCTCGATCGTTCATTTGAAATTGATGACTGGTTGGAAATTCTCAATGGTTCACAAAAAATCGTCGGCCAAGTGAAAGAGATCACCTGGAGGGCCACAAGCCTGGCCGGCTGGAGTGATGAAATCATCGTCTTACCTAATCGTGCTATGGCCAATTCACAAATTTCTAATTTCAAGGGCGGCGAATTGCACTTCTTGCGCAGCCAGATTTTTCGTCTGCCTCTCGATGTCGATGCGGAAAAAGCGAAGAAAGTTTTACTGGCATCTTTGGAAGATGTGTCTGTCATTCTGACTCAACCGGCGCCATTGGTTTTCATCTCTGAATACACGGACTCTTGGCTGGGGATGAAAGTGGCTTATTACATCAATGGTTACGGCTCGCAATTCTCTATCGGCGATAAAGTCGTTATCGCCGGGATTAAGCATCTGAGAGCCGCTGGCATCGAACCCGCTCATCAAATTTATCAGATCCAGCAAGACCCATCTTAGGGCCTGATTTCGGCTGGTACTGTATTATTCTGATACGGGTTTTCATGGAATCAAGCCATAATAAGAAGCATGAGCTCTATTTCTTCTTCCAATCCTAACGATCCTTCGAAGATTCGGGAGTACTATTCCAAACGGGAATCCGAAATGGAAGGTAAACATTCCGATGAAATTAACTCCTTAAGAAAAAATCAGGCCGAGGAGCTTGAGCATGTTCGCGATCAAGCTTCCAACGCCGTTGATGAAGCTCGTGGCAAGATGAAAGAAAAAATCACCGACCAGGATCACAAGCATCAGGCCGACATTGAAGCGCTCAAAGCCATCTACCAAAAGAAATTGGAAGATCAGGCAAAAAAGGGCTAAATCATGGCCCACCCCTTTGAAACAGCCTCCCACCGTCTGAACAAAGATCTTATTGAAATTAAAAATTCTGATTTGGTGCGCATAGACTTACGCTACTGCGGAACAAATAATTTCATGCACGTGGATCTCTATGGCGGTTTTCACCAGGCCTTTCTGCATCAAGTGGGCTACGATATGTTTCAGCAAGCTCAGCAGGAACTTCAGCGCACCCATCCGCATCTTCGCTTCGTGATCTTCGATGCTCTTCGCCCCCGATCTGTGCAAAAGCTCATGCGCGAATTTGTGGCCTCCACCCCTTACAAAGATTATGTTGCTGATCCAGTTCGCGGATCCCTGCACAATTTCGGCATGGCCATAGATCTCAGTTTAGAAGAGAAAGCGGGCGGTGCCTTGGATATGGGAACCGAGTTTGACGATTTTCATGATTTGGCCCAACCAAAATTAGAGGAAGTGTTTCTTACTGCTGGAACACTCAAGCCCGCTCAGTTGAAAAATCGCATGATCCTTAGATCAGTGATGGAGCACGCTGGCTTTCAGCAATTGCCGCATGAATGGTGGCACTACAACGCACTTCCTATTGAACAAGTGCGCCGCGAATTTCAAATCATCGAATGATACATCGACTCACGATCCCATTAACATAGTCCTTGCCAGTGTTTTTTGAGACGTCCTAAGCTCTAGGCATGAAGAAACTCAATCTTGTTTTCGTCGGACTGTCGTCGCTGCTGCTTTTGGGCGTAGCACCCATTGCAAAAAATCATGACCATCAAGCCACCTCTAGCGAGATTCGCCGGGCTTACGCCGCAAATGCGCGGTACCATAGTGGTCCACTCAAGCACGTCGGCGCCACACCCGCGCGCCCCGTGGAAGACACCGCTGACTTTGCTTACGTGCTGATGAGCTCTCAAGAAACCAGCGACGAGGTCACAAACCTGCGAAGGACCATTGCTCAGAATTTGCCCGATGGCGTGAAGCTGGTCATCCTAGCTGACACCGCCGAAGTCGATGCCGTGAAACAAGAGTATGGCGCTTGGCTGGCTGCCGATCGTCTGATTGTCGCCAGCGACTCGAACACTGGCAACGGCTTTTGGGCTCGCGATGCTTTCCCCGTTCCGGTCTACGACAATGCCACCCAACATGTCTCTTTAGTGAACGCCAAATATTATCGGGATTTTAATTCCGGCGACGCCGTAGCGCAGAGCCTGGGGCTACACAATGAGAAAAAAGAATTCACTTTGGTCGGCGGAAATATCATCGCTGACGAAGAAGGGACTTGTTTTTCCATCGATAGCTATCGACTGTTCGGCACCACTCCTGGTGATATCATCCAAGCTTACGGATGCAAGGTTCATCACCTAATGCCCTACGCGGCAGGAATTGGCGACGTGGATGAAGTGTTAAAACCCTTGCCGGGTCGAAAAATTCTAACCAATGTCCCCGTCTATCAAAAAGATTTAGAGTCTTGGGGCTATCAAGTCATTCTGTTACCGGATATTCCAAATACGTATCGCACTTACGCCAATGCCTTGATCGTCCGAAAAACCGTTTTTATGCCCACCTATGGAGTGAGCACAGATGCCACCGCTCAAAAAATTTATGAAAGCCTTGGCTACAAAGTGATTGGCATTCCCACCAACTCATTGTCCGATGACATGCATGGATCTATTCATTGTCAGACCATGGCTTATCCGGCGATGGACCAAAATGTGCTTATGGATGCCATTCGTTCGGCTCTCTAAAAATGTCTTGGCGAAAACTGCACCTACTTCTGATGACACCAGCGCTCACCGCCTGCATGAGTGTTGTCTATTCTCCGCGAGTGCCACGTACGAAATTCTATGATCCCAAACAGGTGGAGCTGTCTTACGAAGATGTCGATTTCTATAATGCGGATGGGACACTGCTGGCAGGTTGGTGGTTCGATTCAAAAACAAAACCGGCCAAGGGCACCGTGGTTTTCTTTCACGGCAATGGCGAAAACCTGACGACCCACTTTCTGTCCATGTCGTGGTTACCTGCAGAGGGCTACAACTATTTTATTTTCGACTATCCGGGGTATGGCGTTTCAGACGGAGTCCCCTCACCCGACACAGTATTGTCCTCTGGAAAAGCCGCCATTCAGTGGGTGCACGACAACAAGGATTCAAGTCCACTGATTATCTATGGACAGAGCTTGGGTGGAAACATCGCACATAGAGCCGTGCTGGACATGAAAGACCAAATAGCAATTAAAGCGCTGATTCTGGACGGCACTTTTCTTTCCTACCGCAGTGTCGGAAGAGACGTCCTTAGTCGGCATTGGCTCACTTGGTTGTTTCAGCCGCTCGGTTGGTTGCTGATGAGCGACACTTACGCCCCCAAGGACTTAGCTCGGCGAGGGACGATTCCACTGCTAGTGATGCACGGTCAGAAGGACTCTGTGGTCATGCCGAAATTTGGCGAACAGCTGTACAATGAGTCGCCAGAGCCCAAGACTTTTTGGAAGATCGAAAAGGGCCACCACGGAGATTCATTTTGGGGAGATAATAAGGAATACCGGCAGAAACTATTAGATTTCCTGGCCGGCATTCATTGATTTTTATTGAAGCTTTAAAGGCGCCGACGAAAACAACACTGCTCCAGTTGGCAATTGCGGAGTCAAGGTGGATGGTGGTACGTAGCCCACTTGCTCGGCCGCAGCAACAACGGTTTGATTAGACAGATTCTGAACCATGCCCATTTGCTTGAACTGTGTGCCTTGCGAAGACTGTTGAGGACTTAACCATAGAATCAATCCTACGTTTTGGCAGGCCGTATCCATACACTGGGCCTCGGAATAGACTGCGTAGGGACCGATGTAGCCTGGTTGGGCATTCTGATTCGAGTAACCAAAGGGCTCTACGGGTGTCTGAATCGTGTTGGTAGCTCCGTTCACATTCACTGTAGAGTTCAACAGACCTTGTCCGCCGCCAGACCCCCACGGATTGTAGCTGCTAGCCGAATTCATCATTGTCAAATTTGATATGACCACCGACATGGTCTGTCCGTTCACAGTGTCTGAAGAAGAAATCGTCGATCCACTGATAGAGACATTTCCGCTCACGTTGCTGGCGCTTCCACCATTCTTCGCGCAAGCCACCATATTGGATAGGACAAATCCCAGAACGCCCAAGGTCACTACTAATTTCATTGTCTGTTTCATAAGGTCTCCGATACTTTTTAAAGTTCATTATTTTACAACGAATAGTATTGCAAGCGACGTGCCACAAAGACCGTCAACACGCTGGACAAGTGTCTCAGATTGAGACACTCTAACTTTCACCGATATGGGAAAAATCACACTCCATCGCATTCGCCAAGCACCAATATTTCGAAAGATCGCTTTCGGTAGTTGGCGCACTGTCGGCGATCCGTCGGTCTATGGCAGTCTTGATATTGATGTCAGTGCGGCGCTCAACTTTCTGAAATCCGTGAACGAAAAAACCACACAGAAAGTTTCGGTCTCCCATTTGGTGGCCAAAGCTTTAGCACTGGCCATGAAAGATCGGCCCGAAATCAACGGCATGATTCGCTGTGGAGGAATATTTCTTCGTAAAGACATTGATCTTTTTTTTCAAGTGAATATTCCCGGAAAAGACAAGGATTCGGTGAAGGGTGCTAGCCTTGCAGGCACTGTGATTCGAAAAGTGGATCAACTGACGGTGATTGAAATCGCCGAAGACTTGCAGAAAAAATCCGAGCGTTTAAGAGCGGGCGAAGACCAAGAATTCAGCCAGGCTACGGCGATGTTTCAGCGAATACCTTGGTGGCTCAGTCGTTGGATGTTGGATGCCACTAGTTTTTTAACCTACACACTCAATTTGAATTTGAGTTTTCTAGGAATTCCCAAAGATCCCTTTGGCAGCGCTATGATCACCAACATCGGAAGCTTCGGCATTGAACAAGCCTGGGCACCGCTGGTTCCCTACAGCCGAGTTCCGCTGCTTTTGACCGTAGGCGCGGTTCGCTCAAAGCCGTGGGTGGAAAATGAAACTCTTTGTGTGCGCCCTATCCTTTCCATCGGAGTCACCTTTGATCATCGCTTTATGGACGGCGTTCATGCCTCTGTGATGGCCAAAAAATTCAAAGAGTGTTTCGCCGAACCAGAAAAATATTTCCTATGAAGATATTTCTGCTTGCACTACTGATCACGTCTGCGGCTGACGCCCGATGGATGAAAGTCGAAGAGGCCGAGGCCAGCCTGGACCACTATGAAAATCATATCACCGTAAAAAAGGACGGCCGCTCTATCAGTGAAAGTGTCACCCGACTTAAAATTCTTAATGAAAAGGGTCGCGGTCACTTCGGCACCCTTCGCTATAGCTACACGCCCAAGAATTACGACATGCAGATCAAAACACCGGCGACCCTTAGTGGTGCACTGGAATACCCAGTGGAGGACAAAGACATCGTCGATACTCCACTGCAGGCCACAGAAGGTGGCTTCGATGAGTTACGTCAGATCGTCATCTCGTTTCCCCACGTGGAAATTGGCAGCACCTTAAGTCTAAAAACCGTGAGCAAAATACACAAGCCCATTTTCCCCAATCAGTTTTCTGAAAGATTTGTTTTTGGCCAGTCCTATCCGCAAAGTCATTTAGACCTGACCATTACCTCAGAGATTCCGCTTTACATAGAACTGAATGATCCCGAACAAGCCATCGACTTTGAAAAACAAGAGAGCGGAAAAGAGTACACCTATAAATTCAAGCTCAAAAAAACGGTCTATCATGAAGTGACTGATGAAGTTCGCTCTTTCTTGCCCAGCCGTTCGTTCACTTGGATTGTGGTTTCCAGCGACGCCAATTACGAAAAGATGTTTTCACCCCTGGCAGAAATTTACGAAAAAAGTTTGAAGGCACCACTGCCAAAAAGCCTACAGCACATCGTCGACGAGGCCCACGACATCAAAGATCCTATTCAGCAGATGAATCATGTGCTATCAGCCATTGCCGGGTCGGTTCGCTATATGGGCGACTGGCGCTCCATTGATGGAGGCTTTGTTCCTAGAAGCTTGGAACTCATTGCTGCCACTCATTTTGGCGATTGCAAAGATATGTCCTTACTGACTTCGAAAATTTTACAGCTGCTAGGATACAATGCCCACATTAGTCTGGTGCAGCGGGGCTCATGGCCGGACTGGGTTCCTGATGTGCCTTACAACGCATTCAATCACGCGATCGTTTCGGTGATTTTGGCGGATGGACGCCGATTGTGGCTGGATCCCACCAACTTTCAGAGCTACGCCCAAGGAGTGATGGATGATATCTCGGATCGAAAGTCCTTGATCATGAAATCGCCAACGCCAGAGCTACAAGAAATTGAATTCACCACGGCCTCGGACACTAAAGATGAGACCCATTTCAAATACTTTTTCAAAAACGAAAGCCATCGTCTGGACGAAGTCACGATGTTACAAACAGGATATTTTGCCGCCCAACACGCAGGACTAGGCATTGATTATTCCAATCAACAAATCCAAGAGGAAATTCTTCAGGGTAATATTGATAAGGGTGATGTTTACAAATATGAATTCTCCCCCTTTGATCTCAAATCTCGTGTTGTGACACCGATTCGTATGACTTGGAAAGTAGATCATCGCTACCGATCGGCCACGACTTCGATGGGATCGGGCTTCACCATCCGAACACCTCTGGTGATTTCTGACTTGAATCGATTGGACCTTGAAAATAGAAAATCCGATTATAATTTAGGAACTCCTTCCACGACTCTTGGTCACGGAATCATCGAAAACTTTCAGGTGATCGGAAATAAAATCCGCAACTGTGACATCCGTAGCCCTTGGGTTGACTACCAAAGAAACGTGATTCGGGCGAAAAATGCATCCGTCCAGATGGAAGATAAAATGGTCATTAAAACTCGCTGGATCAAGCTGGCCGAAATGCAGAAGCCAGAATTTAAAAAACTGGTGGCAGAGATTCAAAATTGTTCCAGTGACCAGCTCTTGATTTATCGGGTCCCGCATTCGACCGCAGACTCCAAATAACTGGAATTGCTGGGTAGTCAGCAAAACTGCTGGCCGAATGGGACTAATTCTGCTTAATAACTAGGCATCAATTAAGGTCCCTTCTGCTGCAGTTTAGGCGTGATTTCTTAAAGCAATATCAATATACAAAAGCCAGTCAAACGAACTTCATCGGAAGGAACTCATATGCGCACTTCACTGGCTTTATTCGCTTTAATGGTGTTCTCTTGGTCGCTCTCTGCGATGGCGCAGGGAACCAATCAGACCACGGAGTTGATGCCTGATTGCAGTGTTGCCGCCGGAAGTTTGCCCGACAGCCACCGACCGATAGGCCAAGAGGATCTGCAGAATCCCATCCGTCACGTGATCGTCATCATGCAAGAAAATCATTCCTTTGATAATTATTTTGGAAAGTTAGACGAGACCGGATATCACGGCATCGTTGACGGACTGAACAATGCTCATCAGTCGAGTTCTTACCATGAACAAAGTTTTTGTTTCGACAACTTGGTGCACGATTGGGACACTCTGCACCGCTCTTGGAACCATGGTAAAAACGATGGCTTCCCGGCAGGACGGCCCTTTGGCTATTACGATGAATCCGATCTTAATTTTTATTACTCTATGGCCAAACGCTTTGCCATCGGTGATCGCTATTTCGGCAGTGTCATGAGCCCCACCTTTCCCAACCGCATGTTTATGATGGCGGCAACATCCGATGGGGAAACAGACAATTCCCGCAATCCTAAATTTTGGTTCAGAAATCACCGGACTATTTTCGACGTCATGAGCGAAAATCATGTCAGCTGGAAATATTATTTCGGAAATTTACCAGCCTTTGGCCTATTACCAAGATCGTTATTTAGAAATTTGAGCCACCTGCACTTTATGAAAAAATTTAAGAAAGATTTGGCCAAAGCTGATCTTCCCAGCGTGATTTTTTTGGACCACTCTCTATTTTTAAACGAAGAGCCTCCAAAAAATCCACAGCTGGGCCAGCAGGCAGTCGCACAGAGAATTAAAGATTTGGTCGGCAGCCAATACTGGAAAGATTCTGTGGTTTTTTTCACCTATGATGAAGACGGTGGTTTTTATGATCACGTCGCTCCTCCTAGAGCTTGCGCGCCAGATGACACCCCTGCCAAGTTGAAATCGACACAGCCTCAAGGCGATTTCACATTGTATGGATTTCGCGTTCCGTTCATTGCCATTTCCCCTTATGTCAAAAGTCATTATGTTTCTCATCAAATTTTTGATCACACTTCGATCTTGAAATACATCGAAACTAAGTTCAATTTGCCGGCGCTCAGCCGCCGCGATGCCAACGCCAACGGCTTCGAGGATATTTTCGACTACGAACATCCGAACTTCGAAGTCGCTCTTCCTGAGGCTCTGCTGGACCAAGGTAAATCCAATATGTGCAAAGAGGCCGCGCGTCCCAACCCGCAGGATTACCTCAATCCCGATAACTACAACGACGAATAGTCACGGAGACTTCTCACTATGATCTACAGCCGCTTAGGAAATTCTGGTCTGCAAATCAGTCGCCTTTCTTTCGGCTCTTGGGTCACCTTTCACACACAAGTGAACGAGTCCTCGGCCGAATCGTTGATGAGCTTAGCGTTTGAACATGGCGTGAACTTCTTTGACAACGCCGAGGTCTACGCCGGCGGTAAATCCGAAGAGCTCATGGGGCTGACGCTGAAAAAAATGAAATGGCCGCGTTTGAAATATCTGGTCTCTACCAAATTTTTCTGGGGATTGAACGATGGTCCCAATCAAAGAAACACGCTCAATCGCAAATACCTGATGGAGTCCATGGAGCATTCGCTGAAGCGCTTGCAGTTGGACCATGTGGATTTGGTTTATGCTCATCGTCCTGATCCCCAAACTCCGCTGGAAGAAACTGTGCGAGCGATGAATGACCTCATCGTCAAAGGCCAAGCCCTCTACTGGGGCACTTCCGAGTGGAGTGGCGCCGACATTCGCAGCGCCTACGATATTGCCAAGGAAAATGGTTGGCACAAGCCGGTGGTCGAACAACCACAGTACAATCTCTTTGAGCGCCGCAAAGTGGAAGTGGAATATCAGAAATTGTACGCTGACATCGGCTTAGGCCTAACCACTTGGAGCCCCTTGGCCTCCGGAGTTCTCACTGGAAAATATCTAAAAAATATTCCGTCGGGCAGCCGTTTGGATTTAGGCTCTATGGGTTGGCTGAAAGAACAGGCCCTGACCGAAGACAAGATGAAGCAAGTTCGGCGGCTAACGGAAGTGGCGCAGCAGTTGAATACGAAACCTTCGCAATTGGCCATCGCCTGGTGCTTGAAAAATCCTCACGTGAGTTCTGTGATCCTGGGCGCAAGTGGCAAGGCCCAGCTGCAAGAAAATTTGGCGGCGCTGGATGTGCTACCACTACTGACTGATTCCGTTCACAAGGAACTGTCAGAGATCTTTCCACTGACTTGATCAGTAGCTACAGACCAGATTTATTATTCCTTCGGTCGTATTTTCAGGCTGGACTTGGCCTACGCCAATTTCGACGTCATAGGATTTTCCAATCTTGTAGACCCAGCTGCTTTCGTAAAGAAAGCTAGTTATGCCCGTCGTCAGCGATTCGGAAATTTGCTCGGAAAGATCCCATTCCCAATTGTCGCTCAAATAAAAAATCAGTTTATTGGTCCAATCGAAAATATTGAGCTGACCCATGGCTGTTGTCATTCCAGATAAGCTCGTGTTGTTGGACGAATTCAGAAAGGCGATGAACGTTTTGATGGTCGCACTGTAATGGTAGCCATTGTATTCCGAATAAAAACTTCCCCAAGTACTATAGTCATAGCGAAGATTGATGCCCGTTTTTACTTGAGGTTCTGCCAATTCATTCACCAATGTGGTGCGCACCAGAATTTTGGACTTTTGAATCAGATTGGTGTTTCCCACTTTGATGCCTAGATTGAAGCCCGGGGAAAATTCTGTAGCGCCATCGGCCTCTGTACTTTCGGACTTCCAGCCGGGCCATTCGATCCTATGATTCAAATCAAATTCCAAACCTGAAGTGGAATATTTCTCTGTCGGTTGGTTGGAAATATTCAGAAACAAAGAAGAGGTCCAATCCTTTTTCTGTCCAAACTCCCAATTCAAACCTAAAACGTATCCATCGGTCTCGATCCAAGAAGTCGCCAGTGAGGTGCTGCCCGGCAACTGCAACCCGTAAGAGTACCCTGCGCTGATCGATCGCAATGAAGCTTCAGGTCGTTCCTTATTCAGATCACCATTCCAGTTCAGCGATGACGTCCATGCCGAAGGTTCATTGGTGTTGAGTGAACTCAAAGAAGAGGCGAAAATGTTTCCGCTGGAAAAAATAATTAGGGCGATAAAAAAAGAGCGACCCAGGCTGCGAATCAATTTGACTCCTTTTTAAGACTTACACATAATTTACATATGCGCAAGATCATCCACATCGACATGGACTGCTTTTATGCCTCTGTGGAAATTAAACACCGGCCCGAGCTAGCTGGCAAGCCTTTGGCCGTCGGCGGCCCACCCGACACGCGCAGTGTTATCTGCACGGCAAACTACGAAGCCAGAAAATTTGGCGTGCGTGCCGCCATTCCCTCCAGTCGCGCCGTTCGTCTTTGTGCCAATTTGGTTTTAGTGTCGCCACAGTTTGAACTCTACAAAGAGGAAAGTCGCGCCATTCGAAAAATTTTTGAAAACTACACCGATAAAATCGAACCACTTTCCTTGGACGAGGCCTATCTGGACGTGACCGATTTTTGCGCCGGCCAAACAGCAACTCTGAAAAGTGCCAGCCTGGTGGCTAAAGAAATTCGTCAGAAAATATTCTCCGAAAGATCGCTCACTGCTTCGGCGGGCATTGCACCGAACAAGTTCCTGGCGAAAATCGCCAGCGATTGGCGCAAGCCCAACAATCAGTTCACTTTAAGACCCGAGGACATCGATGCCTTCATGCCCGAACTTCCAGTGGAAAAAATATTTGGCGTGGGTCCAGTGACTAAAAAACAGCTGAACGATGTGGGATTGATGAACTGCGCCGACATACAAAAGCTGGATCTTTTGACGCTGCGGAAAATTTTTGGCCGCCGCGCGACTGAAATGCAAAAACTCTGTCGAGGTCAAGACGACCGAGAGGTGAAGGCCCACTCTGTGCGTAAATCTCTCACGGTCGAAGAAACTTTCAACAAGGACTTAAATAGTTTGGAGGAGCTGTTGGAAAATATGGCACCGCTGTACGAGGATTTTCTGCAGCGATTGAACAGAGGGCGGCACTCGGACCGAATTAAATCGTGGGTGATCAAGCTCAAGTACTTTGATTTTCAGTCCACGACTCACGAGTCGGCTTCTAAACAGATTCCCAGCCTAGAAAATTTTCAGCAACTGCTTCAGCACTGCTATAGTAAGAAGACCCTACCCGTTCGACTGCTGAGCTTAGGCGTAAGACTAGTGGAAGATTCTTCATCCGAATCACCGCAACTGATTTTTTTTTGAAACCACACTTAAATGAATACCGTCTTCTTCAATGCGCACCATTCTCTTTTTGTACAGGCCACCCAGTCCAATTTTGAATTTCTTTTTGCTGACACCAAAGCGATCGTAGATTTCTTCCGGTGAGGTCTTATCGGTGACTGGTAAAAAACCACCGGCCTCTTGCAACTGCTGTAGAATTCTTTCGCCGATGTCCTTAGAATCTTTGTTTCCTGCCTGATACAGAATCAAATCCAACTTGCCGTCTTCGCGAACGCGCTTGATATAGCCCTTCATGGTTTCACCCAGCACCAAGCGCTGAAAGACCTCCTGATGAAAGATCACGCCCCAGTGCTTGGCATTCACGATGGCTTTGAAGCCCAGATCTGTTTCTGAATGAATGATTAAGTCCACCGCCTGACCGACCTCGTATTCACCGGGTTCTGCGGCATCCAGGATGTTTTTCTGGCTCACTGCTGGTGCTTCATGTATTCGGCCGCTCGCTGGCTAGCTAAACGCCGGTGTACCACCGGCTGGCTGGCTAAACGCCGGTGTACCACCGGCTGGCTGGCGACACTTCGTCGATGAGTTTTGTGATGAGTCGTTTTTTTCGAGTGGGATTTCTTAGCGGATTTTTTATGCGAGGTCTTTTTGGAATGGGAATGCTTGTGCGCAGGAGCTGGCGACGAACTTTCCGCCAGTGCCGCAGATGAACTCACCATCAGAAATACAAAGCCCAACAAAACCATCCATGCACGAATCACCAGTTTCATAAATCACTCCTAGTTTCTATCGACGTTCGCCTAGGGAATGATTCGGAGGATTTGCCAGAATACTTGAGTAGGACTTAAAATTATTATGTTACTCTTACTTTGTGCGGCGCTTCACAGGACCTGGAAAATCGGAGTGGCTACCGTAATATAGAAAGCGTTCCAATATTTTATGCAATGCTTCGCAGGCCCTGGAAAATAAAAAGGCGACCGTAAAGCCGCCTTTTTATTCTGATCTCTATAGAGAACCTTAGTTCTTAACAGTCACCGTGTAAGTACCACCATCTGTCGTGTACGTTTGATTGCCGACGATGATTTTTCCCAGCAACTGAATTTGGTAAGTTCCATTCGGCACAGTCGGAGTTCTCCATCCCATGACCGTTAGTGGAGCTATGTTTCGTGACAGGTGATCACGAAAGATTTTTCCATTTTGTGTGACGATGAATTCAAGTTCTGTGTAGGGAACTGGCGAGCTCTGGGCGTTCACGTTGAATTCCACCCGGCCAGTCAAAGGCTGCGACAGGTCCACGGCATTTCCAGTGTAAGACAAACTGGTCGCCGCGTGGGTGGAGTTCATTACGTAAAAATATTTTTGCTCGGATCTGGCCACTTCAACGCCGCCGGCATTGGCCACGACCACGGCCTGATATCGACCATCCGGAATTTTTGCCGATTCGATGCTGAAATCACAAGCCGCCTGTGAGCAGGTGTAACCATGAGTTTCACCTTTGTCGCCCACCAGCTGCAGACTCAGAGAAGTGGTGTTGGTGAAAGTCGACTCTGCAGAAACTGTGAAAGTTCCAGCTTGGTAATCGCGATCAGATAAGTTTTTGAAGGCCACTGCTCCCGCGGAATTGGGGATACTCATGGACCAGCCCTCGTTACCAACCCCAGATTCATCATCGTAAGAGACATTGGCAAATCCACCTTCGCCCCAATCAGCAGCCCAACTATTGCGAATGATCCAGTAGCGATCAGTATCATTGTAACCGACGATGGAAACCGCATGACCACCCAACACATCACCTGTCACGTGTTTGTAAATTCCAGAGCTGTAAAGCACGAAATCGGCATACACACTCAGAGTCGTGATGACCGGTCCGTAGGCAAGTGCCGCTTTCACCGCATCAGGACCATTTAAAGTCTGTGATCCAGCAATCTTTTGTGAGCGCGAAGAAGCATCAGAACAGATGCTGTTACAAGCAACGTCTTGTCCTGTGGCGCCCATGGTATAAGGAGCACAAGCCTCATCCGGAATACCCGTGGCCTGTAAGTAGTTCACGGCTGCAGATGGGAACCATCCCATATCACAAGCTCCACCACCGCAAGCAAACAAGGCTTGAGGAGAAAACTTAGGGTTCAACCAAGACAAATTTCGACTGATGTTCATCTGTGTTTCCAAAACGCCAACGGTGGCGAAAGCCACACAGCTGCCACAATTTCCTTGATCTAATATTGGTGACACCCAATTCTGACCATTGTGATTGCGCCAATCGATGATCGCATCGGACTTCATCTGAAGTGCTGATTTCGGCGCGAAGCTGACTCCGGTATCTTCCTGCTGACTATGAGAGCCCATCATTCGGCGCAACTCTTCTAAGGACAATTGAGTTAAATGATTGTCCTTCGCTTGCCAGGTAGTTGGACGTTTGGCTATTTGCTCTTTGAGAGACAAAGCCTGAAAACTGGTGGCTTGCGCCGTGACCGCCAACAGAACGGTCGTTGATAAGGTGACCATCTTGGTCATAATACGAGTCAAATCCATTCAATACCCCCATTTGTGTAGATGGAACTTCACGTTCATTATCGTCATTCGTGAAATGGGGTTTGTGTACTAAGAAAATAAAACCAGCCAAAGGTCTAGGCATGCTGCTAGCTGCGCGGTTTAGCTAATCTTGTTTAAAATCGCGGGTCATGATGGTTTTTCGCCCGTCCGCTCTGGCTTGATCAATTGCATCATCACAGGCTCGGCGAATCAGATCAGAGAGTGTATCAGCAACTTCGCCGGCGGTGTTCATGTCAGCGCGGTCTTTCACGTACTGCTTCATCTTTGAAACCACCACCAGAATTTCATTCTGCGATGCTGACAGCGAAGGCGCAGCAGGAGTCGCAGGCTTGATGATCAAACGTCGTCCACTGGTTGCGTCCTTACTAACTGCGGATTCAGCTTTCAGCTCTTGCTGATATTGCACCAAGCTGGGCGAGGAATTTTCGATGGCCCAAGCGTCACGGTGACGGGCTTGGGGCAAATGCGTTTCCCAACAGGGAACGCTGCAAAAGACATAACCTGTTCGACGTCCCGTGCAGGTAGAGACATTGCACTCATAGTATTTGCTCGAATATTTGATGGGCTTTTTGCAGCTGGAACAGAGACGCCAGTATTGATCGGTGAATTCCATTTTACCCCTTCTTCTTTTCTTCGAATTTAATTTGTGGATAAAGACTCTTCAGACGATTCAAATCCGGAGTCTTGATCAGAAGTTCTGCCCGGGTTCCGTGCTCATCGTAAACTTCAGATAGGAAATGCGCGCGCTTACGAATGTCCCCCAGAATTTTTGACTCCGAGAACGAAATGAACACAGAGATCGTCTGCTGCTTGGATTCAAAAAAATGAATGATCTGTTCGCGCAGCCATTGCGTGGACGCCGGATCCACTGCGGCCACGAACCAAGCCGCAGGATGGTCTTGCTTTAGTTTCGCCAACTGCTCTGGCAACAGCCGGTCCATTTTATTGAACACGGTTTGCATGTGCTCGGTTTCTACGCCTAATTCTTTGAGCACTGATTCACTGGTGGACATATGAACTGGAAACTGCGGATCCGAACAATCCACCACCTGCAAAAGAAAATCCGAGAGATTGACCTCGGCCAGGGTGGATTTAAAACTGGCCACCAGATCATGAGGCAAATGCTGCACAAAACCCACGGTGTCAGTCACCAGTATCGTGGGAGTCACCGCAGGATCCAATTGCCTGGTGGTCACATCCAAAGTCGCAAACAGCTGATCGGCTACGTAAATTTCACCGCCCGTGAGCGCCTTCATCAAAGATGATTTCCCCGCATTGGTGTAACCTACGAGAGCAACGGACTGAGCTTCCCGCTTGAGCCTACGGTTGTCGTTTTCGGCCTCAAGCCCCTCGAGCTCGCGGCGAAGTTGCGCCAGGCGATCGCGCAGTTGCCGACGCTTCAGCTCCATGGAGGTTTCACCGGCACCCTTGCCACCGATGCCCCCCGCCTGGCGATCTCCGTTGATTTCCATTTTGTCGCGCAGCCTGGGGGAAATGTATTTCAGCCGGGCAATTTCAATTTGTAGTCGCGCCTGTTTGGTGCGCGCATGGCGGGAAAAAATATCGATGATGATACCGGTTCGATCCGTCACTTCGACTTCAAAACCGGCTTTCATGCCACTGAGTGCTTCGTTAACGATACTCTCGACGTTGCGACTTTGCAGCGGCGAAAGCTCTCTATCAAAGACGATGTGATGCACTCTTTGACCTTTTTCATTCAAAGAGAAAATAAATTCGGCGATCTCTTGGAGTTTTCCTTCACCCAGCACTGTGGGTGAACCATAGCCCGCTTTTTTTTGCATGAATCGGCCCAGGATCTGATGGCCCAGAGTCTCGTTCAATC